>SPJM01000341.1 GCA_006844585.1 Methylococcaceae bacterium | reverse complement strand
ATTGTTGTGCCGAGAGCTATCGGCTCAATGACGCCCGCTGCTGCAGTTAATGAACCATCAGTATCGGATGCAGGAGCAGCGTCATTGTTAAACAATGTAACTCTGGAAAAATAAAACGGATCCGGGTCACTGGCGCTCCAGTCGTATGTACTGAATGATACCGCCAGTTCCAGGTCTCCGTCACCGTCGAGATCTGCCGCACCTAAAGGTCTGCCTTGAACATTAGCTCCATAATATTGTTGAAATGTAGGATCAATGAAAGAAAGGCCTGAATCAGACAGCAACCCTGAACCATTATTTAAGAATACTTTGCTGGTGCCTAGGCCGTCCAGATCGCCATCAGAGTCGACATCTGCAAAGCCGTAAGGTACATTTGCACTGCTTATAATTTGTAATTGGGCGCCCAGTCCACCGCTACCGTCATTTCGATAAACATAAAAATCATAGGTAGATCCATTGATGCCGTTGACCATGGCTTCAGCATATCCATCACCGGTTAAATCGGCTGAATTGGCAAAAGTTCCGTAAACATTACCAAAAGTCGTGTTTGCGGTAAAAGTCCCCGATCCATTATTTAAGAGTGTGCGTCCGTTATTTTCCTCAATAGTAACAATATCAAGGTCAGTGTCCTGGTCTAAGTCTACAAGCTCAATATTATAAGGGTTAGCAGGTCCTGTTGCTGTTGTGGACAGTGAAAAACTACCAGATCCATTATTTTTGAATGTTTGATAACCGCCAGCATATGCAGCGGTTACGATATCAAGATCATTGTCATTATCGATATCGCCGACAGCTGCATCACCGGTTCTTCCACCTACTGAACCAATTTTAGAGAAAGTTCCTGTGCCATTGTTATCGAAAATTTCAACTGAATCAGCTCCGCTGGTATAGGAACGGGTGATCAGTTCAAGGTCCGCATCGCCATCGATATTGACCAGCCAGGCTTTAACCACTCTGGCGGCAGTAAATGTCTGAGAAAGCGTAAAATTACCACTGCCGTCATTTTTCCATAGTTGGCTGCCTTGGCTTCCGGCGGCTCTTTCAATCCCTATAAAGATATCAATGTCGTTATCACCATCAACATCGCCGAAAACAGCAGTGCTCGGTGAAGAATTATCATCATAACTGGAAAAATTCCATAATACTTCGTCTTTAGAGAAACTTAGAGCCATAGTTTTGATTCCAATTGATTACTAATTATTAAACACGGGCTGGATAACACTTGCGGCGCTTCTTCTGTCTGTTCGCCAGAATGTCATTTCTGCATATTTTTCAAAAATATCCGGTGGGAGAACGGTATCCCGCTCAATAGGTTCTACTTTTTTTCTAACCTGATGCAGTCCGCTCAGTCCTAATGCATTATCAAAAGTGGGCGCATCAAACGTTACGTTTTCATAGTCATGGCCATCATAAAATGGCACATCCAGAAACTGGTAAACAAGTTTCAATACTTTTTCGGGGGTGCGTGCAAGTAAATCATATTCAACTAGCAGCAATTTTTTGGAAAAAGGTCCATAGTATGCTTCCTTTAACGCAGCCCATGGAAAACCGATCATGCGATCATGTCTCGCAAGCGTTGCAACTCTGCTATAAACAGTAGCTCTTTCAGATTCAGTCGAAAACAGCCTGGAATTTTCAAAGGGGTTTTTCTGTAATAATCGCTCAATACTATCCATTACCCAGGGCACATCACGAACGCAGGCAATAACTTTGGAGTCAGGAAACAGTTGATCTAATAAAGACATTCGCGAACACCAAGAACGGTTGGTATCAAAAATAATCCCTGTATCGTTTAAATCTGCATAATATTGATAAAAAATACCATGCAGCAGGCGTTGCTTTTGTTCTTCAGTTACTCCTAATGAGACTTCACTACCTGCACTCATAAGCTTAACATTTGAAGAAACTAAAGACCCTACCGGACTACTCATGCCAGCATGAAAATTAGGATTTTGTTTCAATAACGCGGCGAGTAGGGTTGAACCAGAACGAGGGAGTCCGGAAATAAAATGAAAACGTTGTTCCCCAATATAAGAATTTTTTTTTCTATTCGATGTTATGTTTTGATAAGACACTGTATGAGCCAAAGTTATAGGGAAGATTAATTAATCATAATCCATGATATAAATGTAGATGAATTTCATCTGTTGTCCAGATTAATTATAAAATCCTCAGGCCTAAGGGCATGGATGTGCAAGTGTCGTTTGAAGCAGGATGCTGGTAGCGATCATAGCTTACTTGCGCCTATTTCCAAGCCTCGGCACACTGCTCCCTGCATTGCTCAATCTCCTACATCCATGCGACGTTAACCATAGTGCAGATGGATACGCACGTGATGAGGACGGGGATGGTTTCCATGAAGTTCATGTCAATACCATGGAGGTTTTTTGGTCTTTATTACGCTCATGGCTGCGGCCTCACCGTGGCATTTCACAAGAAAAGTTACCTATTTACCTGAGCTTTTTGAATTCGTTCATGATATGTAGCAACGCGGAAAATCCTTACTACATTTATTACTTGGAGGTCTTATTTGCTAAGACCTCGAAACCCTTATTGAGTCAGCATTTTTACCAAAGATCGATATTTTGCTCATCAGTATCTGTATCGTTATCAACATCAGTAGAATGCTTTAAATCGCGGCGCAGCTCTTTTTTGGGTATGCCAAGTCGCTTCGCTGATAATGAAGTTATTGAGTTGTGTTTTTATAGCCTCACAGAGTTTGACTAAATCATTGCTGGATACCGTATGCGTTTTAGAGGCTGTTAAGGCGTCTTGATTCAGTTCTATCAATCCGTTAGCGGTCTCCAGTGTTTTATTGATTGAAGAAGTTTGTTCCGAGATTGAACCGGTTATTTGTTGCGCTATTTCATCTATATGTACGACTGTATTTTGAATTTCATGCAACTGTTCGGCTGTTTGTTTCGATTTGTCCACCGAATCGCTCATCGCGGTTTGACTTTTTTCCATGGTAGTCACTACAGTGGACATGTTGTCCTGAATTTGTTCAACGATTTCATGTACTTGATGTGTGGATGCGCGGGTTCGTTCGGATAAGGTTCTGACTTCGTCGGCAACAACCGCAAAACCGCGACCGTGGTCGCCCGCTCTGGCGGCTTCAATCGCAGCATTCAAGGCTAATAGATTAGTTTGTTCGGCAATAGTGTTAATGACTTCGATAATAGTGCCGATTTGTTCGGTATTCTGATATAAAGTATCGATTTGTTGATGAGCATTGGCCAGTTGATTGGCTAATTGATCAATGCTATCTGTGGTTTCGATAACTGTTTTTTGACTTTGCCCGACATGATTAACTGCATATCTGGTTGAATCGTAGATTTCATCAATATGCTGATTGACTAAGGTATTAGATTGATGAACTTCATTAATGGCGTCGACAACTACTTGACTGAAATCATTTTGCAGAGCGGCTTTTTGTGTAAATAAACTATAGGTGTCTGTCAATTCTTCAGACATTGGGATTAATCGCGATGAAGAAGCGCTGATTCCCGAAACGATTTGTTCGGAAAAAGATAAGCTTTCATTAATTTGCTGATTAAGCTCAAAAAAAAGATCTTTATTTTTGGTCGGCAAGCGTTGAGTCAAATCTATTTGCTCATTGTCCGTACATTGCTTAATAAAATCCTGTCCTGATTTGATTTTTTTCTGGAAAAAAGAGCGGGTTAGATAATAAGTGATCGCAATTATCAATGAATCCTGAATAAATAATATTAATAGTTGTGGAAGACTGCTAAAACTAAAGTCCTGAAAGTTTAATATCCGGCTTTGTAGTTCTATGCCTATCGGGACGATAAACAGTGAAAAAAGGATATTGCCTAAATTGATATGTGAGTGGTTTGCTATTGTCGATTGCATACGTTATCGTAAGTTGTCAATGTGACTTGTTATCACAAAAAGTTGAGTTAAGTACTTGAAACGGTTAGTAGCTATCTTATGGGGTTATGAATTAGCAATCTCTCCAATAATTTTTCGGTTAAGTGAATTAGTAGGTGTTATGAGGTGACTGGTTTTGTAAAAATTCGCTTGTTTAGTTGTACGCGACTAATTTTGAAGTCTAGATGAAAAAATATTTTTTGCAAGAAAAAAATTATGAAGATTTCGGTTTGAATTTTTTCCAGGCCAAATAACTGCAGATGGCAAGCGTCAACCATACCGTAACGAGTGGGCCGACGACGCCGTCGTAACTGCTTACCAGATAAAGCCATTCGGATTGTTCATTGGTATTCAGGAAATCCTTACTGACTTTGATTTGCCATACCCAGCCGGCGTGACAACCGACACAGACGCCCATGCTTTGTTTGAAATCGGTGCGGATGATGGCTAAAAAGAGTCCGACCACCCATAAGGAAATCAATGCGGAAAATATTTCCGGGTTGAACCAATTTGCGAAGGTCTCCAAGGTTAATTGAAAAGCAATGCTTAGCGAAATGTCTTCGTAAGGCACATCAGTTTTATTTTTTAAAAAATGTAGCGCAGCGTAATAAGCGGAACTGAGCATAATGCTGGTGCATATCGCGAGTTTGCGTTTGAAGCCGCTGAGCAGAATGCCGCGAAATAAGGGCTCTTCGGCAAAGGAAATTAATAGCGCCAGTAATAAGGCGACTGAAATTTTGATGACGGCTTTGCTCGGCGTCCAGCTTCTCGTTCCATCAATGATATGGATATCCATACCGTATAAGGTTAATAAAACGGGCGCTAATGTCAGTAAAGACAGCAGTAAGCCATAACCCATTTGTTTAAAAAATAACGGGCGACGGCAAAAGCCGATTTCTTGCCAACTGAGTTTTAAATATTTACGTAAAGGGAAGATAGAGAGAATCAGTAAAACCAAGGTTGCTTTACTGATGACTTTGCGCAATTCGACGATATCCCCGCTTAGCATTAAAATACCGACTGCGATAAAACAGGCGAAAAAAGCGAAAGCGGCTAAAATGAATAGCGGAGCAAATGCGTAGCTTAGCTTTTGGTTTAAAGGCGACATACCCTTCATCTGAAATCCCCCCAAAGTGTTTGAACAGCGGTTAATGCCGCCAAAGCAGCTGTTTCCGTGCGTAAAATTCGCTGCCCTAATCGTATTGGAATAAAACCATATTCCATTGCCAAAGATCTTTCAATATCGGAAAATCCGCCTTCCGGACCAGATAGTAAAGTTATGCGATTTTCTGTAGGCTGTAATAGACGTAAGGATTGTTCGGCGTGAGGGTCCAGAAAAACCTTCAAGCCTTGCGGCTTCGTCAGCCAATCGTTGAAAGTCAAGCATTCATGGAAATCCGGCAACAAGGTGCGGCCTGATTGCTCGGCGGCATGTTGGCTGATATTTCGCCAATGCTGTAGGCGTTGCTGCCGCTTTTCATTAGTGAGTTTGACGACGCAACGTTCGGTAAATAAAGGCCTGATGCTGTTCACCCCAAGTTCAACGGCTTTTTGGATTGCCCAATCCATTTTATCGCCGCGGGATATGCCTAAGCCCAGCGAAACTTGGAAGTTGGATTCAGCAGAACGATCATTAAAGGATTTTACCGTCAATAAAGTACGCTTGCGACTGACTTCGTTGAATTCAGCGATGTACTCGCCGCCTTTGCCATTAAACAACACAATTTGTTGATCTTTTTTCAGGCGCAATACGGTGCGGACGTAATGACCGGCGGCTTCGTCCAATTGTATTTTTAAACCGACTGCCAGAGATTGATTGACATACAGGCGTGAAATTCTCATAGGCGGGATTATATAAGAAAAAAGGCGCTAAAGCGCCTTTCTCTTTTTATTGCTGATCTGACAGTTCTTAGTAACGATAATGGTCCGGCTTATAAGGCCCTTCCACAGGTACGTTGAGATAATCAGATTGCGCTTGAGTTAATTCGGTTAATTGTACGCCGAGTTGAGCCAAATGCGAGCGAGCAACTTTTTCATCCAGTTTTTTCGGTAATACATAGACCTGCGTCTCGTATTCGCTGTGATTTTGCCATAATTCAATTTGCGCCAAGACCTGGTTGCAGAATGAATTGGACATTACAAAGCTGGGGTGGCCGGTTGCGCAGCCAAGATTGACCAAGCGTCCTTCCGCTAACACTATTAATCGTTTGCCGTCAGGGAATATCACATGATCCACTTGTGGTTTGATGTTTTCCCAGGTGTATTGACGAATGGCGGCAATTTCAATTTCAGAGTCAAAATGGCCGATATTGCACACAATCGCCTGATCGCGCATGGCTTTCATGTGGTCATGGGTAATGACATTGAAGTTACCGGTGGCGGTAACGAAAATATTAGCTTGTGGGGCGGCTTCTTCCATGGTGACCACGCGATAGCCTTCCATTGATGCTTGCAAGGCGCATATCGGGTCGATTTCGGTAACCCAAACGGTTGCGCCCAAACCTCTTAAGGATTGCGCACAGCCTTTACCGACATCGCCATAGCCGCAGACGACCGCTATTTTGCCAGCGACCATGACGTCGGTGGCGCGTTTGATGCCGTCAACTAAAGATTCGCGGCAGCCGTATAGGTTATCAAATTTTGATTTGGTGACCGAGTCGTTTACATTGAAGGCTGGGACTTTTAAGGTTCCTTTGTTGACCATTTCATATAAACGCAATACGCCGGTGGTGGTCTCTTCCGATAGCCCTTTAACATCCGCCATGAGTTCGGGAAATTTATCATGCATCATGACGGTTAGGTCGCCGCCGTCGTCCAAAATCATATTCGGACGCCAGCCGTCAGCGCCGATAATGGTTTGTTCGATACACCATTCGGCTTCTTCTTCGGTTTCGCCTTTCCAGGCGAATACCGGAATGTCGGCCGCCGCCATCGCCGCCGCCGCATGGTCTTGGGTGGAAAAGATATTGCATGACGACCATCTGACTTCTGCGCCTAGAGTCGTTAACGTTTCTATTAACACGGCTGTTTGTATGGTCATATGTAAACAGCCAGCGATGCGGGCGCCTTTTAAAGGTTGTTGCTCGCCATATTCAGCGCGTAACGCCATCAAGCCCGGCATTTCGGTTTCGGCAATTTGTATTTCTTTGCGACCCCATTCCGCTAAGTTAATGTCGGCGACTTTGTAATCTTCTGTACTCATCTGTTTCTCCAATCGAATTAAATTCCGGCTGATTCTTTTAATGCTTCAACTTTGTCAGTGCGCTCCCAGCTGAAAGTTTCTTCTGAGCGTCCGAAATGACCATAAGCGGCAGTGGGTCGATAAATAGGTTTTAATAAGTCCAGTTGAGCGATCAGGCCTTTAGGGCGCAAATCAAAATGTTCGCGGATCATTGGGACTAATTTTTCTTCACTGATTTTGCCGGTGCCGAAGGTTTCAACGCTTATCGAAGTGGGTTCGGCAACGCCGATGGCGTATGAGACTTGAATTTCGCAGCGTTCGGCTAAACCGGCGGCGACAATGTTTTTGGCGACATAGCGAGCCATATAGGCTGCTGAACGGTCAACTTTTGAGGGATCTTTACCGGAGAATGCGCCGCCGCCGTGGCGAGCCATGCCGCCGTAGGTGTCAACGATGATTTTACGACCTGTTAAGCCGCAATCGCCTACCGGGCCGCCGATAATAAATTGGCCGGTTGGGTTAATAAAATATTGAGTTTCGCTATGCAGCCATTCTTTCGGCAGAGTGGGCAAGATGATTTCATCCATCACCGCTTCTTCCAGTAACTTTCCGCCTATTTCGGGAGAATGCTGGGTGGATAAGACAACAGCGTCAATGGCGACGGGTTTGTCGTTTTCATAGCGAAAAGTCACCTGGCTTTTAGCATCAGGTCTTAACCACGGTAAAGTTCCGTTTTTGCGGATAGCGGCTTGACGCTCAACTAATCGATGCGAATAGGTGATAGGGGCCGGCATCAGTACATCGGTTTCATTGCTGGCGTAGCCGAACATCAAACCTTGATCGCCTGCGCCTTGTTCGTGCTCTTCGCTTTCATCAACGCCCATGGCGATATCTGAGGATTGTTTGCCGATAGCATTAAGAACCGCGCAAGTTTTTCCATCAAAACCAATATCGCCCTTATCGTAACCAATTTCGCAGACCACGTTTCTGACCAGCTCTTCGGTATCAACCCATGCGTCGGTGGTGATTTCGCCGGCCAAAATCACCATGCCGGTTTTAATCATGGTTTCACAGGCGACTCTGGAGCGGGGGTCTTGATCTAATAAAGCATCAACAACGGCGTCAGAAATTTGATCAGCTACTTTGTCGGGATGCCCTTCTGAAACAGATTCAGATGTAAAAATAAAATTATTACTCACTGTAATTCCTCTTTGGCTATAAATACTATAGTTATATATAAGGCTACGAATGCGGCCGAAAGATGGTGGGCCCTCCCAGACTCGAACTGGGGACCTGCCGATTATGAGTCGGATGCTCTAACCAACTGAGCTAAGGGCCCTGATTTGTATGAAGCCGCAGAGATTCTTGAGTAATCAATTGTTGAAGCTATGAACCTTTCAACGCGCGGGCGGCTTATTCTCCGTCAAGAAAACATCTGAGCTGCTCTGAACGTGATGGATGGCGCAGCTTTCTTAAAGCTTTGGCTTCAATTTGACGAATGCGCTCTCGGGTGACATCAAACTGTTTGCCGACTTCTTCTAAAGTGTGGTCGGTATTCATGTTGATGCCGAAACGCATACGCAATACTTTCGCTTCCCGCGCAGTCAAGCCGGAAAGTACATTTTGAGTGGATTCTCTCAATCCTGCTATTGTAGCAGACTCTACTGGAGAAAGCACCTTTGCGTCTTCAATAAAATCACCTAAATGCGAATCTTCATCATCGCCTATCGGGGTTTCCATGGAAATAGGTTCTTTGGCGATTTTTAAAACTTTACGGACTTTGTCTTCCGGCATTTCCATGCGTTCAGCTAATTCTTCAGGGGTGGCTTCTCTGCCCATTTCCTGTAAGATTTGTCTTGACACCCGGTTAAGTTTATTGATTGTTTCAATCATATGCACCGGAATTCGGATGGTTCTGGCCTGGTCGGCGATGGAGCGGGTGATGGCCTGTCTGATCCACCAAGTGGCGTAGGTTGAAAATTTATAGCCGCGGCGATATTCAAATTTATCGACTGCCTTCATTAAGCCGATATTGCCTTCTTGAATTAAATCCAGAAATTGCAGGCCGCGATTGGTGTATTTTTTGGCAATTGAAATGACCAGGCGCAAATTGGCTTCGATCATTTCTTTTTTAGCGCGTCGGGATTTCGCTTCGCCGATTGAAATGCAACGGTTTACGTCTTTGATTGCGGCAATCGACATGTTGATTGTTTTTTCAACTTCGGTTAAACGATATTGGGCGTTTCTGATTTCATCTTCGCGTTGTTTTAATACCTCAGCGTATTTTTGATTGCTATCGATGAATTGATCCAGCCATTTGGGGCTGGCTTCATTTTCAGTAAACGAATTGATGAAGTTTTTTTTGGGAATCTTCGCATCTTTTACGCAAATGTCTAAAATGATTTTTTCTTGTCTGCGTATGGTATTGGTTATTTCGGTTGAAACACTGGTTAATTTTTTGAGGAATTGTGGATTCCATTTTAACTCGGTAAAGCCTATGGTCATTTCAGCCAAGCATTTTTCCGACTTAGAATGGAAATAACCATTCTTTTTAATGCTGGCGACGGTTTTTTTGTGAAGGCTTTTTAGATGGTCGACTTTTTCTTTGATTTCGTCGTAGTTTACAACCTTAGGCTCTTCTTCCTCATCGTCGGAGCTATCGGCTGAATTTTGGGTGGCCGTCGACGGGGCGGTTAAATTTTCATTGTCAGGTTCATCTAAATCCGCCAGGCCGGTAATCATATCGTTTAAGCGAATACCGGACTCTTCATCCTTAATTTGGTCAAAAACCGAAAAGAATTCGTTGACTAAAAAAGGCGAGCGCGACAACGCCTCGATAATTTGCATTTGGCCTTTTTCGATGCGTTTGGCTATTTTTAGTTCTTCATCGCGCGTTAATAATTCAACCGAACCCATTTCGCGCATATACATGCGCACCGGGTCGGTAGTGCGACCGAATTCACTGTCGACAGAAGCAAGTGCGGCAACCTCGGCCGCGTCGGCGTCATCATCGTCGGTGCTGACGGCTGCGTCGGAGGTGATTAGAGAGTCATCATCATCGGGGGCGACTTCATGAACCTGGATTCCCATGTCATTGATCATGCCGATGATATCTTCGATTTGGTCGGGATCTAAAATATCACTGGGTAGATGATCATTGACCTCAGCATAGGTTAAATAACCTTGTTGCTTGCCTTTGGCGATGAGTTGTTTTAATTGGGATTGCTGTTGTTCTTGGTTCATTCTACACTCGCAAAGTTTATTCAGCATCAATCGTTACCGAACCGGAAACTATAACACTAAATTGACGGTTTGGCTATAGTTAATGTTCGGCTGCGTCTATGATTTAGTTGTTAGTCGGTTTTGCGCTGATATTCAAATTTCAAGTTGCTCATAACATGGGGGTTGTTAGGCGGTTTTGCAATAGATTTGCTTAAATTACTCTCGTTTCCGGGTTTGGATTTTTGATTTCAATAAATTGTTAAAATAATTTTTTTTTCCATTTTCCAGGACTCTTTCCAGAGTGGCGATAAATTCGGCTTTTTCGTCAAAATGGGTGTCATTCAGCGGCGACACGGCATAGTTGGCCAGTGTTTGAATGGTATTTTCCCATTTCGTTCCTTGATAGCTTTGAGCAAGAATTGCCGGGTTTTTGGGCTGTGTTTTCTCAATAGTGTTTAAAATATGTTTTAACAATGAAATGCCTTGTTTTGCTTCTTCCGGAAAGCTCATTTTTTCCCAGTCCGGATTGATTTCATCAACAGTCTCGCTAAATTCAGGGTTTTGTAGTAATAATGCGATGACTGCTCTCAGTGGCGTGTGTTTGGTTTTTTTAAGTGTAGATTGTTTTTTTGAAATCTCCAGTTCAATAGGGCCGATGATTTCCTGGAGCTGGTTTAGCATCATGTCTTTTGCGTAGCCGTTGGGCATGCTTTCGATAAAGCCTTTGCCTTCTTCCAATACTTGGGCTTTGCCGTTGATGCTGTCAAAATTGAGTGATTGCTTGAGGTTGAGAAAGAAGAAGTCCGTTAGCGTTTCGGCTTCTTCCACAGCCTTCGTAAAGCGCTGTTTGTCTTCTCTGATTAATGAATCGGGATCGTGTTCCGGGGGTAAGGTGATAAAGCGGATTTGCCTGCGCCCGCTGAGGCAAGGGAATGCTGTCTCCATAGCTTTCCAGGCGGCTTTGCGACCGGCGGCGTCGCCGTCAAAGCAAAAAACCAAGTCATTGCAGAAGCGAAATAATAATTCCAGGTGTGCTTTGGATGTTGCTGTGCCCAATGTGGCGACGGCAAATTGGAAACCGTGTTGCGCCAGGACGACGACATCCATATAGCCTTCGACGATTAAAATATGCTCCGGCTTGCCATCGTTTTGGAGTAACTCGTAGAGTCCGTAGATTTCCCGGCCTTTGCTGAATACCGATGTTTCCGGCGAATTAATGTATTTAGGGAGGCTGTCATCTAAGACGCGTCCGCCGAAACCGATGGTGCGGTTTCGTTTATCTCGAATGGGAAAAATAAGGCGATCACGAAAGCGGTCGTAGCTATTGCCGTTTTCTTGGGTGACTAGCAAGCCGGCTTGGTCTAAAAATTTTTTGTTGAGCCGGACGCTGAGAGCGCGCCACTCATCCGGCGCATAGCCGAGGGCGAATTTCTTGGCTGTTTCGCCGCTGACGCCTCGGTTTTTAAGATAGTTTGCGGCCTTGTTGTCGCCTTTGTTGTGACGTAATTGTTGTTGAAAATACTGGTTTGCCTGAGTCAGCGTCTCATAAATATGGTTGCTTTCTTGTATTTTCTGAGGTGTGGGCGATTTAACGCGCGGAACGCTGACGCCGACGAAGCCGGCAAGGTCTTCAATGGCTTCAAGGAAGTCTAAATGGTTGTATTCCATCAAGAAGCGGATAGCGTCGCCGCCCGCGCCGCAGCCGAAGCAATGATAGAATTGTTTTTTTCGGTTGGCGGTGAAACTGGGTGTTTTTTCGTTGTGGAAGGGGCAGCGGGCAATATAATTGCTGCCCGCTTTTTTTAGAGGAACATGTGAGTCAATGAGGTCTACAATATCAACTCTTGCTAACAAGTCGTCGATAAATTCTCTCGGAATTTGACCGGACATGTGCCGAGATGGCGCAGCTTAAGCTGATAACAGTGCTTTGATTCTGCTGCTGACGATAGACATATCCGCGCGACCGGTCATCTGCGGTTTTAATAGTCCCATGATTTTGCCCATATCTTTAATTGAGGCTGCGCCTGTTTCAGCTATGGCTTTTGAAATCAATGCGTCTATTTCTTGTTCGCTGAGAGGTTGCGGTAGGAAGTCTTTAATCACGGTAACTTCCGATTCCTCTTTGTCGGCCAGGTCGTCGCGACCAGCGTCGCGGAACTGTTTGATGGATTCGCGGCGCTGTTTCAGCATTTTGTCCAGCACGACAATGGTTCTGGCATCGTCCAGTTCTATGCGTTCGTCAACTTCAATTTGTTTGATAGCGGCAAGGATCATGCGAATAACGCCAAGACGTTCTTTGTCTTTAGCTTTCATGGCGTTTTTCATTTCGCCTTTAATGTGCTCTTTTAATGATTCCATGCTGGCTTTGAATTAAAGTTGCGGGCGTCCGCGACGTAAATTTTTCAATGCATAGCGTTCGCGAGCTAATTTTTTTAAGTGACGTTTGACTGCCGCAGCGCCTTTGCGTTTACGTTCAGCAGTTGGTTTTTCATAGAATTCGCGGCGGCGAACTTCCGATAAAACGCCTGCTTTTTCACAAGCTCTTTTGAAGCGGCGAATGGCAATGTCAAATGGTTCGTTTTCTTTAACTTTTACTGCTGGCATAAGGTTATGGTCCGGTTTGTGTTAAAATTTTCAATTGTTTTTTTGTTTCGCAGCTTTGAGAATCCAAGGTTTTGGGTTGGTGATTCGCGAAACAAAAGCATAAACTTCAAGCAAAGCTAATTTAAAAGCTTTCAGTGAACTCCACATTATATCTAAATAGCGAGTATTTTCAAAATTTATGTATGTATTAGGGATAGAGACCTCTTGTGACGAAACCGGGGTGGCGATTTATCATTCAGAACAGGGTTTGCTGCACCATGATTTATATAGTCAGGTCAGCATGCATGAGGAGTACGGCGGGGTGGTGCCGGAGTTGGCTTCCCGCGATCATATTCGAAAATTAGCGCCATTGATAAAAAACGCTTTGAAAGTAACGGGCTTGACGCATGAACAGGTCGATGGGGTGGCCTATACGGCGGGGCCGGGTTTGATGGGGGCTTTATTGGTGGGCTGTTCGACAGCGCGGGCTTTGGCCTGGACTTGGGGGAAGCCGGCTGTTGCCGTTCATCATATGGAAGGGCATTTGTTGGCGCCGATGCTGGAACCGAATCCGCCGAAATTTCCATTCGTTGCTTTATTGATTTCAGGTGGACATACATTGCTGGTGAAGGTGGATGGAATTGGGCGCTATCAATTATTGGGCGAGTCAATAGATGACGCGGTCGGTGAGGCTTTTGATAAAACAGCAAAATTATTGGGGCTGGGTTATCCGGGAGGTCCTAGATTGGCCGAGCTGGCTGATTCCGGTAAATCTCGTTTTAAGTTTCCGCGCCCGATGACCGATAGGCCGGGTTTGGATTTTAGTTTTAGCGGTTTGAAAACCTTTACGGTTAACGCTTTGAATAAAACGGAAAAGACAGCCGAGGATAGGGCGGATATTGCCTATGCTTTTCAGGAAGCAGCGGCGGAAACATTAGTGATTAAGTGTAGAAGGGCTCTCAATCAGACCGGGTTGACGCGTTTAGTTGTGGCGGGAGGGGTTAGCGCGAATAAAAGAATTCGCTTGAGCCTGAATGAAATGGCGCAGGCCTTGTCGGTTGATGTGTATTTTCCGCGCTTGGAATTTTGCACCGATAATGGCGCAATGATCGCGTATGCAGGGTGTCAGCGATTGATGGCGGGGCAGCAAAATGATTTGCAGGTTGCTGCAAAAGCAAGATGGTCGATTGATTCATTAACCGAGCTTAATGCTAATTAGCGAATAAAGATAGCTTTCCTGGCCGCCGCTCAATCCAAGGGGGTGTTTTACCAAATAAGCATACCGGTTAAATCCATGTCTTCGTTCTCTGTTGATGTAGATGGATTGCTGGTGTGTTGCTCGTTATAAGTTTTAATTTTTTTGTTAGTTTTTTTCCAATCTGTGATAGAGATAACGTTTTGGGTCTTTTTATTGTTTCTTTTCATGACGGATTCTCTTTAAGTTGTTTCTTTTTTATTTATTATTAACTATACCTTAAAAGTCGCCGGGAGAAATGAAAGAAAATGAATGCTTGGGAGTCAAAATTAACCCTGAATTAAGAGTGTTTATTGTTCGATTTGAATGTTTTGCAGGACATAATCGCCTAATTTGTCCAAGTCAGCGGTTTTGAGCTTAACAAAAGCCGGCATGCTGATGGAGCCGGACTTGACTTTGTGAATAATGTAAGTGCGGTTGGCGTTTTTTTTGGATAAAGAGAATAAAGCGCCCTGTTTATCTGCTTGGTGGCATTCGGCGCAGGCGGATTGGAAAATTTCTTCTCCGCTGGCTTGCGGAGGCGGGGTATAGTCTCTGCTGCATCCGGTAACGGCGGCGGCGACGCAGACTAGGGTCAAGGTTGTTTTAGTTAACATAGCTAAATCCAAGGGGTAAGAGGGTGGTGAAAGTGTTCAGCTTTATCAAAAAAACGATGCGCTGTTGTTAATAAGAATGATTATAGCTAAGTTTTCAGAGAGGGCAATCAAAGAGCTGACGGATTATATTATAAGATGAATTAAAAAACTCTTAAGGCGACAGTGTATTCCAAATATTTTGTTCCTCATGTGTGAATTAGTTTGCCGTTTTGCAAGGTATAGACCGCCTGACCTTGCATTTCTTGTCCCCAATAAGGCGTGTTTTTGCCGGCGCTGAGCCAGTTGTCTTGATTGATGATCCAGCTTTGGTTTGGGTCAAAGATGCATATGTCGGCGTCAAATCCGGGCGTCAGCGTTCCTTTGTTGATCCCCAAGATTTTCGCCGGGTTGCAGCTTAGTGCGGCGATGGCTTGGGTTAGGGTAACGGCGTTTTCTCTCACCAGTTGTAAAGTGAGCGGTAATAAGGTTTCCAGCGCCGCCATGCCGGGTTCGGTTTCGGGGAACGCGCCAAGTTTGGCGTCAATGTCGTGAGGTTGGTGATCGGAGCATATAGCGTTAATGGTTTGATTCGCTAAGCCTTCTCGCAGCATCATTTTATCTGTTTTGCTGCGTAACGGGGGCGATACATGAAAGGCGCTGTCAAACGGGGTGATGTTGTCTTCTGTTAAATGAAGTTGGTGAGCGGTTGTATCAGCGCTAACGGTCAGTCCTTTCTTTTTGGCTTGCTGAATCATCATTACCGAGCTTTTACAGCTGATTTGACTGAAATGCACTCGGCAGCCGGTGAGTTCGGCTAATTCCAGGCATTGCGCAACGGCAATTGTTTCGGCGGCGGCCGGTATGCCCGGAAGTCCGTAGCGGCTGGCGTTCGCGCCTTCATGAGCGCAGCCGTTGCGGCTTAGGGCGTGGTCCTGAGGATGATGCATGACCAACAATCGGTGAGTGTCGGCGTATTCCATGGCGCGGCGCAAGACTTGCAGGTTGGCGACCGGTAACGATGCATTGCTGACCGTGACGCATCCGGCTTGTCGTAGCGCATACATTGAACTAAGCTCTTTGCCCTCCAGTTGGCGCGTTAAGGCGCCGATGGGAAAGACATTAGGGTAGCGGGCGTTTTCCGATTTGTCTTTGATATATTCAACAACGGCGGGAGTGTCGATAATCGGCCGGGTGTCCGGCGGTAGGCAAAGGGAAGTAACGCCGGCTTTGGCGGCGGCTTGAGTTTCAGATTGGATGGAGCCTTTGCGAGTGTGGCCCGGTTCGCGTAAGCGTACGCTCATGTCGACAAACCCCGGGCAAACAATCAGGTTTTCGGCGTCTATCGTTTGGTCGGCTTGGAAATTGTCGATACTGTGGCCGCTGGCGACAATTTTCCCCTCGGCAATGTAGAGCGGACCGGTTTGATCCAGTTTATTAGCAGGGTCTATGAGTCTACCGTTTTCAATTACAATTTTGTTCATGCTTTTGCTTCCATATTTTGCATGGCCATAGACATGATCGCCATGCGGACGGCGATGCCGTTACTCACCTGCTGTAGAATAACCGAACGGTGGCTGTCTGCGATGCTGGAGTCGATTTCTACGCCTCGATTGATCGGGCCGGGGTGCATGACAATGGCGTCCGCTTTGGCGATGGCGAGTTTTTCCGGGGTCAGTCCGAAACATTTGTAGTATTCATTTTCGCTGGGCAGCAAGGCGGATTTCATGCGTTCTTTTTGCAGGCGTAGCATAATAATGACATCAATGTCTTTAAGGCCTTGCTTCATATTAAGATAAGGCTCGGCGCCCAGGCATTCGACTTGCGCCGGCAGCAAGGTTTTTGGGGCGATGACGCGAACTTCTTCCGCTTGTAAGGTATTCAGCGCCAAAATTTGCGAGCGAGCTACGCGGGAATGCAGAATATCGCCGATAATGGCGACTTTCAGCTGACTGAAATCGGTTTTGTGTTGTTTAATCGTGTACATGTCCAGCATGGCTTGAGTCGGGTGGGCATGTTGGCCGTCGCCGGCGTTTATGACGCTGATATGCGACGCGCTGTTTTCGGCGATAAATTGAGCGGCGCCGCTGATTGCGTGCCTAACTACAAACATATCTACGTGCATGGCTTCCAGATTGCGGATGGTATCCAGCAGGCTTTCGCCTTTTGAGGTGGCGGAGGTGGCGATGTTGATATTGAGTACATCGGCGGATAAGCGTGTTGCGGCTAGTTCAAATGTGGTGCGAGTGCGGGTGCTGTTTTCAAAAAATAAATTAACGATGGTTTTGCCGCGCAGCAACGGCACTTTTTTGACGCTTTGTTCGGTCATGCCGGCAAACGATTCAGCGGTATCCAGGATTTTGAGTAATAAATCTCGACTTAAGCCCTCAATGCTGAGGAAGTGTTTTAGTTTGCCGTCATCGGAAAGTTGCAGATTTTGCTTCATGGAGGTTTAGGTGATTTGTGTTTCAATCGCTAATGGCGTGGGACCGGTTAGTTTAATGCGTTGATTGAGAGGCAGATTGATTTCGAGGCCTCGGCAGTCTGGCCTTAATGGGATTTGGCGACCGTTGCGCTCAATCAAAACCGCTAATAACACTTGATTGGGTCTGCCGTAATCGAAAATTTCATTTAAGGCTGCTCTAGCAGTGCGGCCTGAGAAGAAAACGTCATCAATTAAAATGATGTCGCGACCTTCTAAATGAACAGGAAGTTG
This sequence comes from Methylococcaceae bacterium, assembly GCA_006844585.1. Classification (GTDB taxonomy): domain Bacteria; phylum Pseudomonadota; class Gammaproteobacteria; order Methylococcales; family Methylomonadaceae; genus Methylomarinum. The sequence goes on along the minus strand of SPJM01000341.1, from coordinate 60,377 downwards.
ACTGGGTCTAATGGTGGGTTGGATGCCGATTTGTGAGAAATCATCTCGATAAAAGGCGATATCCAGCACGCCCAAGGGTTCTGTGATTTTCAAGCGTTTGCACATTTCTTGGGCAATCCAGACGCCGCCGGTATGAATGCCGATGGCGACTGGGTTGGAAAAGTTTCTTTCCTGAATCAGGCGGGTTAATGATGACTCAAGATTATCCAGTAATTCAGGGATATCCAAGTTTGAGACGGAGCTTATATTGGGTTGTTCAGCCAGCTTTGTAATATGAGCTGGGCGGCCAGTTGATCCTGTACTTTCCATAATTTAGTTGCGCTTACTTTAATATCGTCAAAAAGAAGTTGTTTGGCTTCGAAGGTTGATAGCGTTTCGTCGATTTGATGCACCGGAAGTTTATAACGTCCTTCTAATTGTCGGCAAAACTTCCGCATGCGTGGAGTAATGACATTATCGCTACCGTCTTGTTGTTTCGATAAGCCTACTACTAATCCGTCCGGTCGCCATTCTTCAATTATAGCGTTGATTGCTTCCCAATTTGGTTTTTGTTGAATTGAGGGGATGGTTTTTAAAGGATTGGCGATGCCTATGCTTAATTGACCGACGGCAACGCCGATTTTTTTGTTGCCGAAATCAAAGCCTAAATAAGTATCGGGTTCAGGCATGTCCTGCCGGTGCGGTTAATTGATTAATATCAATGCCTATTTGATTGGCGGCTGCATTCCAGCGTTGACTAATCGGAGTGTTATAGAGAATTTTTTCGCCGTAAGGAGTGTTTAGCCAAGCGTTTTCGATAATTTCTTTTTCCAGTTGGTGTTCGCCCCAGCCCGCGTATCCTAAGGCGATTAAGAATTGGTTGGGGCCTTGGCCTTCGGCAATGGCTTCGATAATGTCGCGGGAGCTGGTCAGACTGGTGTGTTCGGAAATCGATATTGATGAATCCCAGCTCTTTTTCATGGCGTTGTGTATAACGAAGCCGCGATCTTGTTGAACCGGGCCGCCGGAAAAAACGGTGATGTCGGCAATGTCCTGGGAGTTCGCTTTGACGCCCATTTGGGAGAAGATTTCACCGAGTTTGAGTCCGGAAGGTCTGTTGATAACAATGCCTAGCGCGCCTTCATTATTGTGTTGGCATAAATAAGTCACGGTATGCGCGAAGCTGGGGTCATGCAGTGTCGGCATGGCGATCAAAAACTGGTTGTTTAGATAGTGTGTCGTCATAATGGTCACCGCGTAGTCATTGATTCATCAGAAAATTTCCATACTCTGGTTATAACCAGGACATCGACTTGTTCTGCGAGTTCCGCCGGTAGGGCGGCAAAAGGCGCGCTTTGTCTGACAATTTTGATGGCCGCCTGATCCAATGTTTTGATGCCGGATGACTTGGCGATTCGAATATCATAAATAGATCCATCTTCTTTGATTCCTACATCCATTGTCAAGATGCCGTGAAAACCTTTTTTTCGGGCGATTTCAGGATAGTTCATATTGCCGGTGCGCTCAACTTTATTTTCCCAGTCCTTAATATATTGAGAGGCAATGTATTTATGGGCGCTTATTTGGTTTACAAACTTTATTTTAGTATGTTCGGCGCTGAGTTGTCGGTGACGTACGCGCTCGCCGAGTTGGGCGATTTGCATTTTGAGGGTTTCTTTATTTAAACGCGGCTTGGGTGCGGGCGACTGTCTGATTTGTTCGCTGCTTAATTTTTTTTCAGGCGCTGGTTGGCGGGTAATGATTTTTTGTGCGCTTGATGTTTGAGGCGATTGTTTTTCAGGGGCGGGTTTATGTTTGAAAGCTTCCCCGTTTTGAGCAAGAATTCTTTTTTTTGCTTGTGGTTTATTTGTTTTTTTGGCCGCGCCGACTTGGTTTTCCTGCGCTAGAAAGCGCGCTTTTTCCGGCGCTTTTTTTGCCGGTGTGGAAGCGATGGTGATATTGAGTGATTTGTGTATTTTCTCCGGTTTGGAAATCGAGAAATTTAAATTCATCAAAACAATGGCGTGTATGATAGTAGCGATGAACAGGGCGATGAACAAGGCGTCGCCGTGTGAAATGGGCGATGAAGAGTGCTTTAAAGGGTTCATGCGTTTTTGTGATTAATGGTGGTTTCAATATAATCCATTAGTAATGCGCTGATGTTGAGCTCATATAGTTTGTCCAGTTCCTGTACGCAAGTGGGGCTGGTGACATTAATTTCGGTAAGATGGTCGCCGATTACATCAATACCGACAAAAATGAGGCCTTTTTGTTTCAATATAGGCCCAACCTGTTCGGCTATCCAGCGATCTCTGTCCGCTAGTTCTCGGCCTTCCGCACGACCGCCGGCGGCCAGGTTGCCGCGGGTTTCGCCATCGGCCGGAATGCGCGCCAGCGCATAAGGTACGGCTTGTCCGTTGATGATTAAAATCCGCTTGTCGCCGTTTTTGATTTCCGGTAAATAGCGTTGAGCCATGATAAATCGAGATTCGTGGGCGGTTATGGTTTCCAGAATGACGCTGAGATTCGGATCGTTTTCCCGGACATGAAAAATAGATGATCCGCCCATGCCGTCTAGCGGTTTTAAGATGATTTCTTGGTTTTCTTGTAAAAAATCACGAATTTTGTCGGCATCGCGAGCTACCAGGGTTGTTGCGCAGCATTGCGGAAACCAAGCGGTGAACATTTTTTCGTTAGCATCTCGTAATGATTGCGGTTTGTTGATAATCAGCACGCCTTCCCGTTCAGCCTGTTCCAGTATATAAGTGGCGTAAATATATTCCAGGTCGAAAGGCGGATCTTTGCGCATGATGATGACGTCTAATTCGGACAAAGCCAGGTGATGTTCAGCGCCGAAACGGAACCATTGTTCGGGGTCGCGGCATACATTCAGGCGGCGAGTTCTTGCCTGACCGAAGCCGTCTTTCAGGCATAAATCATTCAACTCCATATAATGCAGCTCCCATTGTCGCGATTGGGCTTCAAGCAACATAGCGAAGCTGGTGTCTTTGTTGATGTTGATTTGATCGATCGGATCCATGATCATGCCGAATTTGATTGTCATGATGTTTTCCTGTGTGTATCTTTTATCTAACTGTAGACTAATTAAGGGTGCATATTATACTGATTGTGCTGTGGGCGACGACCTTTTTAATATCCGGGCAAAGGGATAAAAGCTTTACTGATGAATGAAATAATGATATAAAGAGCGGCTAACTTTTAAAAATAGGTCCTTTAACAGAGGTAATCATGTCCAAAATATGTCAAGTAACAGGTAAACGTCCTGTTACCGGTAATAACGTGTCTCACGCTCATAACAAAACCAGAAGAAGGTTTAACCCAAATTTACATCAGCATCGTTTTTGGGTGGAAAGCGAAAACCGTTGGGTGCGTTTAAGAGTGTCCGCGAAAGGTATGAGAGTGATAGATAAAAAAGGTATCGATGCGGTTTTAGCAGATATTCGTAGCCGTGGTGAAAAGGTTTAAGGAGTTATAGAAAATGCGCGATAAAATTAAGTTAGTTTCAAGTGAAGGCACCGGCCATTTTTACACGACGACTAAAAATAAAAGAACCATGCCTGAGAAGATGGAAGTTAAGAAGTATGATCCTGTAGTACGTAAACACGTGCTTTATAAAGAGGCTAAAATTAAATAATCGTTGACTGCCTTTAGCTGGTTAATGAAAGAAATTGGGTAACTAAGGACTGAGGGTTTTATTTCATTCTCAGTCCTAAGTTTCAGGATTGTTTTTTCTTAAATCATTAAGGATGGTTTTGAGCTGTTCGCTTTTTTTCAATAAAAGCATATATTTCTTGCCGATTTCTTCTTTTTCCAGGGTCAGTTTAATACACTTGTCTTCAAGACTGCGGACGGTTTGTTGCAGTTTTTCTACTTCCGATAATTGCGGCTCAGATAAGGGTTGTTGATCATCGATCTCAAAGTGTGCGGGTTGTGAGTGAGGCGCTTCTGGTTTTGTCTCTGTGAAGTTTGGCGTGCCCGTGGTTAATTTATCAGCGGGCGCCTTGTCAATGCCGCCGGAAAGTACGAATGCGTTAACTTTATTCCGTAGTAATAAAAATGCCGCCGCTTCTCCCAAATTGCCTTTATGACACACCACAATTACCGTGCGATTTTTATCCAGGGTTTTTAAATGCATGCGCAATGAGAAAAAGGGGATATTGACGCTGCCCGGCAAATGCTTCTCTTGAAATTCGTCAGGCGACCGAATATCCATGATAGCCGCGCCTTTTGCTGTTTGTTCCACCAACTGTTCGAAACTGACAAATTTCAGAGAAGGGTTTTTGACTAAAGCGATAAAGCTTTCTTTGTTGAGTCTTAATAATGAGCAGTCAGTGATCGCGGAAACAGAAACGTTTCTAGGTTCGCCGGATAACAATGCATCTTCCCCAAAGGTTTCCAAAGGGTTTAATTCGCCCAATTTAATCGGTCTGGCGCTGGCGGTCGCTTTACGGTTGACTAAACATTTGCCGGATTTGATTAAATAAAAATAATCGCCTTGATCGCCTTGAGTGATGATTTTATCGCCTTTTTCATAATCGACCGCTTCCAGCTCCATTAAAATGCGTTGCAGGTTAGCCGGCGGCAGCGCCCTGAATATCGGCGACTTTAAGAATGTCGTCATCCAGTCATTATTGTCATCTACATCATCGACTTTCATAGGCGGGGAGTTATCATTTTGTTGCTCTTGTAAAGACTTAATCATATCAGCATTTAGTCTTAAAAAACGTATATCAGTTTCAGTATAAGCGTCAATTTTTCGAGGATTATGGTGAGCTAGTGCAAAAAATGCGGCATTGGTCCCGGATTTTATCGGTTCTACTTGGAATTCTTCGGTTTGTAGATTAACTGTGCCTTCAATCAGATAGATTAAATCCGCTAGCTCTTCGCCGCATTTGAATAGATAAGAACCTGCTTTGGCGGTTTCGATATTAATATTTTTGCAAAGTGAGGCAAAACTATTCAAAGGTAGGCGGGAGATGGGAAAAAACTGTCTGATGATGCGTCCATCTTCCGAGTCTGTGTCTATAGGCATGTTGCTTAGTATATTCAGTCTATCGATCCCGATTAGGCGTTCAGGTTATATTGGAGTGTGCGACTCTGCTATTATATACATTGAAAATAATCTTGATGACAATCTTTTTTGTTTGCGGGGTTCTCTGAATAATTCGCGAACATGGTTATCGAGGTTTTATTTCATTCTCAGTCCTGAACAAATGGAGTGAACAGTAATGAATGTAAAAAAAAGAGATAGAAATTTTGTTTTCTTGTTAGTTTTGTTGTGCTTTGTGTCTGTTAAATCTTTGGCCGCGCTACCCTTATCGGTTAATGGACAAAAGCTGCCTTCGTTAGCGCCTATGCTGGATCGCAGCATGCCGGCGGTGGTCAATATTTCCACCACCAAAGCGGTGCGTGAAAACCCAATGTTCAATGATCCGTTTTTTAGATTCTTTTTTCAGCAGCCGGGGCGAATGCCGAGGCAGCAAAAGAACAGTTTAGGATCAGGCGTTATTGTCAATGCCAAAAAAGGTATTATTGTTACTAATAATCATGTCATTGATAAAGCAGATAAAATCATGGTGACGTTGAGTGACGGACGACATTTTCAAGCGAAATTATTAGGCACTGATGATGAGGCGGATGTGGCGGTCATTCAGGTTCCGGGAAATGAGCTGACAGCGTTGAAAATCGCGGACTCCGATTTGTTGAAAGTGGGCGATTTCGCAATCGCTATCGGTAATCCTTTCGGGTTAGGTCAAACCGTGACATCAGGCATTATCAGCGCTTTGGGGCGCACCGGCTTAGGTATTGAAGGTTATGAAGATTTTATTCAAACAGACGCTTCAATTAATCCGGGGAATTCCGGCGGCGCTTTGGTGAATTTAAACGGTGAGTTTATCGGTATGAATACCGCTATTCTGGCGCCGGGCGGCGGTAATGTCGGTATCGGTTTTGCAATACCCTCAAATATGGTGATGACCATTGTCGATTCATTGGTGAAATATGGCGAAGTTAGGCGCGGGCTGCTCGGTATTACCACTCAGGATTTGACGCCGGAATTGGTCAAGGCGTTTGATTTAAAAAGTAAGCACGGGGCTGCCATTAGCCGGGTGGAAGAGTCTTCAGCGGCGGCGCGAGCGGGTTTAGAACCGGGCGATATTATTATCGGCATGAACGGCAAGAAGGTGAAAAGCAGTCATCAAATTCGCAATATTATCGGTTTGTTGGGAATTGGCGACCGGGTTGATATTGAAATTATTCGCGGCGATCAGCGAAAAAATATCAAGGCGGTGATTGGCAAGCCGCGCCGAGTCGAAGTGGCGGGAAATCAATTGCACCGGTCTTTGCAAGGGACCATCTTAACTAATACTAAAAAAAGACAAGTGGAAGGGGTGTTGCTGGAAAAAATTGATGCCAATTCATACGCTTGGCGTTCAGGGTTGCGACCCGGCGATATTATCGTTTCCGCTAATCGTTATCGGATTCGTAATGTTGATGAATTGAAAAGGGTTATTGATCGCACCCGCGGATTGTTGATTAATATTCAAAGAGGCGGCGAGGCTTTCTTTTTAGTTTTGAATTAAATTGCTGTTGTCATAAAGCTGTCATATAGTTGTCATATTATCTCTCTTTGTTTTTATAAACGATTTGCTTATTTGGAACGAGAGAGATATTTATGAAAAAGTTTTTCCCTGTTAAGTCGGCGGTAGCGGCTTTGAGCTTTGCATCAGCCAGCTTGCTAAGCGGTCATGCGAATGCAGTTCAACAAGTTGATTCAGGTGTGCCGACTTATCAAAAAGCCAGTGGGATTTCAGGCAATTTATCCAGCGTCGGTTCGGATACTTTGGCTAATTTAATGACTTTGTGGGCGGAAGAGTTCAAAAGAACTTATCCAAACGTTAATATTCAAATTCAGGCGGCCGGCTCTTCAACTGCGCCTCCGGCTTTGACTGAAGCGACTTCAAATATCGGCCCGATGAGTCGTAAAATGAAGGATAAAGAACGCGATGCTTTTGAGAAAAAATACGGTTATAAGCCGACCGCGATTCCTGTCGCAATTGATGCCTTGGCCGTTTATGTGAACAAGGAAAACCCAATCAAAGGTTTGACCATTCCTCAAGTCGACGCAATCATGTCTTCCACGCGTAAATGCGGCTATGATGCTGATATATCTAATTGGGGAGAGGCGGGGTTGACTGGCGCATGGGCGGGAAAATCCATCCAATTATACGGTCGTAACTCAGTTTCCGGCACTTACGGTTATTTCAAGAAAAAAGCTTTGTGTAAAGGCGATTTCAAGAATAATGTTAATGAACAACCAGGTTCTGCTTCAGTCGTTCAATCAGTGACTTCTTCAATGAACGGCATCGGTTATTCAGGCATTGGTTACAAAACCTCAGGCGTTAAAGCAGTTGCTTTAGCGAAGAAAGCCGGGCAGGAATTTATTGAAGCGACTCCTGAGAATGCAGTATCGGGTAAATATCCTTTATCGCGCTTTTTGTATGTCTATGTCAACAAAGCCCCAAACAAGCCTTTGCCGCCTTTAGAGCAAGAGTTTATTAAAATGGTATTGTCACAAATCGGTCAACAAGTCGTCATTAAGGATGGTTATATTCCTTTACCGGCTAAAGTTGTCGAGAAAGTGTTGAACGCTATTCAATAATATTTAAAGGATTGATGAAAAGGAATGTGGTATTAGGATGATAGCTATGGATAGTTGATATTTATACAGCTTGCTGTATAACAACAAATTGATTCACCCTCCAAACGGATCAAATTTGTTTTATTTACAAGCCGGTGAAGGAGTCCTTCCCGGCTTGTATTTTTATGGTCTAGTGGTTAGGAACGTAAATTTTATAACATCCGCAACTGACTGGTCTTTCTGTCCATCTTCGGCGTTGCAGAAACAGTTACATAGCTTGCTATGCGCCTGTTTCCGCGCCTCGGCAACTGCTCCATGCGTTGCTCTACCTCCTGCATCCTTGCAGTCGTTGAATATGAACAGAAATCCTACGCCAGTTGCGGATGTTATTTTATTCCCGTTCCTTAATGACTTGCATGATGCATTCAGAATGCGCTGAGGCGGGCAAGTCAATCATATCATTGAGTTATAATATTTATGTCTGAAGTCAAATCAAGTTCTGAAGAGGAACAATTCCATTTGCCTGCCGCCGACAGTTTTTTTCAGCGTTGGCGTTTAATCAAAGACCAATGGGTTCGTTACGGTGTTGTGGCCGGCGGATTAGGCGTTATTGGCGCCGTGGTTCTGATATTCTTTTATTTGCTGTACGTGGTGTTGCCGCTGTTTTATGCAGCTGAAAGCGCTTTCGTCGATCACTATGAGGTCCCAGGTAAAAACTTAGGTGAAACGGCCTTTTTGGCGATGGAAGAACAAAATGAAGTGGCTGTCAGGTTCACCAAAAATGGACAGGTTATATTTTTTAAGGTGCAAGATGGCGAGGTTTTGAAAACAGAAACCTTGGCCGCTCCCGAACAAGCTGAGATCATTAGTTACGCCCAGGGTAGTTTGAATAAGGGGGTGATTGCATTTGGGCTTTCCAATGGTCAAGTTTTGGTTACTAAACATGATTACAAAATCAGTTATCCAAACGATGTGCGGGTGATTACCCCGCATTTGGAATATCCCTTAGGAGAGCAGCCGCTAACTCTGGACCCGCAAGGTCGATCTTTGCAAGCCTTAGCGATAAGAGTGGATGAGGATCAAAGCACTTTAGCGGCTAAAACTGCAGATGGTCAAGTGGTCATGAGCAGTTTTATTCGTGAAGAGTCTTTATTTGATGATGAGGAGGGTTTTGAACGTACAGATGCGGTATTAGAGGCGGCCGGCGATGAAATTGATTTTATCTTATTGGATAAGGATCAGCGCAATCTGTATTTGGCGGATGCTGCGGGGACGTTAACCTTTGTCGATGTTGGGGATAAGGGACGCCCGGTTATTAAGCATAAGCAACAAGCATTGCCTTTAAACGAAACTATTACCAGTCTGGAATTTTTGAACGGAGAGCTTTCGCTGTTAGTCGGCAGTTCCTCCGGTACAGTCTCACAATGGACGTTGGTGAGAGATGAGCAGAATCGCAGCGGTTTGCAAATGATACGTTCTTTTAAAGTATCCGATTCGGCAATCGCGAAAATCAGCGCAGAGCAACGAAGAAAAGGTTTTGTGGCCATTGATGATAAAAACCTGTTGGGTATTTATCATTCAACGGCGGAAAGAGAGTTAATCAAAGAGAAAATAGCCGACCATGCGCCGGTTGCGTTGGCATTATCGCCTAGGGCGAATGCCTTTTTGGTTGAAGCGGCTGATCACAAAATTCACTTCTGGGAAGTCGATAACGAACATCCTGAAGTCTCTATGTCTTCTATTTGGAAAGAAGTCTGGTATGAGAGTTATCCAAAACCGGATTATATATGGCAGTCCTCTTCCGCCAGTAATGATTTCGAGCCGAAAATGAGCTTGACGCCATTGGTGTTCGGTACATTGAAAGCGGCTTTTTACGCCATGCTGGTGGCGATTCCCCTGGCTTTAATGGGGGCTATTTATACCGCTTATTTTATGGCGCCGAGCATGCGTCAATTAGTTAAGCCGACCATTGAAATTATGGAGGCTTTGCCGACGGTTATTTTGGGCTTTTTGGCTGGCTTGTGGTTGGCGCCGTTTGTAGAAGAAAACCTGGTGGGTATTTTTTCTCTGTTGATGATTGTGCCGTTGGCGGTGATTGTATTTGCTTATTTTTGGCAATATGCGCCAAAACAAATTCGTCACAAAATTCCGGAGGGCTGGGATGCGGCGGTGCTGGTTCCGGTGATTATTTTGGGCGCTTGCTTGGCATTTGCTTTAAGCGGTGGGATTGAAGCGGTTTTTTTCAATGGCGATATGCGGGTTTGGATGCAGAACGAGTTCGGCATTGGTTATGATCAGCGTAACTCATTGGTGGTTGGTTTAGCGATGGGGTTTGCGGTGATACCGACTATTTTTTCCATCGCTGAGGATGCAATTTTCAGCGTTCCCAAGCATTTAACCACGGGTTCTTTGGCATTGGGGGCTACGCCTTGGCAAACGATGGTGAAAGTGGTGTTGTTAACAGCCAGTCCGGGTATTTTTTCAGCAGTGATGATTGGTTTTGGTCGCGCTGTCGGTGAAACCATGATCGTGTTGATGGCGACCGGTAATACACCGGTGATGGATCTCAGTATCTTCCAGGGGATGCGCACATTATCGGCGAATATCGCGGTGGAAATGCCGGAGTCAGAAGTTGATTCCACCCACTATCGGGTATTATTTTTAGCCGCCCTAGTGTTGTTCATGTTTACTTTTGTTTTTAATACGCTGGCTGAACTGGTTCGCCAGAATTTACGTCAGAAATATAGTTCATTATGATTAAAGAGTGGTTTAAATCAGGTTCGCCCTGGGTTTGGTTAAATGCCGCCGCAGTCAGCACCAGTCTGATTTTGGTGGTCGGTTTATTGTTACTGATCGCGGCTAGAGGTTTGGGGCATTTTTGGCCGGCGGATATTGTGGAATATCAATATTTGGAAAACGGTCAGGAAACCGTTGTTATCGGCGAGGAGCTGGAAGAATCATTATTACCCGCCCAGCAAGCGAAAGAAAATGGTTACCAGTTGCTGAACAATGCCGAGTTTTTAGAGCAGCGCTTGTTGAAAGTCGGCAATCGAGATTTAACCGGGATGGATTTTCGCTGGGTGCAGACGCAGTATATCCAGCAACAGCAATACCCTGAAGAACTGGTGATGATCGAGCGTCGCGAATGGGGAAATTTTTATGGACGATTGCTGGCGGTAAAAGAAAACGGCAAGATTGTCGGGCAGGGCGAACAAGCTTTTCAAGCTGCGCAAGATCGTTTAGAACAAGCGTTGGATTTATTCGAAGAAATTGAACAATTGCAGAAGAGCGAAGTCGGCGCTATTAACTATGGCCTGGAAAGATTGAGGCTGAAGCAGCGCAGTCTGGAATTGAAAGATCAATGGAATGCGCAGTCAGAACAAGATTTTGCCCTGCAACGCGCTGAATATGATAAACAATACCAAACCTTGCAACAACAGCTGGCAGATTTGTATCAAAAAATCAGACGCGATAGTCTGGTTGTTAAAGCAGCGAATGGTCAGCAAATGGATATTGCCTTGGAAAAGGTGGTGCGGATTCTGCAGCCGAACGCGATGAGCGGCGTTGAGAAAACTTTGGAATATGGCGCTACTTTTATTGAATTCGTGACTGCCGAACCGCGTGAAGCCAATACAGAAGGCGGTATTTTTCCGGCTATTTTCGGCACCATTATGATGGTGATGCTGATGGCGGTGATTGTGACGCCTTTTGGTGTGATTGCCGCGGTTTATTTGCGCGAGTACGCCAGTCAAGGCATTGTTACGCGGATGATTCGGATTGCTGTGAATAATCTGGCCGGAGTGCCTTCCATTGTTTACGGGGTTTTCGGACTTGGTTTCTTTGTTTACATTTTGGGCGGTAATATTGATCAATTGTTTTACCCCGAAGCTGCGCCGGCGCCGGTGTTTGGAACGCCGGGTTTGATGTGGGCGTCGTTAACCCTGGCTTTGCTGACTTTGCCGGTGGTGATTGTCTCCACCGAAGAAGGGTTGGCGCGGATTCCTAAATCTATCCGTGAAGGCAGCTTGGCATTAGGCGCAACCAAGGCTGAAACATTATGGCGGACGGTGTTGCCGATGGCCAGCCCGGCAATGATGACCGGTTTGATTTTGGCGGTAGCCAGGGCGGCGGGTGAAGTCGCGCCGTTGATGCTGGTGGGGGTGGTGAAATTAGCGCCGACTTTACCGCTAGACGGCAATTTTCCATTTTTGCACTTAGATCGCAAGTTCATGCACTTGGGCTTTCATATTTATGATGTCGGTTTTCAAAGCCCGAATGTGGAGGCGGCCAGGCCGTTGGTTTACGCGACTTCCTTATTATTGGTGATGGTGATTATCGGCTTGAATATGTTTGCGATCAAAATCAGAAATCATTTGCGTGAGAAATATCGGGCATTAGAAGGTTAAAGAGGTTTTAAATGACAACAACGACAGAGAATACATTGACGCACAGTATTGATATCGGATCATTAAGCCGGGCGATCAAGACAAAAGATGAGGTGGTGGATACCTGCCTGAAAATTGAAGACTTGAACTTGTTTTATGGAGAGAAGCAGGCTTTGCATGGCGTTAATATGGAAATTCCGCGCAAAAAGGTAACCGCCTATATCGGCCCCAGCGGCTGCGGGAAATCGACTTTGTTGCGCTGTATAAACCGAATGAATGATTTGATTGATACCGTCAATATTGATGGCCGGATTTTATTGGATGGCGAAGACATTTATGATAAATCCGTGAACGTGGCGGATTTGCGCCGACGGGTGGGAATGGTTTTTCAAAAACCCAATCCTTTTCCGAAAACGATTTATGAAAATGTCGCCTATGGATTAAGGATTCAAGGGGTTAATGATCGACGCGTACTGGATGAAAGCGTAGAGAAATCGCTACGCGGCGCAGCGCTTTGGGACGAAGTCAAAGACCGTTTAAATGATAATGCTCTGGGTATGTCAGGCGGTCAGCAGCAGAGGCTGGTTATCGCTAGAGCCATTGCGATTGAACCGGAAGTGATGTTGCTGGATGAGCCGGCCTCAGCTTTGGATCCGATTTCTACGTTGAAAATTGAAGAGCTTATTAATGAACTGAAGGAAAAATACACCATTGTGATTGTGACCCATAATATGCAGCAGGCGGCGCGGGTATCCGACTATACCGCATTCATGTATATGGGGGAATTGATCGAATTTGGCGAAACCACCGAGTTGTTTACTAATCCCGGAAAGAAACAGACTGAAGATTATATTACCGGCCGATATGGTTAATAAGGAGCGGACAATGGATAACAAAAATATCGGGCAACATATTTCCAAACAGTTTAATGAGGAAATGGAAGATATTCGCAATAAAGTCCTGGCGATGGGGGGCTTGGTTGAGCAGCAAATTGAACAAGCGGTATCCGCTTTTATGACCTGTGATTTGGAATTGGCGGAGAAGGTAATTCAGCAAGATGATTTGGTGGATAGCTTGCAAGTGGATATTGATCAGGAGTGCAGCGAGATCTTGGCGAAAAGACAACCCGCTGCTTTTGACTTACGGATGCTGTTGGCTTCAGTAAAGATTATTACTGATTTGGAGCGGGTCGGTGATGAAGCAACGCGTATCGCCAAAATGACCATGCGTCTGGAAAAAACGGAATACTATCATGAACAATATCATGAAATCCGGCATCTATTGGATATGGTGAAGAAAATGCTGCACGGCTCTTTAGATGCTTTGGCGCGGATGGATACCGATAATATCGCTGACATTACCAGTAACGATAAAATCGTAGACCAGGAATACGCCAGTATTATTCGTCAATTGATCACTCAAATGATGGAAAATCCTCGCAATATTACCCGTACTTTGGATGTTTTATGGTCGGCGCGTGCTTTGGAGCGGATCGGCGATCATTCCTGTAATATTTGCGAACACGTTATATACATGATTAAAGGCCGCGATGTGCGGCATAGTTCTCAAGATGAACTGGAACAAATAATTAGTGATAAGTAGCGACATTCGCAAAATATACTCCGCCAATGATTTTGTTATTTTCGTGCAACAGTAAACATTTTTTTTGGATTGTAACAAGCACGTAACATAAAAAACGTAAAAAGAAAGGTTGTTTGTTTCAGTTGAAGAGTTTTTTCATGCTCGTTTCTGAATTTAACCTCTTGACTGGAAGAAGTTTGAGTGAAATTTTATTTTGTTGATTATGTCTAATTTAAAAATTCTAATTGTAGAAGATGAAGACGCCATTCGTGAAATGTTAGTGATGGTTTTGGAGCACGCTTCATTTCAAGTCATTGAGGCGGCAACTGCGGAAATGGCGCTGCAAAGAATGGCGGAAGAAACGCCTGATCTGATTTTATTGGATTGGATGCTGCCGGGAATGAGTGGCGTTGATTTCGCTAGGCGGATGAAAAAAGAGGAAAGTTTTCATGATCTGCCGATTATTTTGTTGACCGCGCGCGGCGAAGAAGAAGATAAAGTTAGGGGATTTGAGCTTGGCGTTGATGATTACGTGACCAAACCCTTTTCGCCAAAGGAATTGGTCGCCCGTGTTAAAGCGGTGATGCGTCGAAGTGGAAAATTGTTTGATATTAAACAATTAGTCATTGGTGATTTCATCTTGGATAAGGAACAACATCGGTTAAGCGTGAACGGTGAAAGTATTGAAGTGAGTCCGACTGAATTCAAATTAATGAATTTTTTCATGGAGAATCCGGATAAGGTATATAGCCGCACCCAGCTGCTCGATAAAGTATGGGGGCGCAGCGTATACATTGAGGAGCGCACCGTTGATGTTCATATCAGGCGATTACGCAAGGTTTTGGCTAAATATGGTCAAGATCAAGCCGTACAGACAGTTCGCGGTTTTGGCTATCGCTTTTCGATTTGATCGATTGATTGACTGATGAATCGCTGGTCTTGGGAAAAGAAGCAGTTTTTCACTTTGTTATTTGCCGCTCTAATTGTTGGTTTTTTTATTGGGCATTTACTGGAATTATTTTTTTTAGTGGTTCTAGGCTTATGGATAAGGCAAATAATTCTGATAGATCGCTTGGAGCGATGGCTGGCGCAAGGAGCGATCGGCGATAATAAAAAAATTAAAGGGATATGGGGCAATATTTATTATCACTTCTACAAACTGAAGAAAAAGCAAAAAAATAACAAGAAAAAGTTGGGTAAAGTGTTGATGCGTTATCGCAAATCAACGGATGCCTTGCCTGATGCTGCTGTCGTACTAGGCGATTATGGGCGGGTGGAATGGATTAATATTGCCGCCCGAAAGGTTTTGCATTTAAAAAAAGCCGATATTGGTTCCCGCATTACCAATATTATCCGGGTGCCGGAGTTTGTGCAATACTTCAACACTGGCGATTATCATCAAAAAATCTGTATAGCGTCCCCCGCCGATGAAAATAATATCCTTGAAATCACCATTGTGCCCTATGGTTCCGGGATGCGATTATTGATTGCGCAAGATATTACCCAGATTAGGCGGGTTGAAACAATGCGTAAGGATTTTGTCGCCAATGTTTCACATGAACTGCGTACGCCGTTGACGGTTTTAAAGGGATATCTGGAAACCTTACGCGATATGGATGATGGCGAGTCTGTATATAGCCGTTCGTTGGAACAAATGGATGTGCAGACACAGCATATGGAGCATCTGGTCGATGACTTGTTGATGTTGATTCGGTTGGAAACGACAAAAAAAATTACCGAATGCGTCAATGTTCCGGAACTGTTGAATGAGTTATGCTGTAATGTTGAAATTACAGAAAACAGTTTGCAAAGAATCAATTTAAGATTGGCTTGTGAGGCAAAAATTCTAGGTGAAAAAAGCGAATTGCGCAGCGCGGTCACTAATTTGATTGTTAATGCTTTAAAATACTCGCCGGATGACGCCAAAGTTAACGTGGTATGGCGACTTAATGATCCAGGGGAAGCTTGTTTAAGCGTGGAAGATAGCGGCGAAGGAATTCCCGCTGCTGAAATACCGCGTTTAACAGAACGATTTTACCGAGTTGATGTGCAAAGAGATCATAAAGTTAACGGTACAGGCTTGGGGTTGGCGATTGTTAAACATGTTTTGGCGCGGCATGACGCTAGATTGGAAGTTGAGAGTCAATTAGGGCGTGGAAGTTGTTTTAATGTGATCTTTTCGGGTGAGCGCTTGTGTTAATCCTGCCTGGTACTCCACGCTCTAAATAATCAGTGACAAAGCGAGTGTTCGCGTGGCGGAAACGAATTTAAAATAGATCGTCTTCTTGTTGACCTTCTTCATCGGATTCGGCTTCTACCGGCGAATATTGAGAGGGTGTTTTTTCACTTCTAAAATATTCCCAAATGCCTTTGCCGCTTCCTCTTATAGCCAACAAGCCGGTTGTCGGATCAACGTAAGCGCTGCTAATGCCTGCAGGTCTTTTCAGTTCGTGCTCCGCTTTATCTTTCAGGGCTACCTTCATAAATTCTATCCACATCGGCAAGGCTGCTTTGCCGCCGGTTTCTCCACGACCTAATGGGCTGGGTTCGTCCATGCCCAGCCAGGCAGTGGCGGCTATATCGGCTGTATAGCCGTTAAACCAAGTGTCCTTTTGATCATTTGTGGTGCCGGTTTTGCCCGCTAAATCATTGCGTTTTAATACTTTTGCCCGGGTGGCGGTGCCTCGGCGCACAACATCTCTTAATAAGGTGTTCATTAGAAAATTAATGCGCGGCGAAAGTATGCGTTTGGCGCGTGTTTCGCCATTATTATTATGTTCGCATTGGATGCAGGCTATTTTGGGTTGGGCCTGAAAAATAATCTGCTCATCATTATCGACAATTTTGTCTATCAAATAAGGCTCAACCAAAAAACCGCCGTTGGCGAAAGTGGAATAAACTTGAGCCATTTGTAACGGCGTGGCGTGGCCGCTGCCTAGCGCTAAGGAGAGACTGTTCGGCACTTGCTCGGAATTAAAACCGAAACGATACGCCGTTCTTCTGACTGCTGGAATGCCGATTTCTCTCAGAATTCTAATGGAAATCAAGTTGCGGGATTTTCTTAGCGCATCGCGTATGGTTGTGGGCCCATAAAACTTATGGCTGTAATTTTGAGGTTTCCAGTGTGTTTCTTGATCCGGGTCGGCGACAACGACCGGGGCGTCATTAATGATGCTGGCCGCGGTAAAGCCTTTTTCCAAGGCGGTGGCGTAAATAATAGGCTTGAATCCGGATCCCGGCTGTCTTTTGGATTGCGTTGCCCGGTTATATTTGTTATGAAAAAAATCAAATCCGCCGGTTAAAGCCAGAATGGCGCCGTCTTGCGGTCTGAGCGCCACAAATGCGCCTTCAACTTCAGGGATTTGAGCAAGCGCCCATTGATTATCCGGCAGCGCCCTGACTCGAATAAAATCATTTTCGGCAAAAATATCTTGGCTGGATTTTAATGGATTACCCACATATGAACGTCCTTTATAAGGTCTTGCCCATTCGATATTTTCCCAGGATAACTCAATAATTTCGCCGTCGCTGAGTTTGGCTTTGGCGGATTTTTCGGTTAATTGAAAAACTTTGGCTATTTGGGTATCGCCGATTTTTTCAGCGGAGAATTCTTTTTCCGAGACCTCATTGCTATGCGGCAGCGAGCGGTAACCATGGCGTTGATCATAAAGGTGGAGAGCTGTTTGTAAGGATTGGGTGGCGGCATCTTGTAAACGGCTGTCTATGGTGGTGTAGACGTTCAGACCTTTGGTGTATAATTCTTCTCCGTATTTTTCAAATAATTCTTGGCGAACCATTTCGGCTATATAGGGGGCATCGGCTTCGGTTGTTTTATAGTCTAAAGAAGCGGTAACGGTTTGTGATTTAGCCAGGTTGTATTCTGCCTCAGTGATATATTCCAATTCCAGCATGCGGCGTAGGACATAGTTTCTGCGGACAATCGCTCTTTCCGGATTGCTGATCGGGTTGTAGCTGGAGGGGGCTTTAGGCAGGCCGGCGAGCATAGCCATTTGCGCCAGATTAAGCTGATCCAAAGGTTTGCCGTAATAGGTCATGGTCGCCGCTGCAATACCGTAAGACCGGTGGCCTAGGTAAATTTTATTCAGATAGAGCTGGAGAATCTTGTCTTTTGAATAGCTTTGTTCAATTTTTAATGCGAGAATGATTTCCTTAATTTTCCTAATATAGGTTTTTTCTCTGGACAAGAGAAAATTACGGGCAACTTGCATAGTAATGGTGCTGCCGCCTTGTTTTTTCTTCCCGGTAATCGCTAGTTGTATTGCCGCGCGTAATAAGCCTTGGTAATCTACCCCCGGGTGAGCGTAAAAGCGGTCGTCTTCCGAGGCGATAAAGGCATTGAGTTGGCGTTGGGGAATTTCGTCAATAGTAATAGGAATGCGTTTTTTTTCGCCGAAGCGCGCGATGAGTTTTTTGTCTCGACTGAAGATGCTCAACGGGATTTGATATTGCACGCTAGACAATGTGTTAATGTCAGGGAGTTCTTTTTCAAGTTTTTCATAAAAAAGATACCCCGCAATTGCAACACCTATTGCGCAGATAAGGAAAAGAATGAAAAACCATTTGAAAGTTGATTTTAGAAATTGCCAGCCTGTAGACACAATTTTTTTGAATAAAGTTTAAAATTAGGCACAAGGTAACCGTTTTTTTTGTTTGCTTCAATACAATTTCGCTGGAAATTTGTAAATGTAAGGCGAAAAAAATAAAAAGACTACTATACTTTGTTAACAATATGGTTTAATTTTCTTTCCACTGGTTATACCTTGCCGGAAAAATAATTTATTATTATGTCTCAAGATGATAAAAGGGTTAGTTCATGAGCTGGTTTAAAAAGGATCAGGCTACTGTTTTAGGTATCGATATTAGTACGGCGGCGGTGAAATTGTTGGAACTAAGTAAGGCCGGGGCCCGTTACCGCGTTGAAAGCTATGCTGTTGTTCCGTTGCCGCAGGATGCTATTGTTGATAAGAATATTACGGATGTTGAGGTTATCGGTAATGCTGTTAAAGCGGTGGTTAAACAGTCCGGCGCTAAAATTCGACAAGCTTGCGTGGCTGTGGCCGGATCATCCGTAATGACGAAAATCATCCCTATGCAGGCTTCCTTAAATGAAGATGAGTTGGAGGAGCAGATTTTTATCGAAGCCGATCAATATATTCCTTATGCCTTGGATGAAGTTAATTTGGATTTTGAGGTGCTTGGTCCTTCTGAAAATAATCCTGAGATGATGGATGTTTTATTAGCGGCTTCGCGACGTGAGAATATTGACGACCGGGTTGAGGCTTTAATGCTGGCGGGTTTGAAAACAGCTATTGTCGATGTGGAAGCATTTTCCATGGAAAATGCTTTTTCATTATTGGTCGATCAGTTACCGGAGACGGGAGAGAACCAAACCGTAGCTATTGCCGATATTGGCGCAACGATGACGACTTTGAATGTTCTTTATAAAGGTAAAACGGTTTATACGCGAGAACAAGGCTTTGGCGGAAGGCAATTGACGGAGGAGATCCAGCGTCGCTATGGATTATCTTATGAAGAGGCGGGATTGGCTAAACGGCATGGCGGATTGCCGGATAATTACATAACCGATGTTTTAGAGCCGTTTAAAAAAGCCATTGTTCAACAAATCGCCAGATCTTTACAATTTTTTGTTTCCTCAAACGCAAACCGAAATGTTGATTACATTGTGTTAGCGGGAGGTTGCGCTTCCATACCCGGCATCGATAAACTGGTTGAGCAAGATCTTGGGATTTCAACTTATATCGCCAATCCTTTTATTAATATGGCGCTTTCAAATAAAGTAAAACCGCAAAGTTTGAGTAATGATACGCCGGCAATGATGATTGCCTGTGGTTTGGCTTTGAGGAGTTTTGATTAATGGCCAGGATTAATTTACTCCCTTGGCGGGAACAGCGCCGTAAACAACAACAACAGGATTTTATTGTCGGTATTGTAGCTTCGGTGGTTGCAACCTGTATTATCTTGTTGGGGGTTTATCTTTACATTGAAGGGATGAAAGAATATCAGGATCGTAGAAATCAGAGGTTGCAGAGCGAAATAAGCATTGTCAATAAAAAAGTTCAAGAGATTAAAACAATTGAAGAAAAAAAGGCCAAGCTGTTAACCAAGATTGAAGTGATCCAAAAATTACAGGAAAGTCGCCCTCAGGCTGTGCATTTGTTTGATGAATTGGCGGTGACGATACCCGATGGCGTGTTTTTGACCGGCTTTACTCAAAAGGGGAAAGCTTTAAGCTTTAGCGGCAAAGCTCAATCTAATGCGCGAATTTCCGCTTATATGCGCTCAATTGATAAGTCGGATTGGATGAATACTCCCAAGCTGAAAGTCATTCAGGGACGAGGCGACGCCAAGGAAGATTTTAATAGATTTTCGATGACAGCGGGCTACGGCAAGAAAAAACCGCAGGATGAAAAAAAGGGAGCTAAAAAATGAACCTCTCTGAAATAAACTGGGACATCAATGCCGCCGGAAGTTGGCCGTTGCCGATAAAAATGATAACGGCATTTATTATCTGCGCGGTTGTCGCGGGCGCCAGCTATTATTTTATTACCATTGATCAGCTGGCTCAGCTGGAGCAATTGGAGGAAGAAGAAGGGCGCTTAAAGAAGCTTTTTGAAAAAAAACAAAAGAAAGCGGTAAATCTGGAAGCTTATCGCGCGCAATTGAATCAAATTGAATCTTCCTTGGGGGAGATGCTAAAACAAATGCCGACTCAAGAAGAATTGGCCAGTTTATTGGTGGATATTTCTCAAACCGGTTTGGCGAGCGGTTTGGAGTTTAAATTATTCAAACCGGGAGGCGCGGCCAGGCGGGAATTCTATTCCGAATTGCCTATTAGTATTAATGTTGTTGGGAAATATGAGGAATTAGGACTTTTTGTCAGTGGTTTGGCGTCGTTACCCAGAATTGTGACTGTGCATAATATTAATATTAAGCCTGGAAACAAGAAATTAATGACCATGACTGCGACGGTTAAAACTTATAATGAAGGCGTTGAACAGCCTGCTCCTTCCAAGAAAAAACGCAGGAAGAAAAGAAGATGATGAGTTTTGAGTTGATCAAAAAATTACTGTTGATTTTCTTTGGGCTAGCTTTGTTGACCGGCTGCGCCGATGATAATTTTGATGATTTAGAAGATTATATTCGATCGGTAAAAGCCAGGCCTAAAGGCGCGATAGAGCCTTTGCCTGAAATTAAGGTTGTTGAACCGTTTATCTTTAATCCGGATGGCTTGCGCAATCCTTTTATGGTTGAAGAACAATCTGTTGAAGAAGAAGAGTATGAGCAAGCAGCCGGTAGCGCGATTCGTCCTGATCCGACGCGGAGAAAAGAAGAATTGGAGTACTATACGTTGGATTCGTTAAGAATGGTAGGCACATTAAGAATGAAGGTGTCGGGTTTATGGGCTTTGGTTAGAGCTAGCGATGGAACCATTCATCGCGTTCAGGCCGGACATTATATGGGAAAAAATCATGGCAAAATTTTACGTGTATTGGCGGATAAAATCGAATTGATGGAAATTGTGCCGGATACCAAGCCGGGTTTTTGGATTGAGCAACAGGCAGCATTGGCGTTGGCGGAGCAGGAATAAGGGTTGAATATGAATAATATGCAAGTTAGGTGTTATTGGAAAAGAAGCCGACCAGTTATGTTGGTTTGGTTGGCAACATTGTTCTCGATTGTTTTAAACGTCAATGTATTGAATGCCGCTGAAACAGCAATAGAAAATGTGCAATTTTCCTCCTTGTCAGGAAAAAAAATGCAATTACGCTTGAAAGTTAAGGGCGATCTCGGCGAACCTAAAATTTTTCAGACTGATAATCCTGCTCGTTTAGCTTTGGATTTTGCTAACGTGAAAAGCCATCTGGCTAAAAAGCATTTTCCCGTAAATCAGGGTGTTGTTAATTCAGTTTATGTTATAGAAGCAGGAAATCGAACTCGCGTCATTGTTAATTTATATGAATCGGTAACCTATAAAACACAAAAAGATGGCGGTGATTTTTATTTAGTCGTGAATGCAATTAAATCGGTTGCACAGACTGAAAAAATAATTGAAAAGCAAGTAGAACAAAAAGAAGTCGGGAAGTTGATACCTAAGCAAACCATTAAAGCGGTAGACTTTAGGCGGGGAACGAGTGGTGAGGGACGGTTATTATTATCGCTTTCCAGTTCAAATACAGTGGTGGATATTAAGGAGAAAGGCGATAAAGTTATTCTAAATTTTCTGAATACGCATCTTCCTCAGTCTTTGGCGAAACAATATGACGTTATTGATTTTGCAACGCCTGTGCGTTTGGTGGATGTGAAACAGCGCGGTTCCGGCGCATCTGTAGTCATATCAACGATTGACGGTAATTATGATTATTCTTCGTTTCAATCGGAAGGGTTGTTAACAGTTGAATTTAGGCCATTAACGTTTGAGGAAAAAGAAGAACTGAAGAAAGAGAAGTTTCCTTTTTCCGGGGCAAAATTATCGTTGAATTTTCAGGATATTGAAGTGCGTTCAGTATTGCAGATTTTATCTGATTTTACCGAGTTGAATATTATTGCTTCGGATTCTGTGGGTGGTTCGGTTACTTTACGTTTGAATGATGTGCCTTGGGATCAAGCTTTGGCTTTGGTTTTGAAGTCTAAAGGTCTGGAAAAGCGAGAAAGCGGTAATGTGATTTACATAGCGCCGGCTGCGGAAATCATCGAAATGGAAGAAAAAGAATTACAGTCCAAACAGGTTAAAAAGCAGTTAGAGCCGTTAAGAACGGAATATATCCAAATCCGTTATGCTAAAGCTGAAGAAATTCAACAATTGATTACCGGAACGAAAGCACAAACTGCATCTTCCGGTCAACAAGGGGGGGCTCGTGGAGGAAACGGGGGGCGTGGAACCGGAGGCGGCTTACTCAATAATAGAGAGCCTGATGGTTTGCTTTCATACCGAGGAACATCCATTGTTGATTCAAGAACTAACACTTTGATAGTGCGCGATACTGTCAAACAATTAGAGGAAATTAATAAAATGATCAGCTTGTTGGATATTCCAATTCGACAAGTATTGATTGAGGCGCGTATCGTTATCGCCAATACTGATTTTGCCCGAAATTTAGGGGTAAAATTCGGCGTCGCTAAACCCTATGTGGATATAGGTTCTGGGAAGCAATTTGCATTCGGCGGCGGAGGGACCAATACTGTGAGTAATGCGCAAGCGGACGAGAGCGGCAATTTTGGTGAAATTAATGATACTCTAGTTGATCTTGCGGCCGCCGGGATTCAAGGGCACCCGGTCGGCGCTTTAGGTATGACTTTGGCTAGAGGCGCTGATTACGTACTCAATTTAGAATTGACGGCTTTGGAAAATAACGGTGGCGGTGAAGTTTTGTCCAACCCAAGAGTAATTACTGTTGATAGGGCGCCGGCGCTGATTAAGCAAGGGGTGCAAATTCCTTTTGCAACGGTTAGTCAGGACGGCACGCAAACCGAACTAAAAGATGCTGTGTTGGAATTAAATGTGACTCCGCAAATTACTCCGAATGGCGAAGTGATAATGGAGCTATTGATTAAAAAAGATAGTCCGGATCAGGCGACCGGCGGTATACAGAAAAGGGAAGTCAGCACTAATGTGCAAGTCAAAGATGGTGAGACGGTTGTGTTAGGCGGTATTTATGAACAGACTTCGGGGCAGAACAATTTTAAAGTGCCTTTTTTCGGAGATTTGCCCGGGTTGGACTTTTTGTTTAGAAAGAAAGAAATCAGTGATAATAAGACTGAAATGTTGATTTTTGTAACTCCGAAAATTATAAAACATTCATTGGCAGGCAATTAATGTATTCATTCTTCCCGGTAGTGAAAAAATTTGGAACGAATTTGCTTCGGTAATGCGATAATATCAAACCCTAATAAAAGGGGGGCGCTTTAGCCCCCCTTTTTTTGTATTATTGAGAATTTGCTAATGATGAAACAAGCAAAAAATATTTATTTAATCGGTTTGATGGGCGTTGGTAAAACCACGATAGGAAAACAATTGGCTAAGGCCTTATCAGCGCCTTTTTATGATAGCGATAAAGAAATTGAAACGAATACCGGCGTCAATATTCCGACAATTTTTGAATATGAGGGTGAAGATGGTTTCAGGGACAGGGAGCAACTGGCAATAACTGAGTTAACTCAATTGCAGGGTATTGTTTTAGCGACAGGCGGCGGTGTGGTGTTGAGAGAAAGTAATCGAAAAGCGTTAAAAGAAAATGGTTTCGTTGTCTATTTACATTGTTCAATCGATAAAATATTGCAAAGAACGCAACGAGATAATAAACGGCCTTTACTCAATACTGAAAATCCGCGACAACGTTTGGAGTCTTTATTGGCAGAGCGGCGGGATTTGTATCTATCTTGTGCGGATATGCAAATTGACACCGGTATAACATCAACAAAAAAAGTCATTAAAACTATTATTAAACAATTTGATAAGTCAATTGAGGTTGCTTGAAATGAAAACCCTGAATGTAGAGCTGAATGATCGCTCTTATCCTATTTACATTGGCTCCGGGCTGTTGAATGAATCCTCTTTATTGACAAAGCATATTGTTTCCAAGCAAGTTTTGATTGTCAGTAATGAAACGGTTGCGCCGCTATATCTACAAAAAGTGGCGGATCATTTAGGCGATTATCAAGTTGAGACGGTCATTTTACCGGATGGCGAAGCTTATAAAACTTTGGATTATGTTAACCGGGTTTTTGATCAGTTGATGGGAAAAAGATTCAGTCGTAATGCAACATTGATTGCTTTGGGCGGCGGCGTAATAGGCGATTTAGGCGGGTTTGCCGCTGCCTGTTATCAAAGAGGCATTGCATTTATTCAAATTCCAACGACTTTATTGGCGCAAGTGGATTCGTCAGTGGGCGGAAAAACCGGTGTTAATCATCCTCAAGGTAAAAATATGATTGGCGCGTTTTACCAGCCTAAATGTGTGATAGCCGATACTGAAGTGTTAGATACCTTAGATGATAGGCAATTGGCGGCGGGTTTGGCGGAAGTTATCAAATATGGGCTGATTCGCGATTTATCTTTTTTAAACTGGTTGGAAGAGCATATCTCAAAATTGGTGGGCAGGGATAAAGAAGCAATGGCTTACGCCATTGAAAGGTCTTGTATCAATAAAGCGGAGATTGTTGCCGAAGATGAGTTTGAGTCGGGCGTTCGGGCAATTTTGAATTTAGGCCATACGTTCGGTCACGCTATTGAAACAGGAATTGGTTATGGAAAATATCTGCATGGCGAAGCTGTAGCAATCGGGATGGGATTTGCGGCAGATTTATCACAAAGATTGGGTTGCTTATCCGAGCAGGATGTAGATAGAGTGATTGCTTTGCTTGAAAAAACAGGTCTTCCGATTAAGCCTCCGGAAGAAATGACAACAGAAATGTATCTTGATTTAATGAGTGTGGATAAAAAGAATTTGGATGGCAATATCAGAGTCATTTTATTAGAGGCTATCGGGAAAGCAAAATTACCTCTGAGTGTTGATCGTCAGTTGTTAGTGGAGACGCTTGAACAATATAAAGGCGTAGCTTAAACCCTTCATTTCTAAAGCTTGTTAATTTCAATGAATACCAGTGCTAAAAAAGATCATTTCCAAAAACTGATTACTTTGGAGCGTACTCAAAAACTGGATTTATTAATTCATTTGATTAGTAATTTGAGTCAGCCGCTGATAGTTTGCGGCCCTGAAGGAATAGGTAAGACGACTATTTTGAATGTATTAATTGAAGAAAAGGCAAGCGCATGGCCGATGGCGATGATATCAGCGACTTCTTTATCCAGTTTTGAAAGTATAGTCGATTCCTTATTTAAAAGTTTACAAGGAAGCTTGCCGGAAGTCCGTGGGCAAAGTCATGTTGATATTTTGCAGGAATGTCAAAAAAAGAATACCAATATTATATTAATTATTGATGATGCGGGTGGTTTAACACCGGGTTTGATGAGCGCCTTAATCGAATTTGCGCAAACTAATCCGGCATTGCGATTGATTTTTGCTTTAACGCATGATGAGCTTCATCTGAAAATCAGCTCTGACCGTTATGTCGACGATGCGCATTTAATCGAAATGCCGCCTTTGACAAAAAAGCAATATACGCCGTTTTTGCAAAATATTTCAGCGCATCCGGGAGCGCCGATTCGGTTCAATGCAATCACTGATGGCCTGGTGGAAAATTTATATCGACAGACGCATGGGATTCCCGGCAAAATCATGAAGGAATTGCCCAGTTTAAGAAACTATCAGCCGCATAGCGGTATTCAGTGGTCATTAGTATTGGGCGCTCTGTTGATTGTGGTTGTTTTGTTTGTCGCTTATTTATATTTTACTGATTCTGGTTTAACGTCGGGAAGTAAACTGGGGTCTTTGTCTGTTTTAGAAGGAGGCGAGAATGAACAGCAAAAAATTGAATTGGATATTGTCAGCCCCTCGCATGAAACTGTCCATCCAATAGATGAGAAACAATTGTTGACTGAAAATAATATACAATTTGCTCACGGAGATTCTCAGCAACCAGAGCAAGTGGAAGAAAGCCCGGAAAAACCGCTGCCGGAAAATATTGAATTAGAATTGATTCAGCAAAATATAGAAATGCCGGACGCCGTCAATCAGGAAAATGTAACAGAAACGATTATAACGGAAGAAAAATCTGTTGCCCAAGAAAATCCTCTTGACTCGACAGTTGTAGTTGTTTCTGATGAATTAAAAGAAAAAGAAAAAGAAAAAGAAAAAGAAAAAGAAAAAGAAAAAGAAAAAGAAAAAGAAAAAGAAAAAGAAAAAGAAAAAGTAGATGACGATGATAAGGCTTGGGTGAACAGCCAAAACCCAGCTCATTACACCATGCAGTTAATGGTTTTATCTAAATCTAAATCAGTTGAAAAGTTATATAAAAAATATTCGGCTTTAAGTCCGCAATTTAAATCAATTCGGCAACTAGCGGGAAGTGGAGAAAGATATATCGTTTTGTACGGCGCCTATCAAAATCTTTCTGCTGCGAAACAAGCGAAAAAGCAGCTGCCCACAGCTTTAAAAAATGCATGGATTAGGAAGCTTAAAGTTTTTCAAACAAATGAATAATTACGGTGATAAGTTAACATAATGACATCATTAAAAAACGACCTTTTCATTAGGACAATTTTCAAACAGCCTGTCGACAGAACGCCTATTTGGATGATGAGGCAAGCGGGTCGCTATTTGCCTGAATACAGGGCGATAAGAGAAAAAGCGGGCAGTTTTTTAAATTTATGCACCAATCCTGAGCTTGCTTGTGAAGTCACTTTGCAGCCGCTGGAAAGATATAAGTTTGATGCGGCGATTTTGTTTTCCGATATTTTAACTATTCCTGATGCGATGGGATTAGGTTTGTATTTTATTGAAGGGGAAGGGCCGAAATTTGAAAGGCCGATCAGCTCTGCTGAAGATATTAAAAAACTTCCGATACCCGATCCGGTTCAGGAGCTAAAATATGTTGTTGATGCCGTTAGCTTGATTCGGAAAAATCTGCAAGGGCGAGTACCGTTGATCGGGTTTTCCGGTAGTCCATGGACCTTAGCGACTTATATGGTTGAAGGCGGCAGTAGTAAAAGTTTTCAGAAAGTAAAAAGTTTGATGTATGAGCAGCCTGTGCTAATGCATTTATTGTTGGATAAGATTGCTCAATCAGTCAGTCATTATTTAAATGCTCAGATTGAAGCGGGCGCTCAGGCGGTTATGTTGTTTGATACCTGGGGCGGGGTATTATCAACCGAAGATTATCAAGAATTTTCACTTGATTACGCCAAACGAATTCGACAGTCATTAAATACAAATAGAGATGGACAAGCTATCCCCACCATATTGTTTAGCAAGGGGGGGGGTCAATGGCTGAAAACAATGGCTGACAGCGGGTATGACGCCTTAGGCCTGGATTGGCAAACTGATATGCGTTTGGCGAGGGAACAAATTGGGGATAAAGTTGCCTTACAAGGCAATATGGACCCGGTGATGCTTTATTCGAACC
The DNA here is from genome assembly GCA_006844585.1 of Methylococcaceae bacterium. Taxonomy (GTDB): domain Bacteria; phylum Pseudomonadota; class Gammaproteobacteria; order Methylococcales; family Methylomonadaceae; genus Methylomarinum. Next base: position 32,708 of record SPJM01000341.1, on the reverse strand, counting down.
CCGAAGCTATTAGAAATAAAATCGCGGAAATTTTATCAAAATTCGGCTCCGGTTCAGGCCATGTGTTTAACCTAGGCCACGGTATATTGCCGGATGTCGATCCTGAACATGTGAAAGCAATGGTTGACGCGGTACACGAACTGAGTCCGCAATATCATTGCGGTAATTAGATCGTTTAGCTTTTATGTGGATTCAAAAAAAAATTAAGTTAGCGGCTAAGCGTAGAGGGTTTCATCTAATCACTCATGAGTTGTTAGCTGAGTTAACTGAAATTAAGCAATACAGGGTGGGGTTAGTTCATATATTTATTCAGCATACATCAGCATCCTTGGCGATAAACGAAAATGCGGATGCGGATGTTAGAGTTGATTTAGAGTCTTATTTTTCAAAAATAGCGCCGGAAGATGAGCCTTATTTTTTGCACACAATGGAAGGCAGTGATGATATGCCCGCGCATATAAAGTCGGTAATGATTGGTAATGATTTGACGCTGCCTATTGCCGACGGGCGCTTAGCGTTGGGAACGTGGCAAGGGATTTATCTCTGTGAGCATCGTAATTATGGCGGCGAACGTAAATTAATAGTGACTTTACAAGGTGACTGAAAAGAGGTTGTTTAGTATGAAAATGAAATATTTAATCGTATTCGCATTGTTTTTTGCTCAAGCGTCTGCGGCAAATGAGAATAAAAAAGAGCTTGATGTTGTTGTTTATCGTAGCCCAAGTTGTGGTTGTTGTAGTAAATGGGTGGATCATTTAAAAGAAAATGGATTTAACGTTAAAGATGTTGTTACCGAACAAGTTCAAAGCATTAAATCTCAATACGGCGTTGAAAAAGAAATGGCATCGTGCCATACGGCCTTGATTGATGGTTATGTGGTTGAAGGACATGTGCCGGCAAATGATATTTTGAAGTTGATCGAAACTAAACCGAAAATATCGGGAATTTCAGTTCCGGGTATGCCGGTTGGGACTCCCGGTATGGAAATGGGGGATAGAAAAGACGCTTATGATGTGATTAGTTTTGATAAAGATAAAAAGTATCAGGTTTTTAATCATTATGATAGCGGCCTATGATACTTGCGGCTGATGTAGGCGGAACCAAAACGCTGTTCGGGTTATTTGATGAAAGCGGAAAGCAAGTAACCGGTCAAGTTTTTCAAAGTAATGAGTATTCGAGCTTTGAGGGCTTGTTTGAGCAATTCTGGAGCGAGCATTGTCGGGAAGGTCTTTCCGCTATAAATTTGGCAATAGCCGGGCCGATTGAAAACGGCGAATGTAAAACAACTAATCTTCCTTGGCATATAAAATCCATATCCTTGCAAAGTTTGACAGGCGTTAAAGAAGTAAACTTGTTAAATGATTTAGAGGCGACGGCAATCGGTATTCTTAATTTGCCTGATGATGATTTTGTTTTTTTAAATGATGCAAGGTCTGAGGAATTTGAAAATATCGTGGTTTTAGCTGCCGGCACCGGATTGGGAGAAGCGTTTGTTACTTATTTTTCCAATACGCCTAAAGTTATTTCAACAGAAGGCGGGCATGTTGATTTTGCGCCATCAAATGATTTAGAAATCGATTTGCTGCGTTTTTTACAGTCGAAATATAACGGTCACGTGAGTTATGAGCGCGTTGTGTCGGGCATGGGGATCGCCGATATTTACGAATTTTTAGGCGTGAAATATGCGGATGAAAGTCGGAAAATAGCCGATGGTATGATTGACAATGATGTGGCGGCGAGGGTCAGTCAGATGGCTATTGCGGAACTGGATCAGCGTTGTGCGGAAACAATGAATATTTTTTTTAGATGTTATGGCGCGATTGCCGGCAATTTAGCCTTACAAGTATTGGCCTATGGCGGGATAGTATTGGCGGGGGGCATCGCGGCGAAAAACCTTGAGTTGATCAAAAAAGGTCAGTTTATGGAAGGTTTTATTGCAAAAGGTCGTTATGCTGATTTATTAAAAAGAATTCCGATTAAGATTTGTACTAATCAACAAGCAGCTTTGTATGGCGCGATGAATTTTAGTCTAAACAAAAAAATATAATAAAGTTTAAATTCATTTAAACAGCGCCTTAGTGAAAAAGGCGCTGAATAGTTAGGCGAAGTAAGTCCGGGCTATAATTCGTCTATGCCGTTAATCCCTTCAATATCCCAATTGCTTGAATCCAAGGTGCCATTTATATCAGTTCCTTGAGTATATACAATTCGGCATACATATCTTTTTACAGCGCTTTGACCATCAGGCGGCGTGATATCCACTTCAGCATTAATAACATATTGATTCCCGCCGAGACTCCAGGCGTTGATAGGCTTGCTTGCATAGATGATGGAAAAATCCGAATCCAGTTGTTCAGAAATATGGTTGTTGCATTGGTCGAAAGCAAAGCCAAGCATACTGTTATTTGATACTTCAGCATCCATGAAATTTTCTTCTCCTTCGAGAAAAAGGTCGGAAGATGCAACGTCAAATAAAAAAGGAACGACAACTTTAATCTGAAGGGTAAATAAAAGAGCCAAGCAGATTACGAAATAGATGATCTTTGTTGAAAAATTCATGGTTTTAAAGATGTTTGTAATAGTTATTGTGCGGTTAATTATATTTAAAAGAGTACGTTAAGTAGGAATCAATACTGAATAAGCCAATAGAAATGGATACTTAGCTTTGGAATTATAGCAAATTTACTTTTTGCAAAGAAAGGTGGTGATTGGTTTATGCTTGCTGAGAGATTGTTAATAGAAAAAAAAAATATAATTTCTTGACTAAAAAAAAACTACTGGTAGAATTCTTCATACTTTGAAGGAATAAGGGGCAGTGGCTTTATTGATAAGATGCTGTCTGTAAAAGGACTTAGTTTAAACTCCCGGTGATCCGGGGCTTAATAAAATATTTTTAGGAGGTAGAAATGGCTGCTACAACTGAGTCAGTTAAGGCTGATGCTGCGGAAGCACCGCTTTTAAACAAAAGAAATCTTACTCTGGGTATGTTACTTTATTTAGTATTTTATTCATGGGTACGTTGGTATGAAGGTGTATATGGCTGGTCAGCAGGGCTGGATTCATTTGCGCCTGAATTCGAAACTTACTGGATGAACTTCTTGTACATTGAATTAGTGCTTGAGGTTGTTGTTAGTGCTACTTTGTGGGGCTACATCTGGAAAACACGTGATCGTAAAGTTATGTCTATCACTCCTCGTGAAGAGTTAAGAAGACACTTTACACACTGGACTTGGTTAGTATGTTACGGTTGGGCTATCTACTGGGGTGCTTCTTACTTCACAGAGCAAGACGGTACTTGGCATCAAACAATCGTTCGTGATACTGACTTCACTCCAAGTCACATCATTGAGTTCTATTTGTCATACCCAATTTACATCATCACTGGTGTATCTGCGTTCTTGTATGCAAAAACAAGATTGCCTACTTACAACGAAGGCTTACATTTAATGTACTTGGTAGCTGTTATCGGTCCATTCATGATTTTGCCTAACGTTGGTTTGAACGAGTGGGGACACACTTTCTGGTTTATGGAAGAGTTGTTCGTTGCTCCATTACACTATGGTTTCGTATTCTTCGGATGGGCTGCCTTAGCTATAATGGGTGTTGTAAACACTGAAGTAGACGCAATTGGTAAATTGTTGAAAAAAGATTTGGCTTAATTAATAACTTAAGTTATTAAGAGTACAAATCAAAAAACTATCTCCCGTATTTGTCCCGTTAATATATAGCGGGACAAATCGAAAGAAGATAGTAATAAAAAATATAATTTTAATTTTTAGGAGGTAAGCTAATGAGCGCATCTCAATCAGCTGTTAGATCTCGTGCGGAAGCGGTACAAGTCTCTCGTACGTTTGACTGGATGATTTTATTTACTTTGTTTACTGCCGTTCTAGGTGGTTATCATATTCACTACATGTTGACCGGTGGTGACTGGGATTTCTGGAGTGACTGGAAAGATAGACGTTTGTGGGTGACTGTTGCTCCAATCGTATCAATTACTTTCCCTGCTGCTGTTCAAGCTTGTTTGTGGTGGAGATATCGTTTGCCTGTTGGCGCTACTATTTCAGTATTGGCGCTGTTGTTGGGTGAGTGGATTAACCGCTACATGAACTTCTGGGGTTGGACATATTTCCCAATCAACATTTGTTTTCCATCTAACTTAGTTCCTGGCGCTATCGTTCTGGATGTTGTATTAATGTTAGGCGGTTCAATGACACTGACAGCTGTTGTCGGTGGTATGGCATATGGTTTGTTGTTCTATCCTGGAAACTGGCCAATTATCGCTCCATTGCACGTACCTGTTGAGTATAACGGTATGATGATGACTTTGGCTGATTTACAAGGTTATCACTATGTACGTACTGGTACTCCTGAGTACATCAGAATGGTTGAAAAAGGTACATTAAGAACTTTCGGTAAAGACGTTGCTCCAGTATCTGCGTTCTTCTCCGCTTTCGTATGTATTATTATCTATTTCTTGTGGCATTTCTTCGGCAGATGGTTCGCTAAAACCGATTTCATCTCCGATGATGCGTCTTAATTGAGCAGATAATTAATAAAAATAACGAAGTCTGGCGAGATTTGATAACTTGCCAGGAAGTCTTAATTACAGATTCTCTAGAAATAGAGGAGGGTATATGAAAATAATAAAAGACAAGGTTGCTAAATTATCCTTTGTCGCACTGCTGTTAAGCATGACGGCAGCGATGTTCTACACACCAACTGCATCCGCTCACGGTGAGAAATCTCAGGCTGCGTTCATGCGTATGCGTACTATTCACTGGTACGACTTGAACTGGTCTAAAGATGAGCTGAATGTAAATGAAACAATGACTGTATCTGGAAAATTCCACGTTTTCGCTGGATGGCCAGAAACTGTTGATAAGCCAGAAGTCTCTTTCTTGAACATTGGTATTCCTGGTCCAGTATTTATTCGTGCTGGTTCTTGGATCGGTGGTCAATTAGTTCCTCGTTCAGTTTCTTTGGAATTGGGCGAAACTTATGAGTTCAAAGTATTGTTGAAAGCGCGTCGTCCTGGTGACTGGCACGTACATACTATGATGAACGTTGAAGGCGGTGGTCCAATCATCGGCCCAGGTAAATGGGTTACTATCAACGGTTCAATGGGTAGCTTTGTTAACCCAATCGTTACTTTGACTGGCGACACAATTGACTTAGAAAAATATGCTATCGACAGCATTTATTTCTGGAGCTTCTTGTGGTATGCAATCGGCTTGGCTTGGTTGTTGTACTGGGTTAAAGGTCCAATGTTCATTCCACGCGCATTAGCTGTTCAAGCAGGCAAAGCTGATACTTTGATCTCTGCTGGCGACAAGAAAATCGGTGTTGCTTTCGGTTTAGGTACAATTATCTTCGTAGCAGTAACTATGGGTACTACTAACGAAAAATATCCTGTAACTACTCCATTGCAAGCAGGTTTGATGCGTGGCATCCAATGGTTGGAAATACCTGAAAGTACAGTACATGTTAAAGTTGAAGATGCAACATATCGTGTACCAGGTCGTGCAATGCAGATGACTTTGACTATCCACAATGGCGGTGATACTGCTGTTCGTTTGGGTGAGTTCAACACTGCATCAGTTCGTTTCTTGGATCCGGACGTATTGGAAGACGAATCAGGTTATCCTGATGATTTGTTAGCTGAAGAAGGTTTGACAGTTAGCGATAACTCTCCAATCGCTCCAGGTGAATCAAGAACTGTTAACGTTACTGCTTCTGATGCTGCATGGGAAGTATATCGTTTAGCTGACTTGATCTACGATCCAGACAGCCGTTTTGCTGGCTTGTTGTTCTTCTTTGATGCAGATGGAAACCGTCAAATGTCTACAGTTGACGCTCCATTAATCCCATCTTTCATGTAAGAAGAGGATATAATCTTTGTAACTTATTAAGTTAAAAGATTAAAAATAGCCCCCGTAAAGCTTGCTTTACGGGGGTTTTTTTTTGGAGGGAGTAAATTAACACTGTAGTGTTTAAGTTGTATTGGATGGGAAGAAACTGTTTGTTAGGCAGAAGATCAAATATTGATCACTATTTTCGAAGTCTGGGTTAAGCTAACAGCTGGAATTATTTTAAGCAATGCCGTCCGTAGAGTGGTTCATAAAATTTTAGCTGAATTAATGTGAGACAGGCAGAGAATTTCGGTAGTGAAATAGCCAAAATAGAACGTTTTCCAGTGTGCCCACCAGGAATATTGCAAATTAATGACTAGTCTTTTAAGGAACGGGAGTAAAATAACACCCGAAGCTGGCGCAGGTTTTCTGTTCATATTACAAGCGCGATGATAAACACATAGCGAGCTATGTAACTTGTATGATGATTTTCAGACTTAATGGGCAGAAAGATTAGCGAAGCTTTAACGATTATTATGCCTTACTTCAAGTCAGTTTCGGATGTTATTAAATCCACGTTCCTATAATTCGTTGAATACGAATAAAGAATTGATAAATTGGGCGGGCAAGTTTTAGCCTACACAAGCGCCTGATGATGCAGGCTAAAGCCTGGGTCCCTCAATTATTTAGGGGGTGAAGTAGATTGTTGATGTAGCCCAAAAGACGGTATAGGAATATCTAAACGCGTTGTTGTGAAAGTGGTTTTAAATGTTTAATTTTAAGAAAGCCATTTTGGTTGACTAAGCGAATTTGCGCTTCATAAACATTTTTTCGTTTATGTTGGTGTCCCCAATGAATAACGTCGCCAATCACTTCCCAGGTGCATTGATATAGGTTAGTTTCTTCGCCGACAGTAATTTTATTAATAGAAATAATATTTAAGTCAGTTATTTTAGAATGTGCGCCTGAGTTAAATTCAAGTTTTTGTCGTGATTGTAAGTAAAGTTTTTCAATTTCAGTTTCCACCAGACTATATGAAAGTGTGTCATAGATGCTGGTTTCATTAGTATTATTGAAAGCTAAATAGATGTTTAATAACAGTTGTTTAGTGTTGTCAGACAAATCGACCGGATTGATACTGTTAGAAATAAATCCATTGCTAATAAAATTTAAATTTTTGTTGAGTTGAAAAATAGATAAAAAAGCAAAAGAAAAATAGATAATGGCTTTTTTCCAGGAAAGTCGATTGAAAATAAAAAAGAAAAAAACGCTAAAAAGTCCGATTAAGCCGAAAAAGAAAAGTAAGTAAAGTGATTGTTTATTGGTTGTTTGAATAGTGATCGGTGAGGCGAGGCGAATAAGAGTGGATTGATTCGCGCCAGAGTCAAGCAGTTCATTTGAAAAAAAGTTATCCCAGTTAAACCAAGAATGCTCTGGTGTAACGTAACTATCAAACAATCCGGAAGCATCATAGGCGCGTATTGATACTTGTTGAGTTTCAGGTGAAAAAAGTTTCCAGTTCCAATCAATTTTAGTAGGTAAAGCGTTAAGGTCGCTTTTGAAACTAATGCCTAGTAAGGTGGCGGTTTGTAATTGCTTTTTAGTTGGCGTGTAACTTTGAATGTCGGTAGCGCCCATTTTGATAAATTCAATTCGCTCTAATGTTGGCGATATGGCTTTGTCATCGACAAGTAATTGAGGGTTGTCTAATAAAAATTGTGAAATGCGTTGTTTTATCAATTCGAATTCGCCAGGCGCTATGAACTTCTTATTCTTTAATGGGATTCCGAGGATATCTACAGCTTCTTTAACGCGAATAATGACTTCATTTTTTAATTGCTTGGGCTGAATATATAAAAAACCCATAATTGGGTCGTTATGGTCGCGTTTTAAATCAGGATTTAAAAAATGAGTGTTCCAAGGGTCGGCCCAATCTAATTTTAATTTTTCGGTTGATGAAATGGTGGCGTGGTCAATTACAGGTAAGCCAAAATGCGAAATGGCAATAGAATATGAATTGCTGAATCTTTTTAAAGCATCAAAGTTTGGTTTTATCGTTAAATATTCAGGCGTGGTGTTGAGCGAATAATAGATTTTATATTGTAATGTTTTTTTAGATGGGTCAAGTCGGGTGCTGAAATTAGTTTTGAGAGCTAACTTGCTTGACTGATTGTCGTCTTCGCTTAAAAATTCAAAGATATTGCTTAAAGATTGGTTTACAAACAAATCTTGTTCACGTTGTTGTGAATTATTGGACAGTTCAAAATAAGAAAATGCTTCGTTACTAAGGTCGAATTTAACTTCAATAGCGCCATCTGAAATATTGATCGCGACTCGCGTGGAAACCTCTTCAATGGTAACGCCGGTGTTCCAGTCGGACAAAGCAATGCTTGGCGAGATTAAGGAAGCGCCAAGCAGAAAAAAAAAAATAAAAAATTTAGGCATCTGCTTGATTTTTTTTGTTATGCAGCCAAATAAAAAATTTGTAAATCAGATAGCCAAGAACAATGGCTAAAATGGCTAGGAAATAAGGAAGCAAAGAGCTCCACTTAAATTCGCTGCCGATGCCGACTCTTAGCGGTATGCGAATTTTATCGGCAAACATATCATCCCCGACAGTAGCGATCAGAGCGTATTTGCCGGGTTCAGGAAATACTGCGCGAATTTGGGCTACGCCGTTTTTATAGGTTTGAACAGGGCTTTCTGCAATGATTTCTCCTTCGATCATCCCCTCGCCTTCCGGATTTTCCTTTTCAGAAATGACGCGTAATCCAACCGGCATTTGACGCAAATCCCTATCGATGAAGTCTATGGCTAAATAACTGGGTCCATGTTCGGGAAGTTCTTGGCAATAGGGTGTAAAGGCGCTACGCTTTTTTTCTTTACCTTCGGGTACAGAATAAGAGGTTAAATGAACGATATAAAAGTCGGTTGTTATTAAGCAAGTCAAAGACTTAGTCGGGTCGGCAGATTGAGATTGTAATTGGGCGTGACTTAGGCTGGAAAACCATAAGACTAAACAACTCGTTAACAGTATTAAATGCTTTTTCACGATTACTCCAATGAAAGAATGCTAATGTGTGCTTGGATTGCAAAATAAAATTCCCATCCCTTAGCACAAGGCTCGGCATAGCGCCGCCGGAAGAAGGTAAATTGATTAAGGCGCTACAGTAAAGAAAAATTTACCGGTAACGATATGGCCGTCGGCAGATTGGACGCGGTAGCGAACGCCATAGCGTCCCGGCGTCAATTCTTTCAGGGTGGCGAAAAGATGAGATTTATCCATCATTTCAAGATCGCCGTCGCCGTTGTCAACGCGTTGACCGTCACTGTTAACGACGGCTAAAGCGGTGTATTTAGGTCCGACATTGTCGTCAAACCATAAATCAATGCGGGAGGGTATTTCTTTCAGCGTTTCTTCTTTGGCGGGGGTGGATTTTACTAAGATGGCGTGAGCTTGAGCGGATTGGGCGGCAATTAAGCCTAGTAAAAAGGCAAGAGTCAGTAATTTTTTCATTTTTATTGTCATTTATAATTAAACGATTCAGCTTTCAGACAAAAAGTAAGCAACTGAATTCAATTAAATAATCGAAGCGATTTTATCACATAGCGATTAATAAAAATTCAACAATTGTGGATCTTGTAAGGTTTGATGAGCATAAAAATGGCGCATTAGTTAATAATGGCTGTTTTACTAATGATTTGACCATTATCCAGCCATTCGGTCCAAAAAAAACGAAATCCTGTTTTAGTTGCAATGACTCTGGGGTGAGAAGGCGCGGAGTCCTTCCGGTTTAGGATGATTTTGTTCGGCCAGCTTACGCCATTGTCAGAAGAAAATTGAGCGATCAATATTTTGGCGTCTATTGTGCTGCAAGTGTAAACGGTAGCAAGTTTGTGTTCAGTTGCGGCAATGTCTCCGGATGAGCAAGTGTTATCGCCGATAGGGGTTAATTGAGGAGGGGTTGTTTTATTAGCTGAGGATTGTATGTAAAACAGGCCTCGGTTTTTTGCGTCGCCATTCCAAACCAGTGAATGTAAAAATGTTTGATGTTCGGATTGGCTGCTTGTTAAAGCGCCTCCTTGATGCGGGCAGCCGATAAATTCCCAATTGAAAGGCCAAACAGTTTCAGATTGTTCTGGCCATTTTTCGCCAAACATCTGAGTAGAAATCATTTTCATATCGCGAGGATTATCATCGCGGAAAAGAAGATGAGTTTCTCCATTTTGGTCTGAGACCATTTTTGTCCAACAACAAGTACATGCGTCAGCCTCTAATGTCTGTTGGTCAATCCATTGATAAAGTCCATTATTTTCAGTCAAGCGTGCGTAACGTAAACCTTGGGTATCGCCTTTTTCTTCTCGGTCGTCCAGCCAAGAAAAATGGAACTGGCCTTGTTTATCGGCAGAAAGATCGAAATAGCCTTGGTCGATAGCAGACAGGTTTGAGTTTATCGGGCTAGGTAAAGCTTTCCATGATTTTCCGTAATCATCAGAGTATGACATAGCTATATTGCCTACCCATGGTTCAGCGCCGACTGTTTTCCAAGCGGCGATAATTCGGTTTTGATAAGCGGCGATTTGAAAATCATCGCCTCGTTTGGATTTTTTGACCGATTTGTTCACCGTGATAACATTGATTGCTTGGGACCAACTTGCGCCAAAATCTTGAGATTGAAGATAATGAACAACATTTTTTTTAGAATCTGTGGCTTTCCCGGAAACCAAGGCGTGAATTATCGAATTGTCGGAATATACATCAAGTGTATGGATGGATTCCAAACCAGTAGGTAATAAATCAGTTTGAACCCGTTTTTGTTGCTTATTAATGTTGACGGAAGACGTACAAGAGATAAAAAGCGGAAGTAGAAAAACTAATAAAAGTGTTTTCTTCATGATGAATAAAAGAAGTTATAAAATGGAAGTCTGCTGCTAAGGAACGGGAATGTAATAAAATTCACGTTCCTAAACATCAATGAGCAAATTGTTCAATGCTGATTTTAGCTGCAGCTATGACTATTAGGATTTGTTTCTGTTCAATGCTTCAAAACAGATGCGAAATTATTTCTTTTCCGCCCCGGTAATGGTGAAGCGCTCGGCGACTAAATCATCAGTAAAATCCAGGATGACATAATTTCCACCTACCCAGCGGTTGAAAATTCGACCTGCTTCTGTTGGCGCTTGATCTTTAACGACTTGTAACAATGCTGAGCCGTTTGATGCAATTTCTTTAATCACAACATCCACCGTATATTCATTGGTAAACATATGGCCGCGGGGCTTTTCACGAAAGTAAATGGTAAGTTTGTCGCCTGCTTTAAAAGTTACTTCATTAGTGACGCTAAAAAAACCGGATTTATTTTGAAGTTTGCCAGTATAGTGCGGAACAGTTTGAAAAGGGGTTAAAAACATACTATCCCAGGCAAACGGCGTGCAGAATAATGGCCTGGATTGTTTTGGGAAGTTGATGACATAATGTTCCTTGTGGAGCCTTTTTACTTTCCCCTTGGCGTGAAAGCCGTGACAATTGGCCAGAACTTCCGAGCCGATGGGTAAATGCTCAGCCTGTAACGTTGTGACCGAAAAACAAAAAATCAGGCCGATTAATTTGAGTTGTAATTTCATGCCTTTTCTCCTCGTTCAGTGGGTAATTATCCGGGCCATAAGGAACGGGAATAAAATAACATCCGCAACTGGCGCAGGATTTCTGTTCATATTCAAGGCGCGGAAACAGGCGCATAGCAAGTTATGTAACTGTTTCCGCAACGCCGAAGATGGACAGAAAGACAAGTCAGTTTCGGATGTTATAAAATTCACGTTCCTTAGTTTAGGCGCTGTTATTTTTATCACTGCATTTTGATGGGATAAACAATTCAGGTCAAGGTTTTAAAGGCTGTGAATGCCATAATAATTTGATCACAGCCGAAATAATTTCGTGTAAAACTTATGGATTTGGATTAATAGACCTTAATTGTTGAATATTGTTTTCCATGACTGAAAAAAAATCGCCTTGATCCGGAATATTGCCAGCCGGAGAGAATACGATGCTGCTCACCCCTAATGATTGAAGTTTTTCAACAGTTTCTTTAGCGGGTTGTCCTTCCCAAATCATCCATTTAGACGGGTGTTTTTCCAATAATTGTTGAAATGCTTGCCATTGTTGCTGGTTAGGCGCTTCTTCCGGTTCCCAATGTACGCTGGTCAAATTCAGTTGATAGCGGTTTTTCAAATATTGGTAAACCGGGTGAGAGCCGATTAAAGGCGCGTTATTCAGAATCTTTCCTAACTCCAATAATTGATGGTCAAATTCCGATAGGCGGCTTTGCAGTTTTTCCAGTTTGATTAAAAAACGTTGGCGGGAGGCGGGTCTTTTTTTAACCAAAGCGTTATAGATGGATTTTGCTTGCAAATTAGCCAAAGAAAAGTCCAGCCAGGTGGTAAAGGCCGTTTCGCCGTGTGAATGTTCGCCGCCTTCGCCGTGATTATGGGTGACGCCGCTTGTTTGGTGTATATATTGGTCGCGAAATACAGCGGAAGTGTTGACTTGTTTGAAAAGTGAGAGCGACACTTTAGGCAGCCATTTGGAATAGTGCGCACCGTTGAGTAATACTAAATCAGCTTTTTGTAAGGCGGCTATATCTTCAGCATTGGGTTGCCAAAAAGCCGGGTCAATATCCGCAGGCATTGGAAAAGCAACTTTGGCCTGGTTGCCGGCGATTTGTTCGGCGAAAAATTTTAACGGGTAATTGGCGGCGGCAATGGTTAAAGGGCTATTGGCGGAAGCAGCGCCGGTAATAAAAATCAATGACAATATTGCCAATAATGGGCTGAGTTTTTCGGGTAACGTTGACATGGTTTATTTTATAAAAAGAAAATTGAAAATAACGGTTTGATATTGTTGTAATAATAAAAGTCCCAGGCCGCAAAGTATTCCACTAAATAGAGTGATGATCAATATTTCAGAGGCCATGAGTTGAAAGATAGTCAGTCGGTTGCAGCCGAAATGAAAAATGGCGTCAATTTCTTTTTGGCGTAATCGAAATGATAAATTAAAAACCAGCAATAAAGCTAAAATCATAGCTCCGCTGACGATCCAAATGATCGCATCAATGAAGTCTTTGATTTGAAAGATGTTATTGAGCAGTTCTTGAATGACCGATTGTGGACGAATAATTTGCTGCCGTTCTTTTTTTCCGAGATAACGCCCCATTAAGATAGTCGCGGATTTGGCGTCAATAGGAGCGGCAATGACTGCTGAGATAGGGTAAACGGATGGGTCGCCGTGAAAATGAAAAGATTCCAGGTTTTTTGTGGTGATTTCCGCATATTGTTTGATTTTTGCAGAGGCGGTAACTAACTTTTCCTTGTTGGATAAAATAGATTGCTTGTCGGTTATTTTTTCCACATCTTGATGACCGTGACCCAAGCCTTCAATCACCCAAGTCGTTTTTAAGTCAACAAAAACAGCATTGTCATCGGCTGAATGCGATTTTTTCAAAACGCCGGTAACGGTCATTTGCAATGGGTAGATGCCGCCCAAGTCAAAAAGGGTTTTCGGCGATGAGAGCAATTTATCGCCGATATTTAAGTTTAATTTTTTCGCTACATCGGCGCCGATAACACATTCGCCCAGCATGGCGAAATGACGGCCGGAGGCTAAGGTTAAACCACGAAAATCGAAATAATCGACGGAAGTGCCGACAATCGGATGCTCTCTAGCCTGAAAGCGCACATAAAGCGGAATGGGCAAAGCCAGGCTGCTGTTATAAACGCGTTCGCTGGCTTGCATAGTGATTAAGTCGGGCTGTTCATTTGAGAAGTACAGCGAGTTCATCGCTAAATCCAAGGGGTTGCCTTTTGCTCCGACTAAAAGTTCAGTGGCGGCGGCGCGCGCCAGTAATTGCTGCTCACTGACGCTTAATAATGTTTTTAAAGCCAAGGGCAAAAAGCAGATTAAGGTGATGCAAGTGATTAAAGTCAGCGTTTTGATGCGGTTAAAAACGATATAGCGCCAGGCGAGATATAAACTATCCATGATTATCCTCCTGTTTGCAGTAGCTTTTAAAATCGATTACCCGGTCGAATCGACCGAGTAATTCATGATCATGAGTGACTGCAATCAAGGTGGCGTCATTTTTTTCTGTGCTGCGAAACAGCGCATCTAAAATGCGTAATTTATTATTGGGATCTAAATTGCCGGTGGCTTCATCAGCCAGTATTAACTTAGGTTTGGTCAGCATGGCGCGGCAGATAGCCGTACGTTGTTTTTCGCCTTGCGACAGGGTGTCCGGGTAGCGCCGCATTTTGTCGGCAATGCCCAGCTCTGTCGCTAGACCCAAGGCGCGGGCTTTGACTTCTGATGAGAGCTTCAAAGCGTTGGATATCCGGTAGGGATGTAAAATATTGTCTCGGATATTGAGGTAATCCAGCAATTCGAAATCTTGAAAAATAAAACCGATGTTTTGGATGCGGAATTGGCGACGCCGACTATCGCCCAGTTGATGAATGGCGACGCCGTCTATGCTGATTTCACCTTGTTGAGGCTCATAAATTCCGGATAGCAATTTCAGCAATGAGGTTTTCCCCGAACCGCTGGGACCGATAACAGCCACTTTTTCGGCATGGCCGATACGCAAATCGGGAATGTTTAATTGAAAGCTCTGCTCTCCATAAGAGAAGGCTAAAGATTTGATTTCAATCAAATGATGACTCCGCAGTTGTCGCGACCCGCTGATTGCGCGCCGCCAAATACCAAATCTCCGAAGTATAATACGCTAAAGGCGAGAACAGCAACTACCGATTATATTTTAGATAATGCTCGTGAGTTAAACGGTTCAGACAAAATACTTTCAGAGTTAGTATTTTTAGAGTGAATTCGGCTATAATTCGCTCTTTTTTATTTAATAAAGCCAAAAAACCAGTGTCCAGCACAAAACAAGATTTATCGACATTTCAAGGGCTGATTTTAGCCTTGCAAGAATATTGGGCTGATTATGGTTGTGTATTGATGCAACCCTTAGATCAGGAAGTCGGCGCAGGAACCTTTCATCCGGCGACCTTTATACGCGCGATCGGCCCGGAACCTTGGAATACGGCTTATGTGCAGCCTTCAAGAAGACCTACCGATGGACGTTTCGGCGAAAATCCGATGCGTTTGCAACATTATTACCAGTTTCAGGTGATTTTGAAACCTTCTCCTGACAATATTCAGGATTTGTATTTAGATTCATTGCGCCATTTAGGTTTGGATTTGTTGGAACATGATGTGCGTTTTGTCGAGGATAACTGGGAGTCGCCCACTTTAGGCGCCTGGGGATTAGGTTGGGAAGTTTGGTTGAACGGCATGGAAGTTTCTCAATTTACCTATTTTCAACAAGTCGGCGGCTTGGAATGTAAACCGGTTTCCGGAGAATTGACCTACGGCTTGGAGCGTATCGCCATGTATATTCAAGGCGTGGAAAGCGTTTATGATCTTGTTTGGACAAAGGGTTCGCAGGGCATTGTGACTTATGCCGATGTTTATCATCAAAATGAAGTGGAAATGTCCGCTTATAATTTTGATGAAGCCAATGTGGATTTTTTGTTTTCCTGTTTCGATACCTATGAAACGGAATGCCAAAATTTAATTGAAAAAGACTTGCCGTTGCCGGCTTATGAAATGGTGTTAAAAGCCTCGCATGCTTTTAATTTACTGGATGCTCGACACGCTATTTCAGTGACCGAACGGCAGCGCTTTATTTTGAGAGTCAGAAATATGTCCAAATCGGTTGCTCAAGCTTACTATAACCGGCGCGAAGCGTTGGGTTTTCCTATTCTGAAAAAGCAAGGAGAGCAAGTATGAGCGAAACCGCAAATCTGTTATTTGAAATCGGCAGTGAAGAATTGCCGCCCAAGACCTTATTGAAATTAAGCCAAAGTCTGCTGGACTCAACGGTCGCCGGTTTGCAGGCTGCCGGGTTGTCATTCGCCGGGGCGAATGCCTACGCAACGCCAAGAAGATTGGCTTTGACAATTTCTGATTTGCAGCTTAAGCAAGCGGATGCCGTAGTTGAAAAGCGCGGCCCCGCAGTTAAGGCGGCGTATGCCGCCGATGGTTCGCCCACTAAGGCTGCGGAAGGATTCGCCAAAAGCTGCGGAACAACCGTTGATCAATTGACTACATTAAAGACCGATAAAGGCGAATGGCTGGCTTTTAATCAAGCGGTGAAAGGCGCACAGACTGCCGATTTATTACCGGATATTCTTAGAAAAAGCATTCAGCAATTACCGATTGCTAAGAGAATGCGTTGGGGCGCGGGTGAAACCGAATTTGCCAGGCCCGTACATTGGGTAGTTTTGCTATTAGGCGAAAGGGTGATTGAAACAGAAATTTTAGGTCAAAAAACGGCTGCTCAGACACATGGTCATCGTTTTCATGCGCCGCAGGCAATTTCTGTTAACAGCCCCGATGATTACCTGCAAACGCTTTATGAACAAGGCAAAGTGATCGTCGATTTTGAGCGGCGAAAAAAAATTATTGATGAGGCGGCGCAAAAGACGGCTGATCAGGTTGGCGGCATCGCCCATATCGAAAATGACTTATTGGAAGAAATCACCGCTATTAATGAATGGCCGGTGCCAGTGGTGGGTAATTTCGATCAGCGCTTTTTAGCCTTGCCGGTGGAGGTTTTAATCACCACTATGCAATCTAATCAAAAATATTTTCCGGTGAAAAATGCGCAAGGCGATTTATTACCGCATTTTATTACCTTCAGTAATATTGAGAGTTCTCGTCCTGTTTCCATTCAGGCCGGTAATGAGCGGGTAATTTTGCCGCGTTTGGCCGATGCCGAATTTTTTTGGCAACAAGATCGAAAATTAAAGCTGGAAGAACGGGTTAGTCATCTGGGCGATATTGTTTTTCAAAAAACTTTGGGAACTTTGCTGGAGAAAACTCAGCGGGTGGCGGCGTTGAGCAAGCTGATTGCCGATCCGCTTAAGGTTGATGTTGCCTTGGCGGAACGCGCAGCAACATTGGCGAAAACAGATTTGATGACCGAAATGGTCGGTGAATTCGCCAGCTTGCAAGGCATTATGGGGCGTTATTATGCGCTGGCTGATGGTGAACCTGAAGCGGTGGCTATTGCTCAGGAAGAACAATATTTTCCCAAACAATCCGGCAGTCCGATCCCTTCAAGTCAAGTCGGACAAGTTTTAGCTTTAGCGGAAAAGATTGACACCTTGTGCGGGATTTTCAGCGCCGGTCTGATTCCAACCGGCGATAAAGACCCTTATGCGTTAAGACGAGCAACGCTAGGTATTTTGCGGATTGTCATCGAAGGTCGTTTACAGCTGGATATTGTTGAATTGGTTGACGCCTCCCTGGCTCAATTCAATCATGATTTTGATCAACAAAAAACGCGATCCTTATTGTTGGATTTTATTAATGACCGTTTTAAAGGCTACTGTCTGGATCACGGTTATCGCGCCGATGAATTTGATGCGGTGATCAGCGTTAAGCCTTCTCAGCCTCTGGATTTTATGCAGCGATTGGAAGCAGTCAAAGTTTTCAGAGCCATGCCGGAAGCGGAAAGTCTGGCCGCCGCCAACAAGCGCATCATCAATATTTTGAAAAAATCACAAGAGCCGTTGGCTGATGAAGTCGGTGCTTTGCTTGAAACACAAGAGTTGGATTTATTGGCGGCGGCTAAATTATCGGCAGATGATATTCAGCCTTTGGTGGAAGCCAAACAATATCAGCAGGCATTAGCGCGATTAGCGCAATTAAGAAGCAGCGTAGACGCTTTTTTTGATCATGTCATGGTCATGTGCGATGACTTAACTTTGCGACAAAGCCGTTTGGCTCTGTTGGCGTTGTTATCCAATCAATTTCTTAAAATTGCTGATATTTCTAAACTACAACAATAGATTTAATTAATCTGGCGTAAAGGCCATCTGAGCGCTTTATATTAGATAAAAGCGCATAAAACAAGAATAACGTAATGATGAATGAGAATGCATTAACTCAAAACAAAAGCTTTAAGGTTTACCTCGGTTCAATTTTACTGTTTGTTCATATTGTCATTTCCACGCTGATTATCAGTCCCTTGATTATCCTGGCGGCGGTATTGCCTTTTTCTTTTAGATATTTTATAGCCGGAATATGGATACGCTTATTATTCTGGGTCTTGGAAAACGTATGCGGCTTGACTTATGAAGTGGAAGGGCTGGAAAACCTTCCTAAAGACCAAACGTTTATCGTGCTCAGTAAACACCAATCGGCTTGGGAAACAATTGCGCTACGGTTGTTTTTACCGCCGCAAACCGCATTATTAAAAAAATCGCTGACTTATATTCCTTTTGGCGGCTGGGCCTTGGCGACTTTAAAGCCGATTGCCATTGATCGTCAAAACAAGCGCGAGTCTTTAAAAGCTTTGATTCAACAAGGAACGGCAAGGCTGGAAGAAGGTCTGGTGGTGGTGATTTTTCCGGAAGGAACGCGCGCAGCGCCGGGGGAGGATAAAAAATTCAGCGCCGGTGGCGCTATGCTTGCGCATCATTCCGGATATCCGGTTATACCGCTGGCGCATAATGCCGGTGAATTTTGGCCCAGAAACAGTTTTTTAAAATTTCCGGGTGTTATCAAAGTCAAGATTGGTCCTGCTATTGAAGTGCAAGGTAAAAAAGCAAAAGAAATCAATGCTGAAGCGGAAGCCTGGATTGCTCAGGCGATGAAGCAAATCAGCAGTGATTACTCTTAGAAGCATCGTTACGGGTAAGCTATTTCGGTGAATTTACAAACCGGAATAAAAAATAATTTAGAGATAAAAAATGAAGAAGATTATAGTGTTAGGTTTCACGGCTGCGTTATTAAGCGGTTGCGCCGATAAACAACAATATGAAGCGGCTGTGTTGGAGCAGGTCAAGGAGGATAAAGATCTGGCCGATTATAAAGTCGATAATGATTCGATGGTGGAATGCGTTGTCGATTTATCATCCAAGAAGATGCCAGGTTCGTTTCCATTTGACCCGGCTAGGTTAATGGCTTATCGGAACTATGCAAAAATGTTGAACTTAACAAAATCAGAAGACCCGATGAAGACTTTGCAAGAACTAAGAACCGATTTCGGTTCGCCGCTTGCTTTAGCGGAAGCGCGATCTAATTTTAGCAACAGTATTATGGAATGTATGGCCTCAATTCTATCAGGAGGCGAGAAAGCTATTCAGGAAAAGGAACAGGCCGAGCAGGAAAAGGGGCCGGAGAAGATACAAGCGCCTGAAACGGTTCAAAGCGTAGCGCCGATAACTGAAGATTCGTCGGCGGCTTCTGCTGAGCCGACAAAGAAAACGGAAGAGGCGGTAAAGTAAGCTTATAAAGTAGGGCGCAGGCTTTAGCCTGTATTATCGGCATTAAAGTTTGCGCCCCGCTTTATTAAAATTGATTTTTTTGCAGTTTTTGCAAGCTACGCATCAAAGTATTGCTCAATACTTTACGAAGACAAATCATATTTGCGCAGTTTCTCAACCAATGTTGTTCGGCGCATATTGAGTAATTTGGCGGCGTGCGCGACGACGCCGTTACATTCATTCAACGCTTGTTTGATTAAATCGCTTTCCAGATCGCTTAAATATTCTTTTAAATCCATGCCCTGTTCCGGCAGCGATGTCATATTGGTTATCGCATCAGTAGGGGAGGAGATTGGTTCTTGGGATTGGATTGATTCCTGGACAGCTGATTCAGGTTCAATTTCCAAGTGTGCATTGTCGGGGATTTCGTAATGCCGGAATTTTTCCGGTAAATCTTCCGCGCTAATGTCTTTATTCGGGTTAATGATCGCCAAACGCTCAATTAAATTTGCCAGCTCCCTCACATTGCCGGGCCAATGATGTTGCATCAAGGTGAGCAAGGCGTCATCTTTTAACTTAACGGTCGCCTGTCCGGCGGTTTGCATTCTGCGCCGAAGATCATTGACCAAATAAGGAATGTCTTCAAGGCGTTCGCGTAAAGCGGGCACATCAATCGGGAACACATTTAAACGATAATACAAATCTTCGCGAAATCTTTTTTCTTTGATTTCTTCTTCCAAATTCCGATGTGTTGCAGCAATGACTCTGACATTGCAATGTATGGTTTTATTGCTGCCGACTCGCTCAAAACATCTCTCTTGCAGAACGCGCAACAGTTTTACTTGCATAGGCATAGGCATATCGCCGATTTCATCTAGAAACAACGTACCTCCTTCCGCCATCTCAAACCTTCCTTGTCGGGAGGTCAATGCGCCGGTAAATGCGCCTTTTTCATGGCCGAATAACTCGCTTTCCAGCAACTCGCCCGGTATGGCGCCGCAATTGACCGGTACAAAGGGCTTGTTTTTGCGTTGAGAAGACTTATGCAGGGCTTGTGCGACGACTTCCTTGCCGGTGCCGGATTCCCCCAAAATCAATACGGTGGCGTCGGAATCGGCAACCTGGTCGATTAGTTCACGGGTTTCTCTTATCGCCGCGCTGACGCCGGCAAGTCCCTTATTGGCGGGTGTTCTAGATTGAGTGAGCGAGGCGCTGGTTTGTTTAGGGAGCGCGTCTAATACTTTGCTAAGCAACGGGTAGGTGGTCGGCCATTCAATAATTTGGCTGATTTTTTGTTCGATTATAGAGGACGTTGTTTTGCTGTTGTCAGTTCCGATTAACAAAAACAACGTCATTCGAGGGTCGGCTTCGCTTAGAAAATTGATAATAGCGCCTTGCTTGTCATTATCGCCGGCAATAAATACAGCGCTGACATGATTCAGTTGCGCAATCGAATCTTGGAATGAATGGCTGGAAATTACAGTAATGTGAAATTCCAAAAATTCCAGAATATCCGTAAATTGTCTAATCCTGGCTGAATCGTTGTCAATTAACAAAATACCGGGCAAGGGCATAAATAACTCTTTTAAATGGATGATGCAAAAACGATTTAGGAACGGGGATAAAACTCACGTTCCTTAGGACGCTCCTTGATTATGATGCCGTCGCGGCGCGTATAATCCAGTAAGGTCGTTATAATTCGGTTAACGCAAAAATGTGTTTAAAACCATGCGATATATAATTATAGACAGATCGCTGTTTTTTGTAGGCGGATGAGCAGAAAAAAAAGCGATTTTTTATTTTGAAATTAAAAAAAGGAAAATTTCTGTTTTTTATTGAGATAATGGTAAAAAACTTATTTAGTTTAAAAGGATAGCGCCTCATTTTAAAGTTTGATATAAAAATAGTTTGGTCTCAATACTAGCCTTTTTCAGAATAGCGCTTGACAAATTTTTCCCAGCATAGAAACTAGACACGTTTATTACTTTCATTTTCCGGTTCTTTGAACGATATTCCTTTAGATATACTGTTTGGTATATTAATTTTTTTATTATTGCTGTCCGCTTTTTTTTCAGGCTCTGAAACCGCATTGATGACCTTGAATCGTTATCGCCTGCAGCATTTGGTTAAACAAAAACATCGAGGAGCGATTAAAGCCAATCGCCTTTTAAAAAGGCCTGATCGTCTGATTGGATTGATTTTGCTCGGCAATAATTTTGTTAATATTTTAGCCTCATCATTGGCGACGGTGATCGCTATTCGGATAGGCGGCGAACAAGCTATTGCCGCTGCTGCGGCTATTTTAACGCTGGCCGTTCTGCTTTTTTCAGAAGTCACGCCTAAAACCTTAGCGGCCATTAAGCCGGAAGTTTTGGCTTTTCCCGCCGCCTGGATTTATACGCCGCTATTGAAACTTTTCTATCCTATTGTTTGGATTGTCAATCTGATAGCTAATTTATTGCTGCGGATCGTCGGCGTGAAAGTCTCCAAAGACAATACCGATAGCATTAATAAAGATGAATTGAAAAGCATTGTATCCGACGCCGATGCGATTATGCCGGCTCGATACCAAAAAATGTTGTTGGGCATTTTGGATATGGAAACCGCCTCGGTGGAAGATATTATGACGCCGCGTAATGAAATTGTCGGCATCGATTTAGAAGAGCCGATGGAGGCCATTATTGAAAAGCTTGAAACCAGCCGTCATACTCGCTTGCCGGTATACAAAAAAAGTATTGATAGGGTAATCGGCTTTTTGCATTTACGAAAAATACTGGCGCTGAGTAAAAAGGAAAACTTCGATAAGCAAGCGATTACCGACAATTTGATTAAACCGTTTTTTATCCCTGAAAATACGCCTCTGCATAAGCAAATTCAATGCTTTAAAACGGAGAGATTGCGTATTGGTTTAGTTGTCGATGAATACGGCGATGTTCAAGGTTTAGTGACTCTGGATGACTTGTTGCAGGAAATTATCGGTGAGTTGATATTGGAGGATGCCGAGGTCACTGAGAAAAATGACGGCAGCTATGTGGTGGATGGCAGTGTGACTGTGCGTGAGCTTAATCGCATTACTCAATGGGATTTGCCGACAGAAGGCCCGAAAACATTAAATGGTTTGATAATTGAATATATGGAAATCATACCGGAGGTCGGCACCAGCGTTCGCCTGCATGGATACCCTTTGGAGATTTTAGAACGGGACGGGAATGCTATCAAGAAAGTTAAATTTCATCCTCCGGAAGCTTAGGAACGTTCACGAACCCGTTCCTAAGGATTGATTAAGAAAAAATGAGTTAAATTGGAGGCGTTGAGCTATGCTTCCTTGGAAACTTGGATAACGTTGGTTTTAACGTCTCAGGATTGGTTACAAAACGAATTTTATTAGCTATACTTCTAATTGCTGTAGAACCGGTTCTTATTGAAAGAGCGGCTAAACCGTTAAATCAAGGTGTCTATAAAGATCAATGGCAAAATTTACTGTTTATTTTAAAGAAAAAGCAATCAGTTCCAAAATTTATGACTCGGGTGTTTTACATGTCGGTCGTGATGAAACCAACGATATTATCGTTGATAGTTTGGCTATGGCCCCTTGTCACGCGGCGGTCATAATTAAAGATAGCGGTTGCATTATTAAGCAGCTTAATGATGAGTATCCATTGATTATCAATAATCAGCCGATCAAAGAGCACATGCTGGTCGATAACGATAGAATTAATATCGGTAAACATACCATTATTTTTGCTGTGAATTCGGAGTCTTTTCTGGAATCGCCCGCAAAAATTGTCGATGACAATGAACCGGAGCCTCTAGCAGGCGAAGCAGTTGATCAACAAGCCGAAGATGCCGCTAGGACACATGAGGCAAATCTGCAAATTATGAACGGTCGTCATATCGGCAGAATCATGACTTTGAAAAAAACATTGAATCGTATCGGCAATAGTGAATCAGGGATTGCCGTAGTTGCTCGAAGAAAAGAAGGATATTACATTTCAGCCTTGGAAAACGGTGAAAAAATGATGATCAATAATAATCCGCTAGGCGACAGCTCCATCAAGCTGGAAAATAATGACATTATTCAGATTGATAAAACCAGTATGCAGTTTTTTGCCTGATCGGAGGCGGCGATGACACTTGAAAATTTGGATGAAAAGCGTAAATTCCATAGAATTATTTATGATGCCGATGCGACTCTGGAAACTGCCAATGGAGTTTTAAGTTGTACAACTTTGGATTTGTCCTTAAAAGGTTGTTTATTGGAGTTCAAGGAGCCATGGGAAAGCAATCCGGATGAGTTGTTTACCTTATCAATTGCCTTATCGGAAGACGTTGAAATAAAAATGGAGCTCAGCGTCAGTCATGTCATCGGCAACAAAGTCGGCTTTAAATGTGAGCATATTGATATTGAAAGTATTTCCCAATTACGCCGGTTAGTTGAGCTGAATTTAGGCGATAGCATTTTATTGGAGCGAGACTTGTTGGCGCTTTCTGATATCAGCTTACATGAGGGTGTGTAACAGCAGTTCCTTTGCAAACGACACATTTCATAAAATCATTCGCATAGTTGGATGGTGATTATGAACTTGGCTAATAATCAGGAAGAAGGAAACGGGCAACCTTCCATCTGATAAATGAAATAGCCTTGCTGTTGGATGGCCTCGGTCACTTCTACCGGGGCTTGTTGAGTATGGCAGAAGCGACATTCTTTACTGGACACTATGGCGTCTGTTTCACCGATTGAATTTAACCATTGTTTGGCGTATTCAATGGCTTTTTGGTCGTCTTTTTCAGCCATAAAAACATCAAAGTGCATAATATGTTGATCGTGTGCGGTAACATAGGTGTCATAAACATGAATTTCCATTGTTTACTCCTGCGGTTTGAATTGTTAATGTATTGGGCCTACAAAAAACAAATAAAGTTCGATTTCAAACTCAATTAGCCGGGTATAAAGGCTTCAAAACTTCAGCGTTGCCGTCTTCCGCATTATCTTGCCTGGTTTGATTAGCCAAAAAAGTCTGAAACAGCATCTGACCATCCCATGCCTGAGGCGTAGCGGCGTATAAGGATTGGTTTAATAGCTGAATTTGCGCTTTTAATTCAGAACTGCAATTCGGTGATAAAGCCGCTAAATTATAGGCATTGTATTGCTCTTTCCCCCATTCCAATAAGGCCTGCCTCGCGGCTTGCGGGTTGTTTTGTTCACAACTTTGTTTTAACGCTTTTTGAATGCTTTTTAAGTCAGCTTGTTGCGGCGGATTTGTGGCTTGTTCGCTTAATGGGTTATTTTTTCTTTTTCTAAGCAAGTAAACGATATTCGCCGTCCAACCCAAGGCTAACAGAATGGATATCCACATCCAATAAGGTTTGGCGGATTTTTCGACGATTTTGATCGGTGGTGCGGCGTCTGCATTCAATATCGGCGGGGCGCTTTCGCTTTGCGCTTGTTGGGCAACCGCCACCGCGGTGATATTCACGGCGGGTAAGCGAGCAAATTCAATTTGGCCGGTGGCGATATTGAACCAGGGGATTTCTATCGCCGGTAATTGATATTGACCGGGGTGGGCGGGAATGAAGGCTATTTTCTCTTCGCGAAAAGCAATGAGACCTTCAGCTTTCTTTTGTTCTTTTAATACCGGTTGATCAGGATAGTTTTTCAAATCTTCGGATTGGGATAATTCGCCTAATTCCGGCAGTTGTCCGGCGGTTGCGCCTTGCGCCAGTAGGGTTAAGGTGCGGGTAAGCGGTTCACCGACTTTGACTTCCAATTTATCCGCCGACCATTGTTCTCTTAAGTGCAATTGCCGGGCCGGCAGCCAGTGGGCGTGTTGGTAAGTTTCGGGTATTGCTTGCACGTCCAGGGTGACGGCTTGTGAGCGGACGCGTTTGGTTTGGCCGCCACGGGAATTGAAAAAGCCGCCGAATCGTTGCCGTTGTCTGTTGACCACTTCGGCGGTTAAGGTCAAGGGGGCGATTTCCATTTGCCCGCTTTGCTGTGGGAAAATCGCGTATTTTCGTTCGGTGATTGCATATTCGACGCCGTTGATTTGAGTCGTGTAAGTGCTGTCTTCACCGAGTTTTTCGATGACGGCGTTTTCCAGTTGCGGTTCCGTTAAGCTGGCTTGGCTAATTTGAACATTGCGATAGAATTTCAAGGTATAAATAACTTGGGATTGAACATAGGGTTTATTCGGCTGTACGTTCACTTCCAAAAAAATCGGTTCATTGCTGTTTATGTTTTGCGGCTGGTCGGTAACCTGTAGATTTATCGCCTGACTTGCATCATCGCCAAATCGGATCGCCGGTATTTTTAAGCGACCGCTGCGTTTGGGCATTAAGTATAAATTCCAAGTCAATTGACGGGTGAAATTACCGTTAATAATAGAGGTGCTGCTGTTTTGTTGTTGATTGAGAATTTCAAAGTCTTGTTCCAGCGGCGAGAAATCAGGATCATCA
Organism: Methylococcaceae bacterium; assembly: GCA_006844585.1. Taxonomy (GTDB): domain Bacteria; phylum Pseudomonadota; class Gammaproteobacteria; order Methylococcales; family Methylomonadaceae; genus Methylomarinum. Next base: position 7,074 of record SPJM01000341.1, on the reverse strand, counting down.
TCCGGCGATTCGTTCGAACTGAATGTTAACAAAAATGAATCGTTAATATTGACCGGGTTTCTATCCAGCTTAACTTTAATTTCAACGGCGAAAACGGATGTACTGAACCCCGGCAACAGGTATAAAAATAAAAAAAGACGAAATAACTTCAACATGGATGGCTTACCATTGTTTGTTTTGTTGGCGCGATTGTCCGCGTTGTTTATATTGATATTGGAATTTACGTTTCAGCAAGCCGGAAGGATTATCAGGAATGCGGTTTAACCATTGCTCCGAGGCTTGCTGATTTTCATCTGAGCTTTCTATGGCTTGGCTGGCGCTGGCTTCAGTTTGATCTTCCGACTGCTCTTCTGATTCTTCCGCCTGGGCTTGATTGTGCTGCTCTTGGGCATTTTCCGGTTCGTTTTCGCTTGCATCCTGTGCTTGTTGTTCAGCCTGTTGATTTTGGTCTGAATTTTGTTGTGCATTGCGGTCTTCTGAAGACTGTGATTCGCTTGATTGCGACTGTTCGCTATTCGAGGATTGATCTTCGGATGGTTGGCCGTCTTCCGGTGATTGTTGTTGATCGCCTTGTTCGGAGGATTGATTTTCCTGCTGCTGTTGTTGCTGTTCCTGGAGAAGCTTTTCCACTTGTTGCTTGTTGTGAAGCGCGTCTTGATGTTCAGGATTTATTGTTAAGGCTTGTTGATAAGCATCCAGGGCTTGTTGTAATTGTCCAGCCTTGGCCAGCGCGTTGCCGCGGTTGTATTGACCGTCGGCGCTAGTTGATTCGGCCAGGGTTTCCGCTGCTTGTTGATATTGCCCGGCTTTGAATTGGGCGGCGGCTTTCCAGTCCGGATTTTGAAATTTTTCAGCGGCGGCCGAATAGTCTTGTTGCCGCCAGGCTTGTTGGGCTTGTTGGTCGTCGGTTTGCCATAAGTCGTTCCACGACAGCGCGTAACTGTCTTGCGGAAAAGGCAGCAAGATCAGAAAAGCCAAACTAAGCAGACCTTTACGAAAAGACAAGGCGACCAGCGGCAGCGCCGCTAACAATAACCAAGGGCCTTTTTCCGCCCAAATATCCATGTACAGCGGGTTTTCAGCGTTTTCTGCATCGCTGAGCGGGCTGTCCAGTTTGCTGAGTAAATAGTCAATATCGTTGTCGTTGGCGCTGACGGTTTGATAATGGCCGCGGCCCGCCTGCGCCAGGGCGGAAAGTTTGGCGGCATCCAACTTTGGAACCACGATATTGCCTTCAGCATCTTTCACGAATCCGCCTTGTTTGCCGGGAATCGGCGCACCTTCCGGAGCGCCGACGCCTAAAACGGATAACTGGTATCGACCGAGGATTTTTTTCGCCAGATCGGTGATTTGATCATCAATATCATCGCTGATCAATAAGATATGGCCTTCTTGCAGGCCGGTTTGTTTGAGTAGTCGAATCGCTGATTGTATGGCGGATACCGTATCGCTGCCTTGCGCCGGCATAATATCGGTGGATAAAGCCTGCAGTTGGCTGGCGATGGTTTCGGTATCTTGAGTGAGAGGGGTTACCACAAAAGCATCGCCGGCATAGGCTAATAAGGCGGTTTGGCCGTCTTTGCGTTGCTGCAGAATATCGGCGATTTTGTAACGGGCGCGACTTAAGCGACTGGGTTTGATGTCATTGGCGTCCATGGAGCGAGATAAATCCAAGGCGATCACCAGCGCCGCCTCATTACGAAATGCCGGAGCCGGAATGCGTTCCCAGGTAGGGCCCGCCATCGCCAGAATCGTCAATAGCGTCGCCAATATAGCGCCGATTAAAGGCGCGTTGTTTTGTTGGCTGGGTTTTTCCTGCAATAAAAAAGGCAATAGCTCCGGGTCGCAAACCGTGTTCCAATTGCCGCTGTTCAGCTTATGCCGCAACAGTAGAATGAATAAGGTTAGAGCTGGAATCAGAGCTAATAAACAATAGGGGCGAATGAAATGAAATTCAGCCATGCAGACCTCTTAAACGCATGATTGCCAGTAGGGTGGCGATGATTAAAGCGATGCCCAGCGGCCAAGGGTAAAGTTCGCTGCGAGGGCGAAAAAATTGCTGATCTTTTTCCACCGGTTCAAAGACATCCAGCAAACGATAAATTTTATCCAGCTCTTCAGTATTGTGGGCTCTGAAATATTGGCCGCCGGTTTTTTCGGCAATCGTTCGCAGGGTGGCTTCATCCAGGTCTCGGGAAGGATTGACCCGGCGATTGCCGAAAAAACTGCGAATAATCATTTCATCAGCGCCGATGCCGATGGTATAGATTTTTAATTGGTTTTCAGCGGCCAGCTCAGCGGCGCGTAAGGGGGTGACTTCACCGGCGGTATTGGCGCCGTCGGTCAGTAATATCAATACTCGGCTGTCGGCGGATTGCTGTTTTAAACGCTTGACCGCCAAACCGATGGCGTCGCCGATAGAGGTGGCCGGGTCGTTATCGGTAATCCCGATAAAGGCTTCATTGAGCAAGGTTTTCAGGGTTTTTCGGTCGAAAGTCAGCGGAGTTTGTAAATAAGCGGTGGTGCCGAATAAGATCAAACCGACCCGGTCGCCGACGCGCCGTTCGATAAACGATCCGGCGACTTGTTTGGTGGCGGTTAAGCGATCTACCGGACTGCCTTCGAGGATAAAGTCTTGTTCTTCCATACTGCCGGATACATCGACAGCCAACATCAAATCGCGACCGCTGATGGCTTGCTCTATCGGTTCGCCCAGCCATTGCGGTCTGGCCGCGGCCAGAACTAATAGGCACCAGCCGCAAACGGCAATCCATAACGGCCATTGTTGCGGCTGGCGAACGACTTGTGAGTTGTTAACGCCGAAATCCTCTAAAAAGGGGACTTTTAAAGCAGCGTCTTGTTCTACCTGATGCGCCGGCAACAGGATTCTGAACAGAATTGGCAAGGGAATCGCCAATAAAACCAGGGGCCATTGCAGATGTATCATGGTTGTTTTTTTATCCAGTCTTCACACAGTTGTATTAATGCCGCCTTGTCGATGTTTTTCGGCAATTGCCGACGATAATGGGCGTTCGCCAGACAGCGGCCGACGCCATCGCTGAAAGGTCGCCCTTCCATGCTGTGATCTAAATGCCGTAGCCAGGCATCGCCGCTCAGCCCGGCTTGTTGTGCTGAAAGCGGCGAACTGATGACAATCCGGCGTAGCAGCGCGGAAAGTTGTTCAACGAGTTGTAAATCATTGAGCGCTTCATCGTCGCGGATTTGCACAATTAATTTAAGCGCGGCTTTGGCCGCTGTTTTGCGGGTCAGTTTTTTATAAGCCCGGTATAAACCGTATAGGCATAGTAAAACCAGCGCCAATAAAATCCACCACCCAAAGGCGGGCGGCCACCAACCGATGGTTTCCGGTAAATGGATGTCGCGCAGTTCCAAGGTCGGTTGCATTAGCGTAATACCTCGACAACGGATGCAGTGGTCAAACAAGGCAAATAAACCAGATGCAGTTTTTGGCTTAATTGCTGCAATTGCTGCTGCAAATGTTGGAAACGCTGTTGATAGTTCCGGATGCGTTGGCGGTCGCGCGCGTCTATGGTGATGTCGCGGTCGCCATTGGTGAAACGATAACGGCCTTTGCCGGGTAATCGGCTTTCCAAAGCGTCATAAACTTGAATCAGCACAATTTCACAATGTCTGGCGAGTTTGGCTAGATGGTTTTCCACCGTGTGGTTGAGTCCCCGAAAATCGCTGATCAAGTAGACTCGGCTGCCCGGTTTGGCGTGTTGCAATAAGCGGAGGATCACTGCGTCCAGCGACATGTCCTGGCGGGCATTCAATTGCGGTTTAACCAAGGCGTTGCAAAGGCGCAATACAGCGTGTTTGCCGTTTTGCGGTTTTAATTCCTGACAGCCTTGATCGCTGAAGATTTGGCCGCCGATGCGGTCGCCCTGATGATGACCGGCCCAGGCTAGTATCGCGGCCAGATGGGCTGCTTGAACGGATTTGAATCGGCCGCGGGTGGCGAAGTGCATGGTTTGCCGGAAGTCTACGGAAATAAAGATCGGTCTTTCCCGCTCTTCGCGAAATAATTTGGTGTGCGGTTTGCCGGTGCGGGCGGTCACTCGCCAATCAATGCTGCGCACATCATCGCCCGCTTGATAAAGTCGCGCTTCATCAAATTCCATGCCGCGGCCTTTAAACGGCGATAAATAACCGCCGCTTTGTCCGGCTTTTATGCGTCGATGTTGCAGCTTCAGGGTGGCGGCCTGTTTATTCAAGTCTAATAAAGGCTTTAACTGTACACTGACCCGTTGCTGAGTCTGTAGCTGGTCTTTCATTGTTAAGGAACGGCGACGCGGGCGATCAGTTCTTTTATCACCAGGTCGGTGCTCAGGCCTTCGGCTTCCGCTTCATAAGATAAAATAATACGATGCCTTAACACATCAAAAGCTATATCCTGAATATCTTCCGGGCTGACGAAATCGCGCTGTTGCAGCCAGGCTTTGGCGCGCGAACAGCGATCCAGGGCAATGCTGGCGCGCGGGCTGGCGCCGTATTGTAGCCAATTGGCCATATCGTCGCCGTACAGGCCGGGGTTGCGCGTGGCCAGCACCAGTTGCAATAAATAATTTTCCAGACTTTCCGCCATATGAATGTCCAGTATTTCACGGCGGGCGTTGAATATGGATTGTTGGGAAATCTTTGGCGTTTCTCCGGTTTGTCTAGCGGCTTCGCCTTTGGCTTCCGCTCTGGCCAGCGCTAAAATAGATTTTTCATGTTCCGCTTCCGGGTAATCGATTTTGATATGTAATAAAAAACGATCCAGTTGCGCTTCCGGTAAGGGATAAGTGCCTTCCTGCTCCAGCGGGTTTTGGGTCGCCATCACCAAAAACAATTGAGGCAATTGATAACTTGCGCCGCCGACGGTGATTTGCCGTTCCGCCATTGCTTCCAGTAACGCGGCTTGCACTTTAGCCGGAGAGCGATTGATTTCGTCCGCTAACATCAAATTATGAAACAACGGACCTTTTTGAAACTCAAAACTGCCTTGTTGAGGACGATAAATTTCAGTGCCGGTTAAATCAGCGGGCAATAAATCGGGGGTAAATTGCACCCGGTGAAAATCGGCTTCAATACCTTTGCTCAAGACATTGATGGCGCGGGTTTTTGCCAAGCCCGGCGCGCCTTCCACCAGAATATGACCATCCGCCAGCAAGGCGATCAGCATGCGCTCAACCAATAAGGATTGGCCGATGATTTGTTGATTAATATAGGATTTGAGTTTTTGTAAGTCGGCTTGAGTACTGCTGAGCTGCGTTTCGGTCATGGTTAAATCAGGTGTCCTTATTAATTCTGTCGTATTCACTGTCCGCTATTCCTGTTAAGAGCGAGTTGCTATGGATTAGACGTTTAAATTCTATCGTCATCAGTTCAGTTCAAACGGCTTTGTGACGATGTTATTGTTTTAAAGTTCCCTTTCCAATAAATATCATTGACGAGGCTAAATTAATGACTATTTGAGATATAGGGTTTTTCAGTCCGATATTCAATTTATATCAAGTAAGTTTTATTGGGTTTTTTGTTTGGATTTGATTTCCAAAATATCGCACAGTTTTTTCAATGAGCGGCTCAGGGCGTCTTTGTCGGTAGCTTTGATTTGTTGGCGTATCGCATTGATATTTTCTTGGTTGGGTATAATCGGCTTTCTTTTGGCGGGCTGTTGCGTGGATTGCAAAATTCTGAATTGAATCAGTTGAATGCTTTGCCAGCCGGAGGATTGTAAATGGTTCAGTATTGTTGAATGATAGAATCGCAATTGCGCCGCCCAGGCGGCGGAATCGGTATATATAATGAGTTTATGGTTGGAGAGAACGCAATGGGCGGTATGGAGCGCTAATTCATTCGGTAGCGTTTGTTTAACGATTTTCAATAATTGCTGTTGCCGAGAAATTTCCGCTTGATAGCGGGCAATGCTTGGCGTAGGGAATTTTAATGGGGATTGAAAGTTTTTTTTGGTGCTGGACATGGCGGCGATTAGGTTAATGAATACTATCTTGAGCTTGCCAAAGGGAGCGGTTAGTATAACCGATTATAACTAGCGGCAATCAGGGAAGGTCAGCGATGATTTTTGATTATGAAACACTCAGATTAATTTGGTGGGGATGGTTGGGTGTTTTTCTAATAGTATTTGCGGTTTCCAATGGTCGTGACTTGGGGATGGCGATTTTATTGGCTTATTTTGAGCGGGTTGATGATATTCTTCCGAATATCAGTCATGGCTGGCGAATACTTCAACTTTGGTTAATGGTCCTCGGCTTTTTTCTGTTATCCGCTTGGCCTCTGCCGGGGATGGTTTTACTGGCTGTTATGAAAGCGGCGCTTTTTTTTGTGCTATCCGCTTTTTTGTTCAGACCGCTTGGTTTCTGCTTGTCCGCGCGGTTTATTCAGCGTACTCGTAAATTTCAATTGGTTTTGTCAGGCATTGCCTTGTTGACGGTTTGGATGCTGGGCATGGGGGTCGGCATTATCATGCAAGGCGTGGCGTTTGAGTTTGAATTACAGTCAGGCAGGCTTGTTTTTAACGGTTTGATCGATTTTTTCAGTCTATACGCCATGTTAACCGCCATGTTGACGTTGGCGGCGTTTCTATTGCAGGGAGCGGTTTATTTGCAATATAAAACTGTTGAGGAAGTGACCCCGGATATCAAGCCGTTAATTTTGATGACGGCGATGTCTTTGATTTTGGTGTTTGTTGCGGTCGGTTTTTGGAGTTTTCAATTGCATGGTTATCATATCAGCAGCTTGGTTGATGTCGGCGCCGTCTCTGACCCGTTACAGAAAACCGTTAAAAACGGCCCCGGCTTGTGGCTGGATAATTATGGACATTACCCGGTATTGTGGGGTATTCCGGCAGGCGTGATTGTCTGCGCTGCTTTTAGCGCGCTGTTGTCTTATTTAAATAAAGCTGGAACAGCCTTGTTTTTCAGTTCCATGATGCTGGCGACTATTGTCTTGACGCTAGGCGTCGCCATGTTTCCATTCATTATTCCTTCCAGCGCCTATGCAGATCATTCTTTGACGGTTTGGGACGCCAGCGCGGAAGCGGCCAGTTTACAA
>SPJM01000340.1 GCA_006844585.1 Methylococcaceae bacterium | reverse complement strand
GGCCCCAACTTAAGGCGGATTTGTTGAAGCGTCGGGATGCGTTGGAGGAGAAAGAGGAGGCTTTGATTTGCGCGACTGAAGATTTGGGTATGGACGGCTTTTATCGGCGACCCGATTGCAATCCGGAAATTGTGTTGATGATGGAGATTGAAAATGAGCCAGCCAAACAACGCGCCTAAAGTTGATTCCGGTTGGAAAAGGGTCTCATCCACTCAAGAGCCTACCGGACAAGAATTGCTTGCGGAAGAGCTGGAAGGCGAACGGATACGGCAATCATTTCAATCTGAAATCAATGCTAATTACGAACGCAAAAGTTACGGCGAAAACCCTATCACATTGTTGACTTCAACCTATCCGGCGCTGAGTTCGTTCGGCGGTAAGGGAATGTCCCGCACCTTTTCGCGAAATATTGAAGCTTGCAAGGCTAACCCCAGTTTGACGGCGATTTATTCGGAGCGGCAGCTTATCGCACTGGCCGCAGCAAATACCTTAGCGCCGGTTCTAGATTGGCCGCCCGGCAAGCTTCATCAACTGCATGCCGTATGTTGTCGTATCGGGAAAACAAATCCACCTGAAAAAGCCTACAGGTCAAATTGAGTGCATATGTTTTTAAGAATTCCGCCGTTTTCACGCCGGCGGATGTGTTGTCATTGCAGCGTGAAACTTTGTGTATATTTTGAAAGATTGTTTGCCGGGCCTTCAGCCCGGTTTTTTTTAGGGGTTAAATCGTGGATGATTACACCAAGCCATCAAGACTAAATCGCAAACAAAAACGCAAGTGGCGTAAGCGGAAGAAATCAAATGCGTTCTTGAATATATAAATAAATGTAATGTTTAGGTTGTTAGGTTGAGAAAGACCCAGCACTGACATGATTCAAGGCGGCGACTTGGGCCGCACTGTTGGCGCCACGGCAGCGGCTCGACCCGACGCCAAGCGGGTCAAAAAACTCGCGGTATTTTTGAATTTTTGGGGTGTTATGGCTCTCGACATCACCTTGTGATAAATCTCTGTAGGCTTTTATATTCATGGTGTGTGGCGTGTTGTGGCGGTTGTTAACCAAGACTGTTTTCTCCGTTTGATTGGCAATGATGCCTACCTGGTGGCGTTATTGATTGGGGAAGGGGAGAGGCTCAAAAATGATTAACATCATTCGTCATGTCATCAATAATTGACTAAAATATGGAGTGTTGAAGAACCGGCCAGGTATTAGTTATTAAATGTAGGAACTTTTGCAGTAACTTTGTTTTTGTTTTTCTAAAGGCGTTGCTATATAAGGCTTTTTGATTCCGGCCCTCACCAAGATTAAGTACGGAGAAATCCGGCAAAGAACTAAACCCGCAAGCTGTAAGGCTTAGCGGGTTTTTTTATGTCCGCTGAAAAGCTGTAAGGAAGTCAAAGAATAATGCTGATTTTTGATCGAGGCATCTGTTGGATATGTTGTTCCATCGCTTCGGTAGTCAATCGCTGCGTTATTGGGTAAGGACTAATGCTGGACAGTCGACTTAGGAAAAGGTATTCTCAAAAAATAATCAGATAGGTTAGGAATGGAAGATGTCGATTACACCAATATTAATGCCGGAAATATTTCAAGCGATAGAGCAGATTATTCAGGAAAATGAGGAGGCGGTTACTGCGCTGGATCAGGAAATCGGCGATGGCGATCATGTATATAATTTGTTGAGAGGTGTTGAGGCGCTGCGTAAGGTTGAAAGCGATTTGACTGAGTTAGCATGGCCGGAAGTTTGGAAAAAAGTGGGGATGACGGTGATGTCAAAAGTGGGCGGCGCTTCCGGTTCTTTGTACGGTACTATTTTTATAGCTATGTCCAAGTCTGCGCAAAATAAGGCCAATGATAAGCATGGTTTCGCGCAGAGTTTTAGAGATGGTGTTGAGGCGATGAAAAAACGCGGAAAATCGGATGTGGGTGAAAAAACCATGCTGGATGTTTGGTCGCCGGTTGCTGACTTATTGTTGGAATTGACGACTGGAGATGTCGAGTTGGAGGCGTTGCTGCAACAGGTTAATGATACCGCTGAGAAAGGTGTTGAGGCTACGCGCGATATGGTGGCGACCAAAGGGCGGGCAGCGTTTATAGGTGAGCGGACTAGGGGCCACCTTGATGCCGGTGCGAAAACAGCGCAGTTAATGATTGCTGCAACCAGTGCGGTATTATTAAAAAATACGGGTTGATTTGGCTACAACAGTTTGTCGTAGTCAAATCAACAGTTGATGATCTTTTAGTGTTGCTGCTCTGATTTCCTTAAAAAAATTGTGTTGGAAGTTATGATTTGTATGCGGCGGAATGCGAAGGCGCGTCCCACAGGGGGATCAATTCGTCGTCCATTATGGTTAGGGTGATTGAGCAACCGGCCATGTCCAGAGAGGTTGTATAGTTGCCGACTAAGGAGCGACAAATATCAATCCCTTTGTCTTGCCAATAGGTGGCGGCGTGATGGAATATTAAGTAGAGTTCCATTAAAGGTGTTGCGCCGAAGCCATTGATGTGTAGTAGCGCTTTTTGATTGTTATCAGGTTTCAATTCAGCGTTGATTATTTCGCAGATATAATTGGATATTTCTTGCGCTGTGGTTAACTTCATTGTTTCCCGGCCCATTTCGCCATGTATGCCGACGCCCATTTCCATTTGTTCTTCGGTCAGCTTAAAGGTCGGTTTGCCGATAGCTGGAACGGTGCAGCTGTCTAATGCGACGCCCATGGTTGCAGTTGCGTTAATGACTTTTTCACCTAGCTGCTTGCAGGTCGCAAGGTCGGCCCCTTGTTCAGCGGCGGCGCCGACAATTTTTTCAACCACAAAAGTCCCGGCTACTCCGCGTCTTCCTGCTTCATGGTCTTTGGGCAAAGATACGTCATCATTGACCAGTATGCTTTCGTTAGCGCAATCCAGCATTTCGGCGGCAATTTCAAAATTCATTACATCTCCGGCGTAATTTTTGACGATAAATAAAACACCGGCTCCGTTTTCTACCTGTTCGGCGGCCGCCATCATTTGATCGGGCGTTGGGGAGGTGAAAACTTGGCCGGGGCAGGCGGCGTCTAGTAAACCGGCGCCGACGAAACCGGCGTGTAGGGGTTCATGTCCTGAGCCGCCGCCTGAAATGAGGGCTACTTTATTAGCTTGGGGTGGTGTGCTGCGGGTGATAAAGGTGGGTTCTCGGTGTAGCGAAATAATGTCTCTATGGGCAACTGCAAAGCCGTCCAGGCTTTCGTCGAGGAGATGATCGATTTCATTAATAAATTTTTTCATGTTGCGCTCCTTGTGTTTATAATTTTGCAGTGATCTCGGTAATATCCGACATAACCCAGGTCGGGCTATAGTCAACCGTTTTAATGTCTTCTCGGGAGGAGATGCCGGATAGCACCATGATGCTGCGCATGCCGGCGTGTTCCGCTCCTAATATGTCGGTGTCAAGTCTATCACCGATTGCAATAGTTTGTTCTGGTTGCAGCTTGAGTAACGCCATCGCTTGTTGGTACATGATGGGTTCGGGTTTGCCGATCACTTGCGGTTTTACGCCGGTTGTCGCTTCCAGCGCGGCCAGCGTTGCCCCGTTTCCAGGGCAGTTGCCTCTTTCTGTCGGCAAACTACTGTCGCCATTGGCGCCGATAAAGACAGCGCCTTGTTGAATATGCAACGCCGCGGTCGCCAGTTTTTCCCAATTCAGTTGTCTATCCAGCCCGCAAATAACCAGGTCGGCTTTTTCCAGGCGCGCGTTAGGGTCGCTAAAAGACAGTGTGTTACATAAATTAAAGCCTAGTTCCTTTAATGGTGCGGTAAGGCCTTGTTCGCCGATGACAAAAACTTTGGTTTGATGGGGAGTATACTGTTTGGCCAAAAATTGGACGGTGGCGATTGCTGATGTAATGATTTCATTAATTTCAATTTTAACCCCCATTGTTGCCAGTTTTTTGACGTATTGTTCTGGTGTTAAGCTGGCGTTATTAGTTGCTAATACAAAACTAAGGCCGCTATTTCTCAAGGTTTTAAAAAAATCGATCAGCCCGGCTTGAGGATTATCGCCGTGCCATAATACGCCGTCCATGTCTATAATAAATGCTTGGTTTTTAAAAAAAGTATTCATGGTGTTGTTTCTTAGTTAAGAAATATGATACGTTTGCTAGTTGGCGCATGGCTACTTGAAGAATAAAACAAGGCTATTTTGCAAACTGGCTGAGAGTCAAGCGCTGTTCATGATGTTTGGCGAATTGTATTGCCGTTGTTTTTTGGCGATGGGCGAACATGATGAATGTGGGGGTAGTTTAAAAGTTATTCCCGTTCCTAATTTATGATTCTATCAAACTTTTTTAAATTACAGTGAATTAGAGGGTGCTTGACAGAAAGTTTATTTTTATGATAAATTGATGAATTTGTTAGTATTTTATAATTAACTGTAGCGTACGGAGTAAAAAATATGGCAACACCATTAATTCAAATGGCTTTAGATTCACTGGATTTCGATGCAACTGTAGCATTAGCTGAAGAAGTTGCGCCATATGTGGATATTTTTGAAATTGGCACACCTTGTATCAAGCATAATGGCGTAGCTTTGGTTGAGGAATTGAGAGCGAGATTCCCGGATCAACTGATTTTGGTTGATTTGAAAACAATGGATGCCGGTGAGTATGAGGCGACTCCTTTCTATGCGGCTGGCGCAGATATTTGTACGGTTTTAGGCGTGTCGGGTTTGGCTACCATCAGTGGAGTTATTAAGGCGGCTAAAGCTCATGGTGCGGAAGTTCAAATTGATTTGATTAATGTGCCTGATAAAGCGGAATGCGCGCGCGCTTCAGCAGCTGCAGGCGCTCAAATTGTCGGCGTTCACACAGGTTTAGACGCTCAAGCAGCGGGCCAAACGCCTTTCGGTGATTTGCAGGAAATTGCTGATTTAGGTCTGGATGTGCGCGTTTCTGTTGCAGGCGGCATCAAACAAGCTACTGTTCAGGGAGTAGTTGAGGCCGGCGCTGCTATTATCGTTGTCGGCGCTGCAATTTATGGCGCGCCATCTCCCGCTGAAGCGGCGCGTGAAATCCGTGAATTAGTTGATGCTGCGGCTGCTTAAATAAATAAACAGGAAAAACAGGTCGTCGACCTGTTTAAATAAGGATATATGAAAGGCGGGCGAATTTTTATTCGCCCGTTTTGTTAATTGTGTGAGTCTGGCTGAATTAAACATGCTTCGCGCAGCTCGTGAAGCAATATTCTTATTCGGAATTACGTGCTGTACTCTACATAAAATTTTACTAGGGAGCATTCGCGGTGAAAAAGAATAAATTTTTTAATCTTGTTGTCGGTGCATTGCCGGTATTTGCATTTGATGAGAAGTCAGTTGGATCAGGGAAGGATGCTGCTGCCGAGGCTACAGGGGTGGCTCGTTATCTGCATAAAAAAAATGCGGTTACCGGGGTGGCGAAATACTTAAAATCGCATCAATCGGAGCCTGCGACTAGAGTGTCAAAATATTTGGCTAAACAGCTTTTGAGCGCTGATGATAAAGCTGAAGTTACTGGCGTGGCTAGGTATCTAAGAAAGCAGGAGATTTTGGCTCAGGAAAAGCCCGCTAAAAGCCGAGTGGAAAAATATGTGGCCAAGCAAGCTTTTCGCCCGAAAGATTTGTATTTACAGACCGGGGTGGCGGCTTATATCAGGAATAAGGTAAAGCAGGAAAAAGAAAAGCTTTCGGTGACTGGTGTTGGAAAATATATGCTGGAGCAGCAGATTATCGAACAGAAAAAGGCTGCGGCCTTATTGGTTCAGAAATATTTGGATGCTGAGGCGGAGGCGGAATTGGCTGCAAGAGCGGCAGGCGAAGCAGAGACGGTTGTTGAGATTGAGGTTCCGGAAGAATTTGAAGGGACAGGCGTGGAACGTTATTTATTTCGACTAGATGCTGAAAATAGACCAGGGCCAAGCGGTGTTTCAAAATATATTGCGAAAAAAGTATATTTGGATAGCTTGAAGCCGCAAAGAACAAGGGTGGCAAAATATATTGCCAGGCAGGAGTTGTTGAATAAAACACCACCGACTAGTGTTGCTATGTATTTGGTCAAACAAATTTTGGCTAACCAGGTGGTAGATACGACAACCGGCGTAGAGCGTTATTTGACTAAAATAGAAGTAGCGAATAAGAAAAAGCCTAAGGTAAGCGGTGTTGCTAAATACGTGGCTAAATTGGCGGTTACGCCTAGAGTTGTTGTCAGTCGTGATGATCAAAAAAGTGATGTGATCGCTGAAAAGGAAGTCGCGGAAGAGGCTTCTGTAGACTTAAAGGATGAGGAAACGCAAGTATTAGAAAAAACTGCTACTGCAAAAGAAGGTGAGCTGCCGGTTAAATCTGTAACAAAAGTAGAGCAATATTTGGCAAAAAAGGCTGCTGCTAAGCCAGTTACAGGTGTTGAGAAATACTTGAGTCGAAAAAAATAAATGTTAATCGGTATTGTTTGATTGTAATCGAAGCCGATTTTTGTGTGTTTGATAAATAATTGATCAAGATTTGCAGAACCAGTCATCATTCAACGGCAATAAATGCAAGTAGCTGACTGATTAATTGATATTAATTTAATTTAATACAGTGGTTAGCGGTAATCAGTGTTTTGGTCGTAAAAATATTGGTGATGTTGGTGAAAATATAAAATCGTCGAAATAAAATTATTTGTGGCGGAATGACAACAATATTTAGGGTTGTCGGTTTAGAATAAGTTGATGAATAAACCTCGTTTGAGCTTATTCTTGTAAAAAAATGATGAAGGCTTTTCAATATAATAAAGTGTGTCTCGAAGAAAAAGGTTTAGGTGTTGTTGAGGCGTGCTGGAAATTGATGGCTGTTAATTTTTTTATTTATTGGGTTTTGGGGAAAAACGACAAATTGTAGGCAAAAGTTAAAAGTTAAATAGCCTCGAATAAATGGATGAAAAAAATAAATTTTTTTATTTATTAAAATTTGACGTTTGGGAAATGATTAAGAATTAGCGCCGTTTAGTTTGACATTGGCCCTGATTCTGTTTTAAAGTTCCCTCCACCAAAATAGGTCTGAAACAAAAATAACTAACTATTAACTATTACGGAGTAATAACATGGCTTTAATTCAAATGGCTTTAGATTCACTGGATTTCGATGCAACTGTAGCATTAGCTGAAGAAGTTGCGCCTTATGTGGATATTTTTGAAATTGGTACGCCTTGTATCAAACATAACGGTGTTGCATTGGTTGAGGAATTGAGAGCTAGATTCCCGGATCAATTGATTTTGGTTGACTTAAAAACAATGGATGCCGGTGAATATGAAGCAACTCCTTTTTATGCGGCGGGTGCTGATATTTGTACAGTATTGGGCGTATCAGGCATCGCTACCATTTCAGGCGTAATCAAAGCGGCTAAAGCTAATGGAGCGGAAGTTCAAATTGATTTGATTAATGTGCCTGATAAAGTGGCTTGTGCTCGTGAAGCAGCGGCTGCAGGCGCTCAAATCGTTGGCGTGCATACTGGTTTGGATGCCCAGGCAGCAGGTCAAACTCCATTTGCTGATTTACAGGAAATCGCTGATATGGGTATGGATGTTCGCGTATCGGTTGCAGGCGGCATCAAACAAGCAACTGTTCAAGGCGTTGTTGAGGCAGGCGCAGACATTGTTGTTGTAGGTGCGGCAATTTACGGCGCTCCTTCTCCAGCCGAATCAGCACGTGAAATTCGTGAGTTGGTGGACGCTGCAGGGGCATAATTTATGTGGCAAAAAGAAAATCAAAGTTTAGTTATAGATAAGATTTCTGAAATACTTGGCGCGACTGATGAAGATTATGCGGATAAGTTAGTAGGAATGTTTGATGATGCTAATCGCATATTCATTTCCGGCGCCGGTCGTTCGAAATTAGTCGGAAATTTTTTAGGTATGCGTTTAATGCATAGCGGTTATGACGTTAGTATGGTTGGTGAAATTGTTACCCCAAGCATCAGAAACGGCGATTTATTGATTGTAATATCCGGATCAGGCGAAACAGAGCAGTTGATAGCTTTTACTAAAAAGGCTAAAAGCGTAGGCGCTAATGTTATGTTGATTTCATCAAGAGCTGAGTCCAGCATCGGTGATCTGTCGGACGGCGTCTTCCAAATTGGCAAAGAAGATTTGTATCAGAAGGTGAAAGGTATGCCGATGGGTACTGTTTTTGAGTTATCGACTTTGACTTTCTTGGAAGCTGTTGTGTCTCATTTGATTTGGGAAAAAGGAATTCCTGAGGAAAAAATGAGGGAAAGACACGCCAATATGGAATAAATAGAGTGACAATCGAGCAACGAAAGTTGCTCGATTGCTTTCTACCCCCTGCAAATTTAAATCGACTCCGTTCCTTTGTGAGTCGATTAAACCTATACAAACATTAGGAGAAAATTTACTATGGCTTCGCGTCGAACTTTAGCAAACGCAATTCGTGCTTTGACAATGGATGCTGTGCAAAAAGCAAAATCCGGACATCCCGGTGCGCCAATGGGAATGGCGGATATAGCCGAAGTATTATGGAACGACCATTTAAAACATAACCCAACAAGTCCTGACTGGGCGGATAGAGATCGTTTTATCTTGTCCAACGGTCATGGTTCCATGTTGATTTATTCATTATTGCATTTGACTGGTTATGAATTGCCTATGGAGCAATTGGCTTCATTTCGTCAATTACACTCTAAATGCGCGGGTCACCCGGAATACGGTTATGCGCCGGGTATAGAAACGACTACCGGACCATTGGGTCAAGGTATTACTAACGGTGTCGGTTTTGCTATGGCTGAAAAGCTAATGGCGGATCAGTTTAATCGTCCAGGCCATAAAATCGTTGATCATAACACTTATGTATTTTTAGGTGACGGATGTTTAATGGAAGGTATCTCTCATGAGGCTTGTTCATTAGCCGGTACATGGGGTTTAGGCAACCTGATCGCATTCTGGGATGACAATAATATCTCAATTGATGGTCATATTGACGGTTGGTATACCGATGATACGGCCAAACGTTTCGAAGCGTATGGTTGGCAAGTATTAAGCGTAGACGGTCATGATTCAGACGCTATTAATGCGGCGATTGAAACAGCGAAAAAAGAAACTGAGAAACCGACATTGATTTGTTGTAAAACAATTATTGGTTTCGGTTCGCCGAATAAAAGCGGCAGTCACGATTGTCACGGCGCCGCATTAGGCGATGAAGAAGTTGCTTTAACGCGTAAAGAATTGGGCTGGGAGCATGAGCCTTTTGTTATCCCTGATGATGTTTATGAAGGTTGGGACGCGAAAGCCAAAGGCGCGCGCGTGGAAGCGGAATGGAATGAGCGTTTTGACGCTTATGCAAAAGAATTTCCTGAATTAGCTGCAGAATTCAAACGTCGTATGGCGGGAGAGTTGCCGACAAATTGGAAAGAAGCAACTGATGCATTCATTGCCGAAACTAATGAGAAAGCAGAAAAATTAGCGACTCGTCAAGCTTCTCAAAAAACTATCGCAGGTTTGGCGGAAACGTTGCCTGAGTTCTTGGGCGGATCTGCAGATTTGACCGGCTCAAACTTGACTAGCTGCGGCAGCTTTAAGCATGTAAGCGGTAAAGAGATGGGTAACTACATTTCATATGGTGTGCGTGAATTCGGTATGTTTGCCATTATGAACGGTATGGCTCTGCATGGCGGTTTAATACCATATGGCGGAACATTCCATATGTTCTCCGATTATGCGAAAAATGCATTGCGTATGGCGGCATTAATGGGCGTTAGATCGATTGCCGTATTAACCCATGATTCAATAGGTCAGGGCGAAGACGGGCCGACTCATCAACCTATCGAAAATACTTCAGGTTTACGTTATATTCCGAATATGGCGGTATGGCGTCCTGCTGATTCTACAGAAACTGCAGTTGCCTGGGTTAAAGCTATTGAGCGTACCGATGGTCCTACTTCTTTGGTGCTGACTCGTCAAGGCGTGCCATTTATAGAGCGTACGGCCGAACAAATTGCGGCGATTGAAAAAGGCGCATATGTCATTTCAGAAGCAGACGGCGATGCCGCTGTAATTCTGATTGCTACAGGTTCAGAAGTCGATTTGGCGATTCGTTCTCAAAAAGCATTGGCCGACGATGGCGTTAAGGCGCGCGTTGTATCTATGCCTTCTACGGGTGTATTCGATAGTCAAGATCAAGCTTATAAAGACAGCATTTTGACACCGGGAGTTAAGCGCGTTGCCATTGAGGCGGGTGTTACTGATTTCTGGCGTAAATATGTAGGCTTAGAAGGTGGCGTTGTTGGTATTAACACCTTTGGCGAATCTGCACCGGGCGGCGTCGTTATGGAGCACTTTGGCTTTACAGTAGAAAATGTAGTTAAAACTGTAAAAGAAGTACTCTAAGATATCTGAGTTTTCTACTACAGGAAAATTACATTCCATTTGAGGAAGAGACCTATTATACTAGCTTAGGAATAGGTCTCTTCTAATAAAATGCAAAGGTGAACATGGTGAAAAATAATAATTTTAAAATAGGAGCGCTGCTAGCGGGTTTATTAGCAAGTCCGTATGCATTAGCTAATACAGATTATCCTGCTTCGGACTTCAAACCTAAAGTCGTTTATTCAGATTCGAGTTACAAGCATTCCTCATCTTCAGGTAGCGCTTCCAGCGATAAAACATCTTACGACGAAAACTATCCAGCGGCTGCTTTTCAACCAAAAGTAGTTTATTCTGATTCAGACTATAAGCATAAAGCCGCTTCTGCATCAACTAAAAAATCGGTTTCTTCATCTTCTTCGAGCAGTGCGGAAACTAGTGCTGAACCGGCAAGTGTAGAGCAAGATTCAGATAATACAATGTTGATAGGTTTAGTTGTATTGGCTGCGGTCGGTTATTTTTTCTTTAAGAAGAATTCCGCTGCTTCCAGTGCAGGACAATCTTCTGCTAGAAGACGGGCGAGACCGGCTGCGGCTAAAAAAGCGGCTCCTGCTGCTGGAAATGCAGAGGGTTTGACCGGGGTTGCTAAATATTTGGCTGGAAAAGAGACGGCATTAACAGGCGTTGCAAAATATTTAGCGAGCAAGGAAAGCGTTCCTTCAACCGGCGTTTCAAAATATTTGGCTAAACGTGTTGTTGCGGCTAAAAAAGCTGCGGCTGAAAATGTCACTGGCGTAGAGAAATATTTACGCAATAAAGGTTAATCCAGATTAAACACATATAATTGGAGTCTTTCATAGACTCCAATTCATTTGTAAGTATACAGAGTAGGTTATGAATAAACTCTTTTAAGAGTGTTGCCTAACATCAACAGTATATTTACAGGCATGTAAATATGCCCGTTAACACACTCACCAGAGCATTCTATTTAATGAAGTCAGTTAAGATTAGTGGTTGTAATGACTTCCCTTTTCATAATCTTATTGCATTTTGAATAGAAACTATCTTTGTAATTTACCGTTACAACAAAATTCAAACTATTATCCGATTTAGCGGGTAGTATTCATTTTTAAAAACTATATATTAGGTATCATTAAAATGGCAAATTTACTTGAACAATTAAGTGAAGTGACTGTAGTTGTAGCCGATACTGGCGACATTGAAGCAATTGAAAAATTTACGCCTCGCGATGCGACAACAAACCCTTCTCTTATTACCGCAGCGGCTCAAATGCCTCAGTACCAAGGTATTGTTGATGATACGTTAAAAGGCGCAAGAGAAACTTTAGGCGCTGGCGCATCAGCTTCTGAAGTGGCTTCTTTGGCTTTTGAACGTTTAGCTGTGTCATTCGGATTGAAAATTTTAGAAATTATTCCAGGACGCGTATCGACCGAGGTTGATGCAAGACTTTCTTTTGATACTGAAGGGACAATCGCTAAAGGTCGTGAAATTATCGCGCAGTATGAAGAGAAAGGAATTTCTAAAGATCGCATTTTGATCAAAATCGCTGCAACTTGGGAAGGTATTAAAGCGGCTGAAGTATTAGAGAAAGAAGGTATACATTGTAACTTAACTTTATTGTTTGGGTTGCATCAAGCAATTGCTTGTGCTGAAGCAGGCATTACTTTGATTTCGCCTTTCGTCGGCAGAATTTTGGATTGGTATAAAAAAGATACTGGTCGTGATTCATACGAGCCAGCAGAAGACCCAGGCGTTGTTTCTGTCACAACTGTTTATAACTATTACAAAAAATTTGGCTATAACACTGAAGTGATGGGTGCGAGTTTCCGTAATCTTGGTGAAATTACTGAGTTGGCAGGTTCTGACTTATTGACAATTTCACCTGCATTGTTAGCTGAGTTAAAAGAAACTGAAGGCGATTTGCCGCGTAAATTGGATCCAGAAATCGCTGCGCAACAAGATATTGAAAAGATTTCAGTAGACAAAGATACTTTCGATAAGATGCACGCTGAAAACCGCATGGCGACAGAAAAATTATCGGAAGGTATTGATGGTTTTTCTAAAGCCCTGGAAACTTTGGAACAATTATTGGCGGATCGTTTGGCTACATTAGAAGCTTAATTAATTAGGTTTCACAAACGAATTTTTTAACTTAGGACTGAGGATGAAATAAAACCCGAAACTAGCGTAGGATTTTTGTTCAGTTTCAACGACTGCATGGATGCAGGAGGTAGAGCAATGCAGGGAGCAATTGCCGAGGCGTGGAAATAGGCGCATAGCAAGCTATGTAACTATTTCCACAACGCAGAAACTGGGCAAAAAGATTAGAAAAGCTTTAGCGATTCTTATGCTTTAGTACAAGTTAGTTTCGGATTTTATAAAATTCTCAGTCCTTAGCAAAGCACCGCTCATGAAGCTTCATGGGCGGTGTTCCTTTTTTATCAGGATTAAAATAAATGACAGATAAAATTTTAGATATTGTAAAGCCCGGTGTTGTCACTGGCGATGATGTGCAAAAGATTTTTGAGTTTTGCAAAAAACATAAATGCGCATTACCTGCAGTTAACGCAATTAGCACTGATACCATTAACTCCGTCATGGAAGCGGCGGCTAAAGTAAAGTCTCCGGTATTTGTTCAATTTTCAAATGGCGGCGCCGCGTTTGTTGCCGGTAAAGGCTTGCCTGTAGAAGGGCAGCGCAGCTCTATTTTGGGCGCTATTTCCGGCGCTAAGCATGTGCATAATTTAGCTGAAGCTTATGGCGTTCCGGTTATTTTACATACTGACCACGCAGCAAAAAAATTGTTGCCTTGGATTGATGGATTGTTGGACGCAGGTGAAAAGCATTTTGCTGAAACGGGTAAGCCGTTGTTTAGCTCTCATATGTTGGATTTGTCTGAAGAAAGTTTGGAAGAAAATATCGCTACCTGCGCTAAATATCTTGAGCGGATGTCAAAAATGGATATGACGCTGGAAATTGAATTAGGCGTTACCGGCGGTGAAGAGGATGGCGTTGATAATTCCGACCTGGATCAATCATTACTTTATACGCAACCGGAAGAAGTGGCTTATGCTTATGAAGAATTAAGTAAAGTCAGTCATCGTTTCACTATCGCAGCATCGTTTGGTAATGTACATGGCGTCTATAAACCTGGCAACGTTAAATTAACGCCTACGATTTTAAGAGATTCTCAGGCTTATGTTTCTGAAAAATATAATGTGCCTGCTAATACTTTGAATTTTGTATTCCATGGTGGTTCGGGTTCATCTCCGGAAGAAATTGCTGAGTCGATTGGTTATGGCGTGATCAAAATGAATATTGATACTGATACTCAATGGGCGACTTGGGAAGGCGTAATGAACTTCTATAAGGAAAAAGAAGCCTATTTGCAAGGTCAAATCGGCAACCCGGAAGGCGAAGACAGCCCTAATAAAAAATACTATGATCCTCGTGTTTGGCAGAGACAAGGTCAAGCGGGTATGGTGACAAGATTAGAGCAAGCATTTAAGGATTTAAATGCTGTTGATATTTTGTAATGCTATAACTGAAATGTTGTTATAAGAAAGCCGGTCCTAAATGACCGGCTTTTTTTTGGAAGGGAAATAGTTTTATTGACCTGTTTGTGCTTGAAATTGTTTTATAGCGTTGATGAGCACTTCGGCAAACGCAGTGTTTTCAAAATCTTTATTGCCGTCTGGAAATTCTTGAGAAGCGTAAAATAAGGTGATGGGTTTACGCGGGTTAAGTAGTAAACGGAACGATTCGCTTAATTGATGTAAGATCGGTTTATCAATAAATTGCTTATCGTATAACAATACATAAGCTGCTTGCTTAGTGTAATCATCATTGGCTAAAAAATAAATATTGATTCCAGGGTGCTCTGTTAAATTAAGCATTTCCTTATTGCTCATACTGACGCCATAGGATAGCGCGAGTTCAGGGTGATGGTATAGGCGCTTATGATCATATGACCGAGCAATAAAAAGACGCACGGTTTTAAATTTTCTGTTTCTGTAAATCCTTTCCACCCATTCGTCAGTATTAAATACTTCTTTCCCCCAAATGGGTAACTTTTTTGATGGTTTTGAAATAAAGTCGGCGAATTTTGTCGGGATCTTTGATAAATCTTTCCCATCAGTAATCGTTGCGCCTAAATAATTATGAATAATTGTCGGAATCAGGGCAACTATCAGCATCAATAAAACGGGAACCTTGTAACGATATGAAATCATTGGGCTAACTCAGCTTCTTCAGGCGCTCTACCTAACCAGAAAATAATGGGTAAAGATACTACAAAGGTAATAATTCCGGAAATTTCATGTAAAGATGTGTCAAGAATGTCAATTCCAAACCAATGAACAAGCATGGTTAATAAAAAGACTCTGATGACATTAATAGTAATGGCAAGCGGAATAGCGATAGTGAGTACCAAAACGCGTCTGATAACAACCGGACAGAAATAAGCTGTTAAAATGGCTACTGTGATGCTTGCATAGAGTGTTGAAAAGCCGCTGCAGGCGTCAGCAACTTGTAAGGAGCCGTTGGGGATTTCTATTAAGGTGCCGGTTTTAAAGCTGGGAATGCCGATTTGTATGAGTATCCAACCAACGCTGTCGGCTGCGATATGCCTGAGAAACAAGTGAATTGATTCGGTAAAGGTTAGCGGGATAGGTAAAGTAAAAATGAGCATGGACAGCGGAAATAAAATTGATTTGGTTCTTTTGGCGCCTAAAAAAAGGAATGAAAATCCAGGAAGAGATAGAAATAATGCTGCGGCGGATAATAATTGGGTATGGATGCCTGTATCCAGCATATGTAAAATCAATGCGGGGGCAAGAAATAAGAATCCCCAGGCGGAAGAAGTTGTTTCATGATTTTTTAATTGTTGTCGTTGTAATTCCTCCCATATCAGGTATATTACAACGGCGGTAATCAGTATTCCATGGCCGTTATGCCACACGCCCATCGTCCAACGGTCGAATAGCCACAATGCAGTAGGCGCGAAAAGAATCAAAATTAACGCAATAATAAATAATACAATTACACTATCGCGATTGAATAATGGAAACTGAGAATCTGTTTTTTTTGATGTAAGCATAGTAGATATAATAAATTATTGAATCAAAAGATAGGAGATGTATTTTTCCATTGCTATTGAAATGCAACTTAAGTATTAAGGTAGAGTTTAAGCATTCATAGCAATTTGTAAAGTCTATTTTATATTATGGAATTAGAGCATTAAATGTCTACATCGTTTAATTGAAAATAATGATCATGTGTAAATACCTTCTTAACTCTTTCATCGTATTAATAGGCAATCTCCCAATGGAGGCCAAGTGAGTTTTGTAGACATTGAGATTTACCTGTGGCGTTTTAGGCGTTTGGTTGCTTTGTTAATTGTCATTACAATTATTCAGTTTTTTGAATTGCTGCTTTTACATTACAAATACGATATTTTTACAGGGGGGTTTTTACAGCCTTTTTCATTCCAGACTTTTCCCAGTCGTTTAATCTTTTTGATTTTGTCAGTTTGGTATGATGCGGTCTTTTTCGGCTTTAGCGCAGTATTTTGGTTTTATCTTGCTGATCGATTTAATCGTCATGGTATGGTCAGCTATTATAACTTTACCGTTTTTACATTGTTGTTAATGGGATGTTGGTTAGCGTTTAAATTTGAAGTTTTATCTTATTTTAACGATACGATTGATTTTCAAATTATAAGAAATATAGGCGGTGGAAGTTTGAGGGAAGCATTACTTTATATTAGTAATGAGGTGACCTTATTTTTTTCTGTGATCTTAGTTTTTTTTATATTAACGTATGCCGGATCAAAAATAATCGCACAATTTCAATACAACCGATTGAAAGAAATGAATGCGGTTAAATTGGCCAAATTATTTCCCTTGTTTTTTATAGCTGTGCTGTTGACGCCGATTATTACTTATTGGACTTCCTTGAGTGATTTATATCGGTATGGATTAAAGAAGAAAACTTCCTATTCGTTAGTGAGTAAAGCTTTAGATGCAATTTCCGATTTTGACCGAGATGGTTTTGGGGTTTTTTTAGTGCCTCGGGATATTAATAATTTTAATGCGAGATTGTATCCCGGCGCTATTGATAAGCCCGGCAACGAAATTAATGAAAATGGCTTGTTGTCAGATGCGGTTTTCCCGATTGATTCAATTGATCCGTTAAAAACGATACCGAAAAGGGCGGGGAAACATATTGTATTGATTGTTCTGGAAAGCGCTAGAGCTGATTTATTGGAGAAGAAGATAGGCGGTAAATACGTTGCTCCGGCGCTGAGAGAGTTGGCGAAGCAGGGGACTGCTGTGAAGTCTGCTTATAGTCACACCGGCTATACCGTTACCTCGATTACCGCCTTATTTAATCGTAATTTATTTGGTAGTTTGGATCACCAGTTGTTAGATTTTTTAAAACAAGCGGGTTATCAAATTTCGATTATTTCCGGACAAGACGAATCTTTTGGTGATGTGGCGAATAATACCGGGATGAAATCAGAGGATGTTTATTACTTTGATGCCAGAGTCGCGATAGATGATCGAGTGTATGTCAGTAAAAACGCTGGCAGTTTAAGGCTCAGCGAAGAGCGAGTTGTTGAACAGTTTAAACGCCGAATTGCAGAAATTGATGGATCGCGTCCGCAATTCATTTATTTAAATTTTCAGGCTGCGCATTTTCCTTATGCTCATCCAAATATGGTTAGACGAACTGTTAATAGTTTGTTGCCTAGAAGAGAGATAAGATCGGAGAATAGAGATGAAGTTGCTGATGCATATTGGAATGCGATTGCCAATGCGGATTGGGCTGTAGGTGAAGTTGTCGACGCATTAAAACAAAAAAATATTTGGGATAATACTTTGGTGACAATTTTAGGCGATCATGGAGAATCTTTATTTGAAAACGGATTTTTGGGACATGGTTACCAACTTGATGAAACTCAAACCGGTATTCCCTTGATTTTTAATGACCCCGATATAGAAGTCAATCAAGCTATTGGTCAAGTTGATGTGGCGGAGATGATGATTCGGTCGGCGCTAGACCTGGAAAATAAGTGGTTAAATAGCGATGCATCAGTTTTCCAGTTTGTCGGGAAAATACAATTGCCAATTTTAATTGCTAATGTGCAAAATCATGGAGTTAGAACGCTTTTTGATTTTAGGACTGAGCAAGTTTATTTTAGTGAACAGAATAAATGGATTAATTTCGAAGTCGCACTGGGGAACGATAAATACAAGGAGCGGGTTGAAAACTTGATTCATCAGTGGGAAAAATTGACATGGAAAAACTATCAGGTAAGAATGGGCAAGGGGAATATGTAAGCGCCGATATTGGATAACTGAACGGTAGGTAACGACAGTGAGGATGAATTTTTTTTATTTGGCGGTTATTTATTTAGTCTTTGTTGTATATGGTAGCTTGGTGCCTTTAAGTTATGAACCTATGCCATTGGATGAAGCTTGGTTTAAATTTAAACATATCCGTTATCTAAAACTAGGTGTTGGGTCCCGAGCAGACTGGGTCGCTAATATATTACTTTTTATTCCCTTGGCTTTCCTTTGGACTGGGACGCTAAGTTATAAAAAACCAGCGCTTTATCGATTTTTTTGTTCTTTATTTGTGTGGATATGCAGTGTCGCACTTTGTGTGTCGATAGAATTTACACAATTGTTTTTTCCGCCGAGAACGGTTTCGTTAAATGATATTTTTGCGGAAAGTTTGGGCGCAGTTATCGGCATCATATCCTGGTGGGTTTTCGGTAATAAGTTAACGCATTGGTTAACGGCATGGCGTGAAGCGCACTTTACCAATAATCAATCCGAAAAGTATTTACAACTCTATATTTTAGGCTTGCTGCTTTATAACATAATGCCGTTAGATCTAACGATCAGCCCTATTGAAATTTTCCATCAATGGCGTGAGGGTAAAATTATCTTAATACCTTTTAGTCGTTTGAAAGCGGAAGGTATTGAAAATTTATATGAATGGCTTAGCGAAATAGCATTATGGATTCCTGTGCCGGTGTTGTGGGCGCGTAAAAATAAAATGACTTTAAACAAATTGTTGTTGAGAGTTTTTTTGCTGGCGCTAACAATAGAATTCTTACAAATTTTTGTTTTTAGTCGTGTTACCGATGTTACCGATATTGTTTTGGCTATGACTGGCAGCGGACTTTCTATCATGGGGTTGAATTATTTTTCAATGATAGAAGCAAAGCGCTCTAGTCAGCAATTTCAGGAAAATTCGCGCTTAAAAAAAAATATTTGGGCGTTGGCCTGTTATATTTTTTGGTGTTTGGTCTTAATGTTGATCTTTTGGTATCCCTATGATTTTCACGGCGTCAATAATGAAATTAGAGCTAGGGTCAGCGGGTTTTACAAAATTCCTTTTTATTCCTACTACTTTGGTACGGAGTTTAGAGCGATCACTGAAGTCTTTCACAAAATTCTTTTTTTTCTGCCTATTGGCGGTATTTTAGCGTTTTCTGAATTACGTAAAACAGAAAATAAAATTTATCTATTACTGTTGTGGTGTTTATTAATTGTTCCCGCAACAATAATTGAAGTCGGGCAGCTTTTTTTACCGGAAAAAGTAATCGATTCTACCGATATATTGTTGGCGA
Source organism: Methylococcaceae bacterium (assembly GCA_006844585.1). GTDB lineage: Bacteria > Pseudomonadota > Gammaproteobacteria > Methylococcales > Methylomonadaceae > Methylomarinum. The sequence goes on along the minus strand of SPJM01000340.1, from coordinate 74,879 downwards.
TATGTGGAGCTTGGATAGGCTTTAAGTTCGTCAAGCAATATTTGAATGAAAAGGCGCCATTAGTAAAGAATCGTAGCATTCAACAAACTATACCGGTAAAACGCGAGTTCAATGGCGTTTCTTCAATAAACATTAAATCTACTATTGATCTGCGAAGTTTGTTCATCATTTTGTTTATCTTGATTGGCGTCATCTATGCGCTGGGGCTGCTATCTGCGGTTCCTTATAATATAAGGGAGTTAATTGGAGGAAGTTATGCGTTTTTAAGGGCCTTTGGCGCTGCTCTAGCGATAGTTTGGTGTTGCGGTTTTCCAGTTTGGTTTTTTATCCGATATTTGATCTCGAAAAACGACAATATTTTTATGCTGATCGGCGGCATTTTAGTCCATACTAGTGTGGCGTGGTTGGTGATAAGGATGGTGGCGCCGATGGAAAGCATTCATGATATTGTCGGTTCGCCTATATTGAATATCAATAGCGAAATTGAATTGTTGGGGCGTTTTTTTGCGTTATATGGCGTTTTTTCAATAGCTTGTTTCGGTGCGGTATTTTTCGCGGCGTTATGTCTGAATTTGAAATTGAATCTTAGAAAACAATGGGGGTATGGTATTGTTTCAACCTTAATGATACTGCCGCTTTGTTATTGGGTTGTCGTTCATCAAGCGGCAACGGATAACTTGATTGAGTTATTAGCTGAGCAGGGGCGTTCATTAGCGGTATCTAGTTTGTTTTTTTATTTGTTATTGTTGTTATTCATTTCCGGTTTTATTGTTTCATCATTTGTTTTTAAACGGATTTCAAAATTTGTGATCGCAGCCGGGTTATTGATTATATCTTTTCCAATAGGATATACCCTGTTATGGGTGGGAACGGAAGAGTATATTTTTAAATATGGTCAAATTTTTTCCGCGCTACAGTTTTTATTAAGCGCAAACAGAGAAAATTTAGTGTCGGGTTACGAACTATGGCTAAGATTCGGTATGGCTCATTTTGGAATGTTAGCTATATTGATGATGGCGCAAACTAGTATATGGGTTGCCTGGGCAAAATCGTTTTCGTGTTATGAAAATGGCGCTTAAAGTAGAAGGTTTGCATTTGTGAATGCACGATAAATAGTTTCAGGAGAAAAGCTATATGTTAAAAAGTAATGTTTTTTTCGGTTTGCTTTTGTTAATGGGAATTGCAAATGCAACGGAAAATTTGCCGGACACAATTGATGTGATACGAAAAAGCATCGTTGCGGTCGGCACTTTTATGCCTACGCGAGCGCCCAGGGCGGATTTTAGAGGAACAGGTTTTGCAATCAAGGATGGAAGTTTAGTCGTGACCAACGCTCATGTATTGCCCAAAAAATTAGAAATAGAAAGGAATGAGCGAATTGCGGTTTTTTTTCAACAAAACGGTAAAGAGTCGCTGTACTTTGCTCGCACTGTTGCTCAAGATAAAGAGCATGATTTAGCGGTTTTGAAATTGGTGGACGGCAGGTTGCCGGCAATGAAGCTTAATGTGAGCCGGAGTATGAGAGAAGGCGAACTGCTTGCTTTTACGGGTTATCCGATCGGTATGGTTTTGGGGCTGCACCCGGTGACTCATCGCGGTATAATTTCAGCGATTAGTCCGATAGCGATTCCCATGATTAAGTCCAAGCAGCTCAATGCAAAAATTGTGAGGCGTTTAAGAAACCCTTATCAAGTGTATCAATTAGACGCTACCGCCTATCCAGGGAATAGCGGCAGTCCTTTATACATGCCGGACACGGGTGAAGTGATAGGCGTTATCAATAAAGTTTTCGTTAAGGAAAGTCGAGAAAATATCCTCTCCAAACCCAGCGGGATAAGTTATGCTATTCCCATTGAACATCTTAATAATCTTCTAATTAACAATGGTTTGCTTTAAAAGATGATGATCAGAATATTTAGACATTATATCTCCGGCGTCTATCTCGGTTTGTTTGTTTTAGAAACCGTTATATTCTTTTTGTCGATGCGCTATGGTCATGATGTACGTTTTTTGTACACAGATTCTTGGTACTCTAATGAATATGTGTATTTATCCAGCGCTATTTTTACGCTCGTTTTAGCATTCGCCAATACCGGTATAGGGTTGTATCGGCGTAGCATCGGCTGGTCGGATTACAATTTGCTATCCCGTTCCGGGGTTAGTTTTTTTGTCGCTACATTAGCTTTGATCATTATTTATTATACGTTTCCTGCGTTTACCGTTGCTCGTAGTGTTCTGGTATATGCGTTGGCGTTTAGTTTTACCGGAATGTTGATCATACGTTATATTTTCTATAAAACGATCAAGCACAATAAACTGCAAAAGAAGATTTTAGTGATCGGTTCAGGAAATAAGGCCAAAAAATTAATCGGCAGTAATGATAATTACCTACATAAAGGTTTTCGAGTATGCGCATGTGTGGCATTAGAGCCGACCGAAATCAATGAAGATGGCGTTCGCATAATTACAGATGCTGCAGAGTTGGTAGAGGCGACGGACGAATTGGATATTGATGAAATAGTCGTAGCATTGGACGATAGACGATCTAAGTTGCCGATGGATGAGCTTTTGGATTGTAAAATGTACGGTATTGATGTGATTGATTTGCTGACATTTTATGAACGGGAACAAGCTATTATTGATTTAGAAAATATTTACCCCAGTTGGTTTGTTTTTTCTGATGGTTTTGCCGGTGGTGATTTTCGTTCACTTGAAAAACGTTTTAATGATGTTATCGCTAGTTTAATTTTATTGTTGGTGAGTTGGCCGTTTATGCTGATTGTGGCCATTGCGATTCTAATGGAAAGTCGATTTAAAGGGCCTATTTTGTATCGCCAGGTGCGCGTGGGAGAAATGGATAAAGAGTTTGAAGTTTTGAAGTTTCGCAGTATGCGCACTGATGCGGAAATGCATGGCGCGCAAATGGCCAGCAAAAACGATAATAGAGTCACTAAAGTAGGGACGGTAATCCGAAAATTTCGTCTGGATGAGTTGCCGCAAATTTGGAACGTATTGCGTGGCGATATGAGCTTTGTCGGGCCAAGACCGGAAAGGCCGCATTTTGTCGATCAGTTTGATAAAAATATTCCTTATTATCGTAAACGTCACAGAGTCAAGCCGGGAATAACGGGGTGGGCTCAGCTGTGTTACCCCTATGGCGATAACGAGTATGATGCGATGCGTAAATTGCAATATGATTTGTATTATGTCAAAAACTATAGTTTGTTTTTAGACTTTACCATCATTATTCATACGGTAGAGGTCATTTTGTGGGGCAAAGGGGCGCGATGAGGCTGGTTAAGATTATTTTTTGATCAAAAAATTGTTGGCTTGTTCCTTTCTTATCCCAGGCCAGTGTCCAAAAGCGAAAACCCAAATCATAATAACGTTGATAATGGGTATCAGAAGAGTAAGCACCCAGTATTTATTGACGCCGGCTTTTCCAAGAATTCGTGAGCATAACCAGAGTACGAACAGGCTGAATATAACCACCAAGGTTGAAAACATAATCATAATCTTTACTCGTTAGGCCAGGGTGAGAGCGCCAAGTGCAGGCAGATTAGAAATAACCCGAAACCGGGTAAAAATACCAACAAAGCCCATACAGGGCTAAATCCAGCTCTTTTATAGATAATGCCGACCGGGATGACAATAAGCAACCCGACTAGAATAACTGAAGCGATATCTGGGATCAAAAACATATCGGTAATAATATTAATTTGTTTTACAGGGATATTAAAACAAACTTGAAACATTATGCAATTTTTTAGGAAAATGAAGTTCCAAAGTAAAGATTTTATTGAAACGCGGGAAGGTTTAGCGTTTGCAGTTGTTTCCGAAAAGCTGTGTCAAGGAAGAGTTTTGTGTTTTCTACGCTATGTTAAAACATCAGGGGAATGGAAGAAAATCGCCACTGATCAAGCTAATCAATTGTTGACTGAAAATTTTCCGTACTATCTGCACTATTCTGAAGAGTTGGATGCACAATTACATGGCGTGACTGAGCAAGATATTGTGATTCACCATCAACCGGTAAAAAAATTAGCTTTTTGGTTGAGGCAAAAAACATCCGATCCGGTTATCGCGGATTTGCAGAAAATTTGCAGTAGTTTGAGCGATTATCAGCTTCTAATGAATCAAATCGGCGTTACGGGTTCCTTATTATTAGGCGTGCAACAACAGCAATCCGACATAGATTTGGTGATTTATGATCGTTCAACGTTTGATAAAGTCAGGCAGGTGATTCAGGAATTAATCAAAGCTGGTGTTTTTCACAATCTTAGTAAACAGGATTGGTTATTGTCTTTTCAGCGCCGCGATTGCGATCTAAGTTTTGAAGAATACGTGTGGCATGAGCAACGAAAAAATAATAAATTTTTGCTTAATGACCGTAAAGTGGATTTGAATTTATTAGTTGATGAGCCTGGATATGCACATGAATCTTTTATTAAGCAGAAGATGGGGAAATGGCGGGCTACCGTATTGGATGACCGGTTTGCCTTTGATTATCCCGCGCGTTATCGAATCGATAATCAGGAAGCGCCCTGGCTATTAAGTTTTACCGCAACCTATACCGGTCAAGCAAAAAAAGGCGAAATAATTGAGGTGTGCGGACATCTGGAAAAATCGGGTGATGGGCGACAACAAATTGTTGTGGGGTCAACGCGGGAAGCCCGCGGCGAATATATTAAAGTGGTTAGTGATTAATGAGCGGTAAAATGCGCCCTTATTCAGCTGTTATTTTAGATATGGATGGCCTGGTTGTTGATACAGAGGGGAGCTATTTCAGTGCTTGGTGTGTTGCTGCAAAAAAAATGGGTTACGATTTAGACGACGTTTTTTTACTGTCTTTGTCGGGTTTGCATTATCAAGCCGTGGAAGCGAAACTACTGGAGTATTGTGGTCAGCAATTTAATTTGTCTATGTTTGCTCAACTTAGCGGCGACATTTGGCGAGAGCGGGTTGAGAGGCATGGGATTGCCGTCAAAAAAGGCGTTATTGAGTTGTTGGGTTTTTTGAACGCTGATGCTGTTCCATATTGCTTAGCAACTAACAGCCGCTCGCTTAACGTTATTGAAGTTTTAGGATTTGCCGGGTTGACTGACCGATTCCGGCTTCGGGCGACCCGGGATGATGTTTCACAAGGTAAACCGTCGCCTGAAATTTTTGTTAAAGCGGCGGAGTTGATGCGGCAGCCGTTGGAAAATTGCTTGATTTTGGAAGACTCTGCAACTGGTGTTATCGCCGCCGAACAAACGCCGGCGCAAACGATACTGATTCCTTCGGTTCCGATAACAGATCTGTCGGTCATTGAAAAGGCGGATTGTGTTTTTGATGATTTATTGTTTTTTTTAGAAAATTTCACCCAGCTTTATCATTGTGCCGATATAAGTCGTGCAAGTTATTGATTTATTTTTATTATCAATGGTTTGAAAATGTAACCAACAAGGCTGGGTTAAAAGCGATGGCTGATGCGAGTAGAGATCATGTATAATCAGCCGTTTTGTTCATTGTAAATGAGTGTGTTGGAGCGAAGGGAAAACAAAGTAACGGTGATTGCGCCCGCCAGATTGCATATGGGATTTTTTGACCTGAGCGGATCTTTGGGACGTCAGTTCGGTAGCGTCGGAGTGGGTTTAAACGAAATTGTTACCCGTTTAACCCTTTCAGAAGCTGAAGCATTGACGGTGACAGGGTCTTGTGCGGAGCGGGCGAAGTCTTGTGCGATTAAATTATGTCAAGCATTGGGTGTGTCTGACCATGTGTCAATTGTTGTTGAAGCTGCAATTCCCGAGCATGTTGGTTTAGGTTCCGGCACTCAAATGTCTTTAGCGGTGGGCGCCGCGCTCAGCGCCTATTATGATTTAGATCTTGATGTGCGTGAAATAGCCTATATGACCGGCCGCGGCGCGCGGTCAGGAATCGGTATCGGCGTGTTTGAACAAGGTGGCGTTGTTGTCGACGGCGGGCGAGGCGAAGCGACTAAAACGCCGCCATTGCTATCCCGAATGGAAATGCCTGATGATTGGCGTTTTATTTTGGTTTTTGATCGACGAGGAAAAGGGCTGTACGGCCAGCAAGAGTTAAGCGCTTTCGATGAGTTGCCGGCGTTTCCAATCGAACAAGCTCAGCGACTTTGTCATCTATTGCTGATGCAGGGTTTGCCGGCTTTGAGCGAGACTGATTTAAACGGTTTCGGCGATGTGATCAGTCAAATCCAACAGACTGTAGGAGATCATTTCGCCGCTGCCCAAGGCGGGGTTTTTACCAGTCTTGATGTTGCCCGGGCAATCACCTTTATGGCTGAGCGTGGCGCGGTTGCCATTGGCCAGACATCTTGGGGGCCGACCGGATTTTGCGCCGTTGAAAATATAGATATGGCGCGGCAATTGATTGAAGAACTAAACCAGTCGGATATAGATAACTCGAATTTACAGATAGAAGTCGTCAGCGGACGCAATGCGCCTGCTGAGGTGATAACCCATCAATGATTTGATTAATCGAATTTCTTCAATAAAGTCCATTGCTTGGCAATACTCAGCAAATCAATAATCCGGAGACTGTATTGGTAGTGGCGAAGTCCGCCCGGATGTTGGTTGATGCATTGCTTGATATAGGCGTTAAGTCAATCGTTATTGATTGTTTTGCAGATCTGGATACAAGCGCCGCCGCTTTGGATTACGCCTGTGTTAAAAGTTTGGCCTTGCCTAATATTAAAACGCTTGTTCAGCAACTTAAAGCGCAATACGGTTTAAATTATTTGATTTATGGCAGTGGAATTGAACAATACTCAGATAGTTTGGCTTTTTTGGAGGGGCAGTTCGTCGTTTTAGGCAATTCGACGTTTTCGATTCGACAATTGCAAAATAAACGATATTTTTTTCAGCGTTTGAATAGCTCCGGCATTGCTTTTCCTGAAGTGGTATTTCAACAGCCTGAAAAATTGACTGGATGGTTGGTCAAGTCTTTTAAAAGCGAAGGCGGTTTAGGCGTTGCTGATGCTATTGATGGGGCGCAAGATGGCGCTTCGGTTTATTGGCAACGATATATGCCGGGTCAAGTAATGTCTGCATTGTTTGCCGCGCATGCTGCACAAAATACAGCTACAATTTTAGGAATTCAAAAACAATTGACGACTCAAGGGTATTTATTTTCGGGCGTGATTACTGAGCTTGAATTTCCAAACTCTGTACAGCGGCAATTGTTGGAATGGATACAAAAAATTGTTGATTGTTTTGCTTTAACGGGTATTAACGGTCTGGATTTTATCTATTTTAATCAACGTTGTTATGTTTTAGAAATTAATCCGCGGCCGACGGCAAGCATACAGCTTTATAGCAAAGTGATGAATACGCATATGCAATCTTATTTTGGGGATGACAGCCAAAACCGCACAAGTCCAAAACAATATCGCGGATTTAAAATTATTTATGCGGGGACTTTTGTGGAAATTGGCTCTGAAATTGCTTGGCCTGATTGGGTGAAAGATAGGCCGCAGAGTGGGCAGAAGATTGGGCTGGGCCTTCCCGTTTGCAGTATTGTCGCGACAGCGAAATCCACCGAACAATTAATGAAAAGCCTGGATGACAAAACCCGGGCGATAGAAAACTTTTTGAAGGGTAACTTAAATTATGCAATATAAAGCGAGTGTTAATAGGCTTTCTCAGCCTTTGGTTCAGGAGTTGATCGATCAGGCGGATAAATTACGATTGCGTATCAGTCATTTAGGAAACGGATGCACGATAATCGATGCCGGCATCAATGCGCCGGGCGGGCTGGAAGCCGGGCGCATCATTACCGAGATTTGCTTGGGTGGAATGGGGAATGTCTCTATTAACAACAGTTGTTATACCCAAAACTGGCCGTTAACTGTTAATGTGCATTCGACAAATCCTGTCTTGGCGTGTTTGGGAAGTCAATATGCCGGGTGGAGTTTGTCTCATGAAAAATATTACGCTTTAGGTTCCGGGCCGGCAAGATCCATGGCGAGAAAAGAAAGAGAGGGCGTCGTGGGTCCGGTTGAAGAGTTGTATAAAGAACTGGCCTATCACGATGATTTTGAAAGTACTGCTTTAGTGATTGAGAATGACGCGATACCGCCGGTGGAAATTGTTGACAAAGTAGCTGCGGCGTGCGGTATTTCACCCAAAAAATTAACTATTATCGTGACCCCGACCAGCAGTTTAGCGGGTTGTGTGCAAGTAGTCGGCCGCGTACTGGAAGTGGCGATGCATAAGGCGCATGAATTGCATTTTCCATTGGAAAATATTATCGACGGCAACGGCAGCGCGCCGATTTGTCCTCCGCACCCGGATTTCGTGAAAGCGATGGGGAGAACCAATGACGCGATTTTGTTTGCCGGTCAGGCGCATTTGTTTGTAAAAGGCAGTGATGAAGATGCTGAGCAATTGGCGCAACAATTGCCGAGTTCAACTTCAAAGGATTACGGTAAGCCTTTTGCTGAAATTTTTAAATCATACAATTATGATTTTTTCAAAATAGACGGTATGTTGTTTAGTCCGGCCAGCGTGATCGTGACAGCGGTTGAATCCGGCAAGAGCTTTAGGGCGGGTAGGCTTGATAATGAGTTATTAGATCTGTCTTTCGGGGCATAATTCTTGTCTCGAGTAGCCATTTTTACGGATGATCCCGGTTGGCACGGCAAGCAACTGAAGTTGGCGTTGGCTAATCATGGTTTTATTGCTGAATACGTATCTTTGACTGAATGCCGCTTGCACATTGGTCAAGGCGATTTTTCGTCAGTGCAGATTCCGGGGTTTGAAAATGCTTTACCCGCCGCCGCGTTCGTACGCGGCGTGCCGGGCGGTAGCCTGGAAGAAGTGGTCCTGTATTTGGATATACTGCACGCATTAAAATTATTAGGGACGCCGGTCTATAACGATGGTCGCGCTGTTGAGCGTAGCGTAGACAAGGCAATGACCAGTTTTCTTTTGAATCGCGCCGGGTTGTTGACGCCGGAAACCTGGGTGTTGAAAGATAGATCTGAAGCTGTGAAGATAGCTGAGCGGTTATTGAAAAGCGGTAATAGGGTTATCAGTAAGCCGTTATTCGGTTCGCAGGGCGAAGGTATTCGGCGTTTTGAGAAAATGACCGATTTATTTTGGTTAACAGATAATGCCGGCGTGTTTTATTTGCAAAAGTTTGTCCGGAGTCGGGGGCTGGGGTACTCGGATATGCGGGTATTTGTCATCAATGGACGGGCGATTGCTGCAATGCGTAGAATGGGGCGCTTTTGGTTGAATAATGTGGCGAGAGGGGCGGATTGCGAGCCTGTTCGGCTAAGCGGCGAGGTGGCGAAAATGGCGGTTGAGGCGACTCGGATTCTGGATATGGATTATGCCGGCGTGGATATTATGCAGGATGAAAAGGGGCGGCATATGGTGATTGAAGTGAACAGCATTCCGGCATGGAAGGGATTGCAAAGTGTTTGTCAGCTTAATGTGGCGGAGTTGCTGGTTGCAGATCTGATTAAGCGATATATAAATACTGACGATGTTAACAAGAGTAAGGTTATTTGATGGCGACGCGACAACAGCTCAAAGCATTTTATGAGCAGGCTTGTGAAGAGGAATTGCTGGCCTTTAAACCGGGCAATGTAAGTGTTTATCATGATGGTCATGATATGACGGTGGAAGACTTTCGGCAGAGTTATCGAGTTAGCTCCAACCCCATTACTTGTCCGGAATTTTCTCTTGGCGAAAAAATATATTATGCTGTTAAAGCGACTCGTGAGGCGGTCGGCTGTAATACCAATTTAGGCATTGTTTTACTGTGCGCCCCTTTGATACAGGTCGCTGAAAACCTGGATGCCGGGCAAAGTCTGCAGACGGAATTGACGAAATTATTGGCGAATACAACTCGGCAAGATGCGGCTTGGGTGTTCAAGGCGATTTCCTTGGCGTCGCCTGGCGGTTTAGGCGAGTCGGAGTCGCAAGATGTTTCTCAGCAGCCCACTGTAACGCTGACGGAGGCGATGGAGATCGCCAGTGAAAAAGACAGAATTGCTTACCAGTTCGCAACAATCTATAAAGATATTTTTCAATTTACAATTTTCGTGTATAATTCGACACTCGCGAAATTTGGTGAACGGAAGTGGGCTGCTGTTTCAGCATATACGGCCTTGCTATCGCGCTATCCTGATAGTCATGTTGAGCGGAAATATGGTATGAAGTACTCAAGTTGGTTGATAGAGCAAATGAATGACATTCATCAAGCCCTAATGACAACTGAAAACCCTGAATTGTTGCTTCCGGTTTTGCATCAGGCGGATAAGGAACTAAAACAAAGAGGGGTGAATCCGGGTACCAGTGCCGATATGACAGTGGCAACTGTACTGGTTAATTTATTGGAAGCAGTTGGTCAATAAGAGCGATCTGTTGATTGGGCATAAATGGATTTGCCAATAAAGAGATAGCATCCGCTATTTTTAAATTGAAATATTTATTTGTTACATTTTTTGGAGAGAAATAAGAAATGGCTAAAATCAACAATTTACGTGTAGGCGAGTCTTTAGTAGGTGATGGTAACGAAGTAGCGCATATTGATTTGATGATTGGACCGCGCGGTTCGGCAGGCGAGTCTGCGTTTGCAAACTGCTTAACTAACAACAAAGACGGTTTCTCCAGCTTGTTGGCTGTTGTAGCGCCAAACTTGATGGTCAAGCCGGCAACTGTTATGTTCAATAAAGTTACTATCAAAGGTAGCAAGCAAGCTGTTCAAATGTTTGGACCGGCTCAACGCGGTGTTGCGATGGCTGTGGCTGATAGTGTTGAAAATGGCGTGATTCCTGCTGATGAAGCTGATGATTTGTTCATCTCTGTGGGTGTTTTCATCCACTGGTTGGCTGATGATGATGCTAAAATCCAAGAATACAACTATACCGCAACTAAAGAAGCAATTGAGCGCGCTGTGAACGGTTCGCCAACTGCTGCTGAGGTTGTAGCGGCTAAAGCAACTGCTGAGCATCCTTTTGCTGCTAACTAAGCAAACATTGCATTAGCAATTTCAGCTAGTTAGAGAAAGAGAAAAATACCCCGTTAATCGGGGTATTTTTTTTGCTGTAAAGTTTTTATTTGTTGTTGAGTTAAGCTTCCGGAATGTAGGCAACTGGCTACCAGGGCGTGATTGACGCCTAAATTTCGCAATATTGATAAATCTTCAAACCCTCGAATACCGCCTGCTGCGACAAAATGCTTTTGCGGACATTGGCGCTTAAAGTGTTTGAGTTTTTCTAAGTCCGGGCCATCAAAATTTCCCACCCGCGATAAAGTCATGATAATAATATAGTCCGGCCATAAAGTAGGGTCTTCAAAAAATTGTTGGGGTCCTAGCGCTTGTTGGTCTTTAAAATCCAACGATAGAATGCAAGATGAATCAGGGATTTTCTGAGCAGTTATTTGTGATTCGCTGCCGATGATGATTTTATTGGGTTGCTTTTCTTGGGCTGAAAGGCTGGAGAGTTGCGCGCCGTAGTCTACCCAAAATTCTATTTCAGGATATTGTTTAATAACGCTGTTTATCATTGCTTTATGGTTGCCGTTTTGTTCAATGGCGTCTAAATCAGCAATGTACATTTTTTTGAATGGAAACAGCTTGAAAAAGCCTTCTATTACTTCCTCAATCAGAGAAGATGAGCTTAAATAACTTTGAACGGGTTGATAAGATTGTCTGTTGCCTTGATGGGCATGTACAACTCTGCCGTTTTTTAAATCGATAACCGGAATAATTTGCATCGTTTGTGAAAATATTGATTTTTGAGTTCGTCACCGGCGGCGGTTTTATTAATCAGCCAATGCCTGTAGAGCTGTGTCATGAAGGAATGTTGATGGTACAAGGATTGCTACAGGAAATAAAGTTTTTGGCGAATGTAGACGTTTGGGTTTATTGCGATTATCGCTCGATGCGCCTCCAGTTGCCGGAAGGCGTTAATAGGGTGTTGGCTGATGAAAATAAGGATATTTATCAGCAAATCAGTCAACGATTGTGTGATTTTGATGTGTTTTGGCCGATTGCCCCTGAAACAGATGGCGTTTTAAGTGATTTAGCTAAACTGGCTGTTTCCTGCAGCGCTAAAATGTGTTTGTCCAGTCCTGGCGCGGTTGCGGTTTGCAGTGATAAACTGAAAACCATACAGTGCTTGCAAGCTAATAACATAGCGGTGGTTGAAACGGCTGTTTTAAGTTTGAGCTACCGGTTTACAGGACAGAAGGTTGTTATAAAACCGGTAGACGGCGTCGGTTGTGAACAAAGCTACCAGCTTGCTTCAGAGCAGGAAGTTTTTGAAGTTATGAATAGGCTGGTTTGTCTTGAAGATTATATTATTCAGCCTTATATCGAAGGAAAGGCAATGAGTCTTTCCTGCTTGTTCAAAAATGGACGGGCCTGGTTGCTGTGTTGTAATGAACAAGTGGTTAGGGCGCAAAATAAGCGCCTTGAATTACAGAAATGCATAGTCAATATTCCAGTCAATGATTTACAAAAAATTCAGCGGCTGGTTCAGCAGATTGCAGAAGCATTACCTGAATTATGGGGTTATATCGGTATCGATGTCATTGATTCGAAACAAGAAGGTTTGTTAGTGCTGGAAATTAATCCGCGATTAACCAGTTCATATGCCGGGATTTTCCCTGCCACCGGCATTAATGTTGCCGAACAGACGCTAAAAATGTTTTCAGGGCAACCGCAGTTCGATAAATTGCAGAATCAGCAAGTTGAAATAGTTATCAAAGGAGAAATCAGTGGTTAATGCAGTAGTCGGCTGGGATGTCGGCGGCGCTCATCTAAAAGCGGTTTTATTGAATGGTCGGGGTGAAGTAGAAAAAGTCAGCTTGCAATATTGCCCTTTATGGAAGGGATTGGATTATTTGATGACTGCGATAGAAAAAGTCTGTGTGGATTTAGCTGTTGATAAGGCGTATTGTAAGCATGCGGTAACAATGACCGGTGAGTTGGTTGATTTATTTGATGATCGGGAACAAGGCGTGGCGGCCATTATTGGCGTTATGCAACAGCAATTTGCTGACGAAGATATGTTGGTTTATGCGGGACAATCCGGCTTTCTAAGGGTTGCTGAAATTGATCGCCGACAATATGTCAATATCGCTTCGGCAAATTGGTTGGCCAGCGCGGGTTGGATTGCCGATCAGATTGACGATGGCTTGTTAGTTGATATCGGCAGCACCACGACAGACGTTCTATTATTATCGGAGGGCCGAGTAAAAGCGCAAGGCATGACGGATTACCAGCGTTTAGTCAGCGGGGAATTAGTTTATACCGGAATTGTTAGAACGCCGGTGATGGCGATTGCGCAAGCCGTTGAATTCAAAGGTAGGCTGACCGGGATGATGGCGGAATTATTCGCAACTACGGCGGATGTATATCGCGTGACGGGAGAATTGAGCGAAGCGCATGATTTGTCTGAAGCGGCTGACGGCGGTTTAAAAACGCCGAGCGCCAGCGCGATGCGCTTGTCGAGAATGATCGGGTACGATTATCAGCAACAAGATTTTGATTTATGGCGTACATTTGCAGAAAGATTAAGAGGTTTGCAGAAAACTCAGCTCATTGACGCTTGCCGCATGCAATCGCAGCAACAGTCAGTAACTCGTTTGGTCGGCGCTGGCATTGGACGTTTCTTAGCAAAGGAAATTGCTGACGATTTAGGATTACAATATCAGGATTATAATGACTTTATTAAACAATCGAATGCCGGGACAGTCATCAATAGCGCCGATTGCGCGCCGGCTGCAGCGGTAGCTGCGTTGGCTTTCTTTTCATCGAAATAAATAAACATGTCGAATACCCCTCCTTCCCAATACGTTATACCCTATCATAAAGATAGTTCCAGATTGTTTGCCGCTATCCAATCCTTACCTTGGGCGATTTTTTTAGATAGCGGTTCGCCTTACAGTCAGCAAGGCCGATATGATATTTTAGTGGCTGAGCCAGTTTGCACCTTGGTGACCGAAGGGGACGTAACAACCATTGAGGAAAGCGGCGTCAGAAGGACTTCAACAGAAGATCCATTTAAGTTGTTAAAACAAGCTTTGGGCGATCGGCGGGAGTCAATCGATGATTTGCCGTTTAACGGCGGGGCGGTCGGTTATTTTTCTTATGACTTGGCGCGGCGTTTGGAAAAGTTGCCTGCTATTGCAGAAGTCGGTGAAAGCGTACCGGAAATGGCGGTGGGGATCTATCAATGGGCGGTGATTGTAGACCATCAACAACAAGCGAGTTGTTTGTTGAGTTATGATGCCGAAGAACAGTCTATTGATCGATTACTGGATTTATTTAGTCAGCCCGATGAAGGTTTTTGTCAAGATCATTTTGCCGTATTGGATGAACCGGTTTCCGATATGGATAAACAAAGGTATAGTCAGGCTTTTGAAAAAATAAAAAATTATTTGGAAGAGGGCGATTGTTATCAGGTGAATTTAGCGCAACGCTTTAGCGCAAAATGTCAGGGTAACGCCTGGTTGGCTTATCAACAATTAAGACGAATCAACGCCGCGCCTTTCAGCGCCTATTTCAATTTGCCGGAATTGCAAATTCTCAGTTCCTCGCCGGAACGCTTTTTGAAAGTCAAGCAAGGCCATGTTGAAACCAAACCGATTAAGGGCACCCGTTCGCGCAGCGCTGAATATGACATTGATCAACAACAAATTAAAGATTTGGCTCACAGTCACAAAGATAGAGCCGAAAACCTGATGATTGTTGATTTACTGAGAAATGATATTAGTAAAAATTGTAAAAAAGGATCGGTGTTAGCGCCTAATTTATTTGCGATAGAAAGTTATGCCACCGTTCATCATTTGGTCAGTACGGTTATTGGTGAGCTGGCTGATGGACAACACGCTGCGGATTTATTGAGAAGTTGTTTTCCCGGCGGCTCTATTACCGGCGCGCCGAAAATACGGGCGATGGAAATCATTGAAGAATTAGAGCCGCATCGGCGCGGCGTCTATTGCGGCGCCATAGGATATTTGGGGTTTGACGGCAATATGGATACTAATATTGCAATACGCACGCTGGTGCATTCGGACAACACGATACGTTTTTGGGCCGGCGGCGGCATCGTCTATGATTCGCGTATGGAAGATGAATATCAGGAATGTTTTGATAAAGCCGGCGCTTTATTGGCATTATTGGAAACTTTTCATCAACCATGATTGTCGCAAAAATCGGCGGCAGTCTATTATCAAATAAGCAGGCATTGCCGATTTGTTTTAAAGCCGTACAGCGGCTGTCAAAAGCAAATAGGATTGTGCTGGTTCCGGGCGGCGGCGAGTTGGCCGAACAAGTCCGGCAATTACAGCATCGTTTCTCGTTTAATGATCGAGCGGCGCATGCGATGGCCATTTTAGCAATGCAACAAGCGGCTCTATTGTTGAATGCGCTGCAAGCGGAATGGCCGATTTTTTCTTATACTCAGGATTTTCATAAAGTGCGCGCGGCAGTGAGTATTTGGTCGCCGGAGTTGGCTGAGCTGGATCAGACGGGTGTTGCCGCCAGTTGGGATGTGACTTCTGATAGTTTGGCGGCTTGGTTAGCTATACAATTACGCGCCGATGAGCTGATTTTGGTAAAATCCGCGAAGATAGATGAAAATGCCGCCATTGAACAATTACAGAAATCGGCAGTGGTCGATGCGGCTTTTCAGCAATTCGCAGACCAGGCGGATTTTCCAATCAAAATATTACATTATCAACAACTCTAATGTATTCAAGGCTTAAAGCGGAATTTCGTAAACTTATGCAAGGCGCCTACTATAAAGGGCGGGAATCTTTGTTAGGTCATCATAAAAGGGATATCGTGTTGGTGCATGTCGATCAGGCTTGTGAAAGCTTACAAGAAAGTCGCGATCAATTTGAAGACGCCTTGGATAAATTCAAAACCTTATTGTCGTTGCCTGAATTATCCTTGGAGTACCGTTATCGGCACTTAAAACAACAATATGATTTTTGCTGCATCAAGACCGATGAAGTCGGTTCCAGAATCAAGGCGATAGAAGAAGTAAGTTCGGCGCTGTTTATTGAGTGGGAAAATGAATTAAAACTTTATAACAACCGTACTCTGCGTTCCAAAAGCCGTCAACAATTGGAAAAATCCAAACGCCAATACAACAAGCTTATCAAGTCTTTGCATAAAGCCGAAGCGCGAATACATCCGGTATTGAGTGCGTTTCAGGATCAAGTTTTATATTTAAAACATAATTTGAACGCGCAGGCCATAGCCGCTTTACAGCATGAATTTGTCGATATTAGTCTGGATATCAGCAAATTGATTGAAATTATGGAAAAAACGATTTTTGAAGCCAGTCAATTTGTATCGGTATTGGTGGAGCAAAAAGCTTTACCTAAACCGGTTGAGAAATGATGGGTTCATCATAATTTATACAAAATACTGCCGTTTCTACGTTCGGCGCTGCCTGAACCCGCGTCTTTACGTTGTTCGGCATAGTCCGCGATCATTTCCTCCCAATTATTGTATTTGGCATATAGTTCCAAACCAGCATTTTTACGCTTTATAAAGATTTCTTTGCCTAATTCGATTAATTGCTCAGGGGTTTTGCCGTCGATTGCGTCTAATAGCGCTTGTTTGGTTTTTTTATCATCTCTGACAGACCAATAAGAGACTTCAAATTCAATTCGTTTTTCAACCGGCAAACGGTTTTTAATGTAATTGACTGAGCGGTTGGCGGTGCGCAAACTTCTGCCGTTAATTTCGTTGCCCTTGCTGCAACCGACTAATGATGAAGCGGTTATGGCTAACGCCAGGATAACAGTTAACACTCTCATAATCTGAACCTCTGTGGTATAAAATAGGCGTAAAGTGTAACAATACGCTGTTTAGATATGAGACACCTAAAAGCGCGGCGCGTTACCAAATAAATTATTATGATCTTTCGCCATACAAAGTAAAATAGCTGGCTATTATAAACCCAAGTTTTTCATTTATGTTGGAATTTATCCAAATATTAAAACAGCGCTACCAATCAATTCTGGCTTATTTTAGCTACCAACTGCCCCAGTCAATTGAATATCAACTGCGCATTGAACAGTTGATTTATGCCGAAGCTTTTATGCGTAAGGGGCATATATTAGAAACGCAGCAAGATTTTCCATTACAAATTGCCGTTATCGGGCCGACCCAAGTGGGAAAAAGCTCGGTGGTAAATATGTTATTGGCGAGCAAAGCGGCCGGGGTTAGTCCGTTAGCTGGCTACACGGTTCATCCGCATGGTTTTTGTCATGATCGCTCGATTGCCGAATGCAATGGGTTGCAGAATTATTTCGGGCGGTTTCAACAATTGGCTAAAGACCAACTCAGTCGGCAACGTTACGATTGTTATTCCTTGTCTGAGCAAACCAATCAGTCACCTCTATTACCGGCATCGGTGATCTGGGATACGCCTGATTTTGATTCAATTGATGCCGCTGACTATAAAGAAGGCGTTATTCGAACGATTGCCCTGGCGGATATTGTGATTTTGGTGGTCAGTAAGGAAAAATATGCTGATCAATCTGTTTGGGATATGATGAGCATCATTGAGTCATTAAACCAACCAACCTTGATTTGCCTGAATAAACTCACTGAGGGGAGTGAAGATTTCATTGTGCCGTCATTACAGGATAAATGGCGGCAAGTACGCAGCGATGCGTTTCCTGATGTGGCAACTTTATATTATGACAAACAGCGCGGCGGGCCAGAGTGGCCGACATCTCAACAAGGCATTTTTGTCAGTTTGCAAAAACGGGTGCTCAGGCAGCAGCATGGCGCGAACTTACAGCAGTTGCTGAGCAGCTATTGGCCGCTTTGGTTGGAACCGGTGTATGTGGAGCGGGAAGCCGTAGAGAGTTGGCATAATCTGGTTGAACAAAGCATAGAGCGCGCTTTGGAAGACTATCAGCGGGATTATTTAAATCATCCTCATCACAATCAAACATTTCAACAAGCATTAGTGGAATTGTTAAATCTATTGGAAATTCCGGGTATTGCTAAGGTTTTGGGAAAAACCCGCCGGGCGATGACTTGGCCGATTCGGAAAGTGCTGGGGGTCGGCAAGAGGATTAGCAGGGAATCGCCGATTGATGAAGTGACTATATTGAATCAAATCGCCGAGCATGTCTTGATAGAGTTGTCGGATCAATTATTAGACAGAACCGGTCATGACGTGATTGCTACGGAATGGTGGAAAGATGTCGGCGCGGTATTAAGAAAACAAAAAAATAAATTGTTGCGCCAATTTGAACACCATAGTTTGGAATATCAAGAAAATTTTCATCAAGATGTCGAAGCGACGGCGAGAAGCCTATATCTCAAATTGCAAGATCAGCCGGTATTATTAAATACCCTGCGGGCGGCCAGAACCTCAACGGATGCAGCGGCTTTGGCGTTGGTGATTACCACAGGCGGCATCGGTTTACATGATTTGGTGATAACCCCTGCCATGCTGTCGGTTACCTCGCTGTTAACCGAGAGCGCGGTGGGAGGGTATTTGAACAGAGCTGAAGTCGAATTAAAACAGCATCAATTACACACGGTGAAAACTGTGTTATTTGAACAGCAATTAAAGCTAGCTTTATGCAAAATTATTCATCAACTTCCCGAAAACAAAAATTTTAATATCTCTCCGCAGCAATTACAAAATGCGGAACAGTCTTTGAAAGAGAAAAAACATGGCTTACGATTACTCTGATTTAATCACTCAGGCAAAAAACTGGGCTGAACAACTGAGTTTACAAAAACGTTTGCAATCAGCGCAGTTACAAGCCATCTTGGATTTTGACTTACGCTCGCCGGACAGTTTGTTTCAAGATCAACAAGCGCGCCCGTTGATTGTCGCATTCATGGGCGGCACCGGGGTCGGTAAAAGCTCATTATTAAACCGATTAGCCGGACAAGATATTGCCAATACCGGCGTGGAGAGACCGACATCCAGAGAAGTGACGCTTTATCATCATCAATCCATCAATATTCAAAAGTTACCGGAAGGTTTGCCGCTGGACAAAATTAATATCAGTCGGCATGAGGATGAGAGTCGCCGGAATATCATTTGGATAGATATGCCTGATTTTGACAGTGTAGAGCTGGAAAATAAAAAACTGGTTTTGGAATGGTTGCCGCATATCGATGTGTTGCTTTATGTGGTCAGCCCGGAACGCTATCGGGATAACAAAGCCTGGCAATTGTTATTGTCCGAGGGCGCTAAACATGCCTGGGTGTTTGTCCTTAACCAATGGGATAGAGGCGTTGCCGCGCAGTATGATGATTTTAAAAGGCAATTGACTAAAGCCGGTTTTTCCAATCCGATTGTGTTTCGAACGGTTTGTTTGGAAAATGAACAGGAAGATGAATTCACCGATTTGGTTGATCACTTGCAGGGATTGGCAAACGGGCATACCGTGCAAGCGCTTGAGCAGCTTGGTATGGAAGCGCGTACGGCGGATTTGCTGGGTAATTTAACGCCGTTGCAAAGTATTTTGTCGGAACAGGATTATGATGGTTTTGAAAAGCATTTTCAGCAGCAATGGCGACAAACTTCGACAACGCTACAAAAAGCCTTTTTATGGCCGATTGCACAGTTGGCGCAAAGCTATGCCGATACCGCCAAGGCAAGACCTGATGTGCAAATTTGGGATCAATGGGCGGCTAATCGATTCAATGACTTTGTGGATGGTTTAATTGTCAAGGCGGCGCAGTCAGGCATTGCCCCTGCTCCATTAAGAGCCGCCTTAGCGCCTTTGCGAGACAACATCGAAAATAATGTTCGGGAGCAATCGGAATTGTTTTGCCGTCAGGCTTTGATTAACCCTGGGAACCGTTTACAACGCTGGTTTCTTAAATTAATGAAATTCTGTCAATTTATTTTACCGTTGATGACTATGTGCTGGGTGGGTTATCAGGTTTTTCGGGGCTATTATCTAAGCGCTTTAGAAGGTTTGTCTTATCTTGGCGTGGAATTCGCCATCCATAGTTTTTTGTTGGTTTTGCTGAGTTGGTTATTGCCTTATTTCCTCCGCAAACAATTACAACCTTCATTGCAAAAATCCGCTGTTTCAGGGCTCCAAAAAGGCGTGGACATTGCCTTGCTGCAAGCAGAAGCCGAAATTAAACAAATTATTGATGGTGACCGCCAACAAAGTCAACATGAATTGCAACAATTAGAAGCCTTAATTGTTCAGTGTCAATCTTCAATTGGGTCTCTGCCGATTGATCATCAAAGTCCTTTGAATCGTATGCTGATGGAGTCTTAGAGGCCTGTTTCAATGTGAAGAAAGTCACGCTTTATAAGGTGATTTTGTGAACTTCATACCATTGTTTTTATTAAAGTTTAAAGATTTTGAAAGAATGTGAGCAAGTTGGCGGGAGCCTCTTTTTCATAGCATTACAATAAACCCAAACTCAGTTGATAAATGTAAGTTGCAACAAATTTATCTGAGTTTCCAAGCGATCAATATATTTCAGACTTTTGGAATCACGGTTTTATTAATTGAATGAGGGTTTTTTTATGTTAGATAGACAGTTAAACAGTGAAAGTTTTTTTCAAATAGATAATGCGCAGATTGTCAATTATCAGGATGATATGACGGGTTTTGAAAAGGATATTAAGATTCTTTTAGATAGCGGCGCTAGTCGTAAACGGGGCGATGCGATTAAAAAAACAGTGGCCTTGTCAGCGGATGAGCTTTTAAATGGCTCATTGATGGGGGGTAAGTCGTTCAATGAGTTTTTGTCTGCGGCTGCGGCTTCGGAAAGTTTGGCGGCAATAGTTGTTGTTCAATTGGAAGGTCAGCAGGAACTAATTGAAATGTTCGGCGAGCAATTTGCTGAGGGCGCAGTCAACTTCGTGGAAAATTGTTTACGCATCAATTTGCGTGAAAGCGATTTTGTTGAACGCTTATCTTTATCCCAAGTGGCTGTTGTGTTAACAGATCTGCATACAGAAAAGGACGCCGTCAGTATCGCATCGCATCTTGCCGAGGTTTGCGAAGGCGAGCATTTCTCAGAAGATATGTGTTTTGTGGTTAAGTTAACGACCGGCTTATCTTTATTGCCGGATGATTTATCATTGAAGCTATTGACTGGTCGGCTGGAATGAGCCAAGAACTTCAGTTGCTTAAGGTAAGCAATGAATTATTGAAAGCTGAGCATACCGAACTGAACTGGAACTAGTTTGTTTCGGGATGCTCAGTAAGGTGAAATAATAAGCCTGTTAAGCTTTTAGTTTTAAGCGTCTGTTTGCAAATAAAGCGCTACCAGATATTAGCATAATAAAAAGCGGCGTCGGCTCGTCAATTGTACGGGGTGGTGGTGGAACATCGCTGATTTCGCCTCTGGCTAAAAATATTTGTTCATAACCGTTATTGAGTTCTCTGCCGTCGCAGTTGTAGCTCTCACTGCCTGGATTGGGGTTGCAGCCTAAGCGAAAATCTACTGAAAACATATCGTAATCGGTTAAATTACCTAATCGCCATTCGCTTAAAGCATTGTTCAATTCTTCCGAATAAACTGCATAAGCAGCTTGGTCTGCGCCCAAGTTGTGGTCAAATTCTCTTTCGTGAATATTGAGGCTGCAATCAACGGGTGTTTGTCCTGCATCATCATCAATACACACTTTACCGCCTGATAGCACGAAGTCATCGTAAGTGGGGGTGGTTCCTCCTCCTACTTCAGTGGCGGGATATAAATTGTCTGCAAGACCACGGCTATATAATGCTGGATCTTTATCCGGTCCGATGACTATGCCGCCTCCGTCGGTTACAATTTCTCCACCGTCTATACATAAATTTACTGCGGGACAGTGGTTGGCTAAGGTAAAGACCAGCGGCGCCGTTCCTGTGGGATCTGCGCTATTCCATAAAGTCACCTGCATCCAGATTGCTAACTGTTGATCAAGGGACGTGCCGGAGTTGGTTTGGTTGTTGTTAAAAAAGAATATTGGATTAATACCGGTTCCTAAATAGGTATCTAATGCAGCGATTGTTGAATCCCATGTGCCTTTATTGTCTTGGGCGGCGGTTAACGATTCATTCTGAGGGTCCAAGCCTGCATTGGCAATGGCTTCGCCCGTTGTGCGGTATGTAATGCCGCTGGAATTCGGAGTCTCATAAGACCATTCCATTCCATCAAAGTTTTTGTTGAGTTGTTGGCCGCTGGCGCCGGTTCCGAGCACGATATCATTTTTGATTTTACCCGGACTTGAATCGATGTAAAAAGGATTTTGGGGGCCTAAGCCTATGGCGCCGCCATTGGCGATATCATAATTAGAGGCTAGAATAGGTAAAGAGTAGGAATAAAAGTCGCCATATAAAACGGCGAAGCTGGTCGGGTCGGGTAAGACAATATCCGTCGCATAGGATGAAGAAGTATTACATAGTGAAAAAAGTAGTACTAAGGGGGCGGGTATGCGCCTGATTTGCGGGTTCGAAAAATTCATTTTTTTACTCCAAAATTTTTTAGGTTTTACAAGCTTAAGCTTATTTTAAGGGATATTGCGAATGTTAGATATATTCATTTAGTGATTGTCTGTTTTCAGACTTTCTTAAGTGTTAGAGCAATAATGATGCCACCTCTATAATCTATTGATTTTTATATTTAATGTGTTTTTTTGCCCTAGACTTCAGAGGTAAGCTTTTGGTTGGGGCGCGGGCGACATTTGGCAAAGCTTGCGCTTAAAGTTCAGTTTTTTTTAGCTTTATTTTTGTTGCCGAGGATGCACGTATTTTTTGTGAAACAGTAGGCAGATATTGGAAAATGCTGACAAAGGTGTCATGTTGACATGACATTTTTTGCGATTTGGCAGTATGGCTGGGTTTTTTATGAGGAGAATTTGTAGGCGGTTGTTAGGCCGCCTACTTTGTGAAATGGATAAAAGAGGCTTAATCAGCCTGGATTTTCCCCGGCAAGCTCAAGTCGCCTGAAGCAACATCCATGACATTCACCACGCAAAGCAATGGCGCATGAACGCTTTCATTGACGCGTAATCCGGCGGTGACGGCGTCATGTTGTTGTTGGGTTACAGCGGATATGTTGTCAAAAGGGACGCGGACTTCAATTGTTTCCTGCTGCAAAATAGGGTTCCATCCGGGGCTGTCCAGCAGGATGGGGAGTCCCGGCCAGGTTTTGGGTAATTTGGGGTTGCTTCCTTTCGGAATATCGACAACCGCTAGAGCGCCCTTTCCGCATCGTTCGTTGTTTTTTAAAACAACCCAATGGCTGTGCCAGGTATCGCCATCATTGTTTAGATTACCGTCGCCGTTTTCGTCAAACAACGGCGTATCATCAAAGTCTGGATGTGCGGTGACGGCTAAAGCGAGTATCCCTTGGTTTTTTTCAAAGCCGACTTCCGAGCTATCTATGGATGTCGGCCAGACATAGGAGAAAACATGGCTGTCGGCGAGTTTTCCTGTGGCGCCGGGTTTGTTTTTGCCGGCAGCGCCGGATACCGCCATATGAAAAGTGGCGACATTCCCTTGCAGAGAAATTTTTGCATGTACGATATCAAAGCCAGGCGTGATATTTGGGTTTGTGTTTGATTGAATGCCGTTGTCGTGATGTTGATCTGCGTTTGTTTGTAAAGAAAGGCAAAGTAAGCCGACGGCTGATAAAATAGTCAATTTGAACATTTTGCGCCTCCCGGAATGAAAGAAATAGGTTATGTATCGACTCGATACAAGTGAACCATACGGCTTTTGAGGTGTCTTGTCAATATAATATTTAATCGATACTACTTGAATATGAGAAATAATCAAATCTATGATTATGTAGAGCGGATTGGGGAAGTGCTCAGGGTCGATGCTCGCCAGGCCGGGGCTGAGGCCGGGTTGCAGCCGGTGCAGTTGGAAGTGTTGCATTATTTATCGCTGTGTAATCAATATTCGGATACGCCGATGGCGGTGACTGAGTATTTAGGCCAGACCCGGGGAACGGTGTCGCAGACCTTAAAGGTTCTAGAAAAAAAAGGCTTGGTGGGTAAGCGGGTTGATCAGCGTGATAAGCGGGTGACTCATTTAAAGTTAACCGAACAAGGGCGAAATATCGTTGATTTATGTATTCCTACGCCGAAATTTATCAGCGCTTGTGAATTAATTGGGGAGAAAGATGAAAAGCAAATGATTTCGGCGCTAAAAACTCTGCTGAATAATTTGTTGGCCGCTAATCAAATGAAAACTTTTGGGATTTGCAAAAGTTGCCGTTATAACGAAAGCAGAAAGGACGGCAGTTATTTTTGTAATTTGGTACAAGTGACTTTGTCGAGTGAAGATGTAGAGTTGATTTGTCGCGAACATGAGCCGGATAAAACGGAGAATTGTTGTGTCAGCGAAGACTCTTAATTGTATTTTCTAAATATAAATTTTATAATGGGCGGTTTTATGGGCGTTTCGCCCAAACCTTGCTTCATTGCCGCTTAAGACACGGCAAGAGGTTAACCCGAAAGGAGAAAGTATGCGACATTATGAAATTGTCTTTTTAGTACATCCTGATCAAAGCGCCCAGGTTCCGGCGATGATCGAGCGTTATAAAACATTGATCGGAGAAGCTTCCGGCGCAATACACCGTCTTGAAGATTGGGGACGCAGACAGTTGGCTTACCCCATTAAAAAAATTCATAAAGCTCACTATGTGTTAATGAATATCGAATGTGATCAAGCGACATTGGATGAGTTGGAAAGCGGTTTTCGTTTTAACGATGCTATTTTACGTAGCATGACTTTGCTTCAAAAAGAAGCGGTTACTGAGCCGTCCATTATTTTGTCAGCCGAGAATAAACCGGTTGAGACTAAAGCTCCGGAGAGCGATAGCTCTAGTGGCGGCGATAAAGCTGACGGCGCAAAAAAAGATGCGGAAGCTTCAACCGAAGCAAAAAAAATAACTAAACCTGAGTGAGATAATTATGGCACGTAACATGAGTTCAAGACGCAAAAAATCTTGCCGTTTCAGCGGCGAAGATGCGGTGGCAATCGATTATAAAAACCTGGATTTATTAAGTGAGTACATCACTGAAACAGGCAAAATTGTACCGAGCCGCATTACCGGCACGAGTGCAAAATATCAAAGACAATTGTCGGCAGCGATTAAAAGAGCGCGTTATTTAGCTTTGTTGCCTTATTGTGATGCGCATAAATAAATAATCCAGTTCGGGAAAAAAAGTGAAATTTCTGGCCAATTATATTATGCAGGGACGATTTCAAGCCATGACTGTGGCTTCGTCGTTGGCATTGTTGTCATTGCTTTTTTCCCCGGTGAGTATCGTAAGTTCAGCCTCGGTCGCTTTAGTGACTTTGAGACGAGGCGCTGGAGAAGGTCTCTATATACTGGCTATCTCCTGCATTGCAACGGCATTATTAGGCGTTTTGCTATTGGGCAGCTATCAATTTGCCTTACTTTATGGTTTGGTTTTATGGTTGCCGGTTTGGTTGATTTCTATTGTGCTTCGGGAAGGTCGTCACCTTTCGGTAGCGGTTGAAATCGCTGTTGCATTAGGCGCGCTCGGGGTGATCGGGTTTTATCTTTATCATCCGGATCCTTATGGGCTATGGAGTCGCCTGATGGGGCAAATGGTGCAGCCAGTGTTGGATAATGCCATGGATGCGCCGGTAGAAGAAATAAAACAGAGAGTTGAATGGTTGTCGCGTTTGATGACCGGTGGAATTGCTGCGGGTTCGGTGGCGGGTCTGTTGTTCGGCTTGTTTCTAGGTCGTTGGTGGCAGGCGGTTTTATTTAACCCCGGTGGTTTTCGCTCAGAGTTTCTGAGTTTGAGAGCACATCCGCAAATTGCTGTTTTGGCTATGGTTCTGATGTTGGCGGCCTTTTTTCTTAATGGCGTTATCGCAGAAGTCAGTCAAAATCTCTTAGTGCTGCTGTTTATTTTTTTCCTGATTATCGGCGCGGCTGCATTACATGCTTCATTCAGTAAAATGAAAAGAGCGAATTTTATGGTGCCTTTTCTCTATATTACAGTGCTGATGATTCCGCATGTGGCGATAGGGGTGGCGCTTTACGGTTTGCTGGATAATTGGTTGAATTTACGAAAAACTGTTTCAAATTAAGCGGACATGGTTATGTCCAAGAGTTCGATGAAAGTCGATTAACGAGGTAAAAACGATGGAAGTTATTCTTCTGGAGAAAATTGCCAATTTGGGTAATTTGGGTGACAAAGTCACCATTAAAGCTGGATATGGTAGAAATTATTTAGTCCCGCAAGGCAAGGCGGTTGCGGCGACGGCGGAAAAAATCAAGGAATTCGAAGCGCGTCGCGCAGAATTGGAAAAAGTAGCGGCTGAAAAATTGGCGGCTGCGGAAAAACGCGCTGAAGCGATTGCTAAATTGGAAGTCGTCATTGCCCATAAAGCGGGTGAAGAGGGTAAATTATTCGGTTCCGTCGGCACTCAAACGATTGCTGAAGCGATTACAGCCACCGGCGCACAAGTTGAAAAGAATGAAGTGCGCTTGCCTGACGGCGTTATTCGCCATATCGGCGATTATGACATCGATATCAACTTGCATAGCGATGTGGTCGTTACCGTACCTGTAAAGGTTGAAGCGGAATAAGACGGCAATGATCATCGTAACCGGCGGCGCCGGATTTATCGGTAGTAACTTGGTAGTCGGGCTGAATCAGCGCGGTTACGATGATATTTTAGTGGTTGACCATCTTAGCAACGGCGTCAAATTTAAGAATTTGGTGGATTGCCGGATTGCCGACTATATGGAAAGAGACCTGTTTTTGCAGAAGTTGCAGCAGGGCTTTTTTCAAGCCGAAAAGATTACCGCGATTTTTCATCAAGGCGCTTGTTCCACGACCACAGAGTGGGATGGTCGCTATATGATGGAAAACAACTACGAATATAGTAAAACTTTACTGCATTATTGCCAGTCGCATAAAATTCCATTTATTTATGCGTCCAGTGCTGCTGTTTATGGCGATGATGAGCATTTTACCGAGCAACTGGAATATGAACGGCCATTGAATGTTTACGGCTATTCAAAGTTTCAGTTTGATCAATATCTGCGTCGTATAGAAAATGAGTTGACCGCGCAAGTAGTTGGTTTGCGCTATTTTAATGTCTATGGTCCCCGCGAAGCGCATAAAGGCAGTATGGCCAGCGTGGCTTATCACTTTAATAATCAATTAAAAGATGCCGATGCCATTCGCTTGTTTGAAGGCTGTGACGGTTATGCCGACGGTGAGCAGCTGCGCGATTTTGTTTATGTCGGCGATGTGGTGGATATTAATCTTTGGTTTTTGGATAATCCAACAGTTTCAGGCGTTTTCAATGTCGGAACCGGTCGCTCGCAAACTTTTAATGATGTCGCTAATGCGGTTTTGGCTTATCATCAACGCGGCAAAATTCAATATATTCCTTTCCCGGAGCATTTAAAAGGCTGCTACCAAAGTTATACGCAAGCCAATTTAACTAAGTTGCGCGAGGTCGGCTGTCAACACGTTTTTAAAACCGTGGAAGAAGGCGTGGCTTTGTATATGCAGTGGTTGAACTAAGGCTGATTGCGTTAGAATAAGCCCCCAAGTTAATAGCGGGGTTTTTATGCGCGTCTTCTATACATTTCTATTTGCATTAATATTGCCGTTGGTGTTGCTGCGTCTATATTGGCGAGGCTTTAAAGCGCCGCCATATCGAAAGCGCTGGCTGGAGCGTTTGGCGGTATATTTAGAGGATTATCCTGAAGACGTTATTTGGTTTCATGCGGTTTCCGTCGGCGAGGCGGAGGCGGTTTTTCCGTTAGTCAAGTTGCTACAAAGTCAACAGCCGGGTTGGTCTATTCTGATCACCACGACTACGCCCACCGGTTCGGCGAGGGTTAAAGCGGTTTTGGGCGATTCGGTTTCTCATGTTTATTTGCCTTATGATTTGCCCATTATTGTTCGGCGGTTTTTAAATCGTTTTAAACCGCGTATGGCGGTTATTATGGAAAAGGAAATCTGGCCGAATTTATTTCATCAATGCGGTCAGCGCAATTTGCCTTTATTCATCATTAATGCGCGTTTGTCGGCGAATTCGGCGAGTTCGTATCAAAAAATCGCCCCGTTGGTCAAACCGGCGTTAGCGCAAGTAACTGAAATAATGACGCAGACCCGGGAAGATTATCAGCGATTTATCGAAATCGGCGCGACGCCTGAGCAAACTACAGTGGCGGGGAATATCAAGTTTGATGTATCTGTCGAGCAGGCTTTGATTGATCAAGGCTTGTTGTTGAAAAGAAAACTCTTTCCGGGCCGTTTCGTTTGGATTATCGCCAGCACCCATAAAGGCGAGGAAGAAATCTTTTTTCGCTTGTACCCGCAGCTCAAAAAAAATATTCCGGAACTTTTGCTGTTGGTGGTTCCGCGTCACCCGGAACGATTCACCGAGGTTAAAAACTTGGCGGAAACTGTGGATTTAAAAGTAGTGATGAGAAGCAGCGATGAATTGTGTAACAATCAAACGGATGTTTATCTTGCCGATACCATGGGCGAATTGAAAATGCTTTATGCGGCAGCCGATATTGCTTTTGTCGGCGGCAGCATGACGCCGATCGGCGGGCATAATATTTTAGAGCCGTTGTTAATGAATGTTCCCGTGATGTTCGGGCCGCATATGGTGAATTTTAAGGAGATCGCCGAAAACGTGTTAGCAGATCAAGCCAGCGTTCAATGTCGGGACGAAGCGGAATTGTTCAATACAGTCCATCATTTGTATCAGGATGCGCTTTATCGAAAACAGTTGAAGGCAAATGGCGGCGAATTTCTAAAACGTAATCAAGGCGCTACCCAACACGTTCTGGAAAAATTATTATCTTCAACGCTAGGTTCTTCATGAACGCATATCCGAATGGAAATAATTATCAAACTCAGGTAGATGCTTCCTTTTCTCAAAGACTATCGGCGACAAATACCGCGTTGCCGGTTTCCGTGTTACAAGGCGACGCGTTGAGGCGTAAGGCCGGCGACTTTAGGCGAAACCTTGAAAAATGAACCCGGCATACATACCCAATCATTTGGTGCGGGGTGGTGAATGTGATTGATAACAGGATACCGGAACAACCGGTTGATGGTTTGATCAGCGGTGCGTTTGAACAACGTTACCAGACTGTTAATGAAGGAAAGTCTTCGGCGTTCAAGCTGGAAGGTTCTAAGGGAATGTTGGCTTGGCATTTAGATGGTTTTTATCGCGATAGCGTCGATTTGCAGATTCCGGGACAGGTTTAAATTGTTATTGCAATCGGCTTAGCCGATGTCCGCTTATGAACTTATCGATCAATACCAAGTTCAGAATGATGATGCTTTGTCTTCAATGACGGCGTATCGGATTCTGGATATGTTGGTGGAAGCCGGGTTAGTGCATAAATTGACGACTATAAATCAATATCTTTGTTGTTCGCATTTGCTGTGCGAACATGATCATCAAGCGCCCGAATTTTTGATTTGCGTCCGCTGTCATCGGGTGAAAGAAGTGGGTATTTCCAATAAACTGGTTTCTGAACTAAAATCCAGTATTGAAAAAACCGGTTTTTCGTTGGCTAAGCAACAGCTGGAATTACATGGGGTTTGCGCGGATTGTGCAGAAGAGTGAAATGAGACAAAAAATTAAGCGTTATCTGCTGTTAGGGTTTGGGGTTTTTTTTGTCGTATTGGGGGCGATAGGGGCGGTATTGCCTTTATTGCCGACCACGCCTTTTCTGATTTTGGCGCTCGCCTGTTTTTCTAATAGTTCCCCGCGTTTTCATCAAATGTTGCTGAATAATCGTTTTTTCGGGCCGACTTTATCAGAATGGGAAACTTCGCGTTCAATTAACCGCAGCGCCAAAAAAAAGGCGATGTTATTAATCGGGTTGACTTTCAGCTTGTCCATCCTCATGTTGGCCGGGCGTTTGCACTTACAGATCGGGTTGTTAATTTTGGGCGTGGTGTTGTTGATTTGCTTATGGCGACTGAAGGAGTCGACGACTGCTACAAGCAGTATTATTAAGTTAAGCAAATAGGGGTATTATTCTTTACAAAAAAGTTAGAACGCTCAATTTATCAATAAATTTAACATCCTGTCATTCAGCAGCGGGCGAGCAGACGCCCATTTTTTCTATTCTTATCCATTTCCGTATCGGAAGTCGGCATTTCTAAAGCAATGATAATAAAAGTATTTCTGTCTGGTTTAGATGGAAATGGTTTTTACATACATTTATCCAGCGACAAAAAAATACCCTATTGCTGATTTTTTCAACAAAAATTTTGCACAGCGTCAAAAAAATAACGATTTGTCCTGTTAAAAAAAATTAATCAACTACACTTGTAATCAACTTAAAGAACACATTGTTCGAGAGATTATTCATTAACTAAATAATAGGAGATAGTTGTGGCGAGTATTCTTGCGGTTGATGATTCTGCTTCTATGAGGCAAATGGTTTCTTTCACATTAAAAGGTGAAGGGTATTCCGTGGTAGAGGCTGTTGATGGTGTTGATGCTTTAAATAAAGCAAAAGGACAAAAGTTTGACTGTGTGGTGACCGATGTCAACATGCCGAATAAAGACGGTATTTCATTAATTAAAGAGTTACGTCAATTACCGGAGTATAAGTTCACGCCGATGTTGATGTTAACGACTGAATCCGGTATGGATAAAAAGCAAGAGGGTAAGGCTGCCGGGGCAACCGGTTGGATTGTTAAGCCTTTTAATCCCGATCAGTTGTTAAAAACGATCAAAAAAGTGCTGGGCTAGCGGCCAGTGATCCCTATGAACTTCAAATCATGCAGGTGATTCTATGTCAATAGATATGGCTCAGTTTCATCAGGTTTTCTTCGAGGAAAGTTTCGAAGGATTAGACGCCATGGAATCAGGATTGCTCAACTTGGATATGGGTGATGTCGATGATGAGGTGATTAATACCATCTTTCGCGCCGCTCATTCCATTAAAGGTGGAAGCGGTACCTTCGGCTTTACCGCAGTTTCTGATTTTACCCATGTCATGGAAACCTTATTGGATGAAATGCGTGATGGACGTCGCCAAGTCACTCAGGCGGCTGTGAATGTATTGTTGGGATCGGTGGATTGCTTAAGGGAAATGTTGACCGCTATTCAAGATGATTCTGATATAGACGTAGAAACAGTTAGCGAGCATCAGCAGGCGCTGGAAAAAGAATTGGCTCAAGGCGGCGGGGCGTTGGCTCAGCCGGTTGAAGTTGCTGCTGAGGTTGTTGAAGAAAGTGTCGATCCAGGCGCGTCTCCAGGTTGGGAGATTGCTTTCAGCCCGCATTTGGGGATGTTAAGGACGGGCAATGATCCGGTGCGCATTTTTCGTGAATTATCCGAATTGGGCGATTTAGAGGTTACTGTCGATTTCAGGGGAATGCCATCCTTAAATGAGATAGAGCCGGAAGATTGCCATTTATCATGGAAGTTAATACTGAAAGGCGATGTGCAGGAATCCGAGATTAACGACATTTTCGATTGGGTTGAAGATGAATGTGATATGGCGATTAGTCCGTTAAGGGATGAGAACGGGGATTATATTGAAGCGCAAGCC
This sequence comes from Methylococcaceae bacterium, assembly GCA_006844585.1. GTDB lineage: Bacteria > Pseudomonadota > Gammaproteobacteria > Methylococcales > Methylomonadaceae > Methylomarinum. The sequence goes on along the minus strand of SPJM01000340.1, from coordinate 43,340 downwards.
ATTGATGTAGAGCCGGTAGTGGAAGCTGTTAAACAACAGCCGACGCCGGTCGCGGCTAAAGCTGATGCGCCGACGGATGTTAACAAGACGACAAAGCCGACCGTTAAATCCGATAGTAAAAGCAAAGATAACAAAAGTTCCGGCTCTATTCGAGTCGATACTTCCAAAATCGATACCTTAATTAATATGGTTGGCGAGTTGGTGATTACTCAATCTATGTTGAGTTTGGTCGGCGAGCATTTTGAAATCAATAAGCTGGATCAATTGAAGAACGGTTTATCCCAATTAGAACGACACACTCGGGAATTGCAAGAAAGCGTAATGAACATTAGGATGCTGCCGATCAGTTTCGTGTTCAGTCGTTTTCCCCGTTTGGTGCACGATTTAAGCACCAAATTAGGTAAAAAAATTGATTTGAAATTAGTTGGAGAGCAGACCGAGGTCGATAAGACCGTGGTTGAATTGCTCAGCGATCCGTTGGTGCATTTGGTTAGAAATAGTTTGGATCATGGCATCGAAATGCCAGCTGAGCGTTTGGCGGCGGGTAAGCCTGAAAACGGCACGGTGATTTTGGAGGCTTATCATCGTGGTGGCAATATCGTTATCGAAGTGGTGGATGATGGCAAAGGCCTGGATAAAGAGAAGTTACGCGCTAAGGCTATTGAGAAAGGTTTGATTGAAGAAGACGCTATCTTAACCGATAAACAAACTTATGAATTGATCTTTATGCCAGGTTTTTCGACGGCCGAACAATTAACCGATGTTTCCGGTCGAGGCGTCGGCATGGATGTGGTCAGAAGAAATATTCAAACTTTGGGCGGTAATATTGAAATCATTTCCGAGCTGGGGAAAGGGTCTACGATTTCAATCCATTTACCATTGACCCTGGCAATTTTGGATGGGCAGTCAATTGCTGTGGGTGATGAACGTTTTATCGTACCCTTAGGTTCGATCATTGAATCCTTAAATATCACTGATGACCAAGTTAATAAAGTAGCGGGTAAAGGTGAAACTTTTCTGCTACGGGATGAATATTTACCCATTGTTCGGATGCATGAAATTTTTCAGGTGGAGTCGGCGCAAAGAACCAATTTAATGGATGGCTTAGTCGTAGTAGTTGAAGGCCAAGGGGTGCGTTGCGGGCTTTTTGTCGATGATTTGCTGGGTCAGCAACAAGTCGTGATTAAGTCGTTGGAAGCCAATTATCGTAAAGTAGAGGGAGTGTCAGGGGCGACCATATTAGGAGACGGGTCGGTTGCATTGATTTTGGATATACCCGGTCTGGTTCGTTTATCCAATCAGTAAGAGATCAGGTTTAACATGGCTGAAGATACTACAAATACACAGACGGAAGATAAAAAACTGGATAACAGTAGTCAGTTTTTAAGCTTTTCCCTTGGCGACGAAGAATATGGTATTGATATTCTCAGGGTTCAGGAAATTCGCAGTTGGGAGCCGGTATCCAGAATACCGAATGTGCCCAAATATGAAAAAGGCGTGGTTAATTTGCGCGGCGCTATCGTACCTATTATTGATCTTCGAGAGCGGTTCGGTTTAGGTCATGCAGAATACAACCCCTTGACTGTCGTGGTGATTTTACAAGCGAAAGTTGAGGCGACTAATCGGACTATGGGGGTTGTGGTAGACGCAGTTTCCGATGTTGTTGATGTGGAATTGAGTCGAATTCAAAATGCGCCGAATTTCGGCGCTAAAGTCAGCACCGAGTTTATCAATGGTTTGGTTTCCGTGAATGAACGGATGGTGATGTTATTGGATGTCGCTAAATTATTACAGTTGGAAAAACTGCATGAAGATCATCAGGATCAATACCATTAATTGTTAGGTTGGGGTTTTACTCAACTTTGGAATAAGAATTTAATTTGAAGCAATAACTGAATAGAGTCGTTTGTGGGTTGCTTAGGAGAGAAATATGAAAATTAATCATCCCGTTACGGATACTGAAGTCCATATGAAAAAAGGGACGATTTTGGTTACCCGAACTAATTTAAAAGGAGTTATTACGTATGCGAATGATGCCTTTGTGGATATCAGCGGATTTAGTCGGGAAGAGTTGATTGGTTCCAACCATAATATAGTACGACACCCGGATATGCCGCCAGCCGCTTTTGAAGATTTATGGAAAACCTTAAAAAAAGGCGATCCGTGGACTGCGTGTGTCAAAAATAGAACCAAAAACGGCGATTATTATTGGGTGGAAGCCAATGTTATTCCTGTTTATGAAGATGGAAAAATTTCCGAATATTTGTCTGCGCGTTATGCGCCCAGTCGCGAACAAATACGACAAGCTGAAGACTTATACGCTAAATTAAACGCTAAAGAAGTGGAAATGCGGCCTAAAGGATTGGCGTTGTTGATGAAACGGTTGAGTGAAATGAGCGTTAAGAAAAAAAGCTTAGCAATTGCTATAGGCTTTTTAATTCCCGCCTTTTTCTTCATGTATCAGCTTTTTCAACAGCAAAATTATCCGATATTAGGCGGCGTTGCTTTGTTGACATTGGCTGCATCCTGGATGGGTTATAGACTTATTAAACTATTTGACGATACTTTGGAAACAACCATTGGTATTTCTTATGCATTGGCCGGTGGTTATTACCGTAACAAATTTGATTTGAACAGGTTGGATCAAATCGGCGATTTTAAGCGATCTCTATATGCTATGCAGGTTAAATTAAATTCCGATTTGGCGTTTAGCAAGGAAACCGCTAACGCCTCCAGTCGCGTTAAACAAGCGCTGGATCAGGTTACCGGCAATGTTATGATGGCTGATGCCAATTATGACATCATCTATATGAATGAGTCTGCAAAAAAGCTGTTTAAAAGAAATGAGCAAGACTTTAGAAAAGATTTGCCGGAATTTAACGCTGATACTTTAATAGGTACAAATATCGATATTTTCCATAAAAATCCGGCTCATCAACGTTCGATGTTGGATAATCTAAAGCAGACTCTGGAAGCGGAAATGCTGATAGGCGGACGCCATATGAAAGTGATTGCGACGCCGGTTATTGATGGGGATGTGCGTTTGGGCACTGCTGTTGAATGGATCGATAGAACTAATGAAGTGAGGGTTCAGAACGAAATCGATAATATTGTCAATCAAGTTAAAGCGGGCGAATTGAGTAGCCGCATCGATATGGCGGACAAGGAAGGCTTTTTCGCGGTCTTGAGCAATGGCATTAATGATTTGGCTGATGTGGTTGAACAAGTGATTAATGAAATTGCTTATGTGATGAGCGGAGTCGCTGAAGGTGATTTGACTCGAGAAATTAACAAAAACTATCAAGGAACATTTGCGACTTGTAAAGAAGATATTAATACCAGTTTAAATAAATTGAGTAGTGTGTTCATTCAAGTTTTAGAGGCATCGAATTTTATCAATAACTCTTCTCAGGAAATCGCCAGCGGCAATAATAACTTGTCGCAACGCGCCGAACAACAGGCGGCGAATCTGGAACAAACCGCATCCAGCATGGAACAATTGACCAGCACGGTAAAAAATAACTCAGACAATGCTCAACAAGCGAATCGTTTAGCCAATGACGCCAGAGACCTGGCTGAACAAGGCGGCGGCGTGGTGAATTCGGCGGTCTCAGCAATGCAGGAAATCAATGAAAGCAGTAATAAAATCGCCGATATAATCGGTGTGATTGATGAAATTGCTTTCCAAACTAATTTGTTGGCATTGAACGCTTCGGTGGAGGCGGCAAGAGCAGGCGAGCAAGGTCGCGGTTTTTCAGTCGTAGCGACCGAAGTGAGGAATTTGGCGCAACGTAGCGCAACAGCCGCCAGAGAAAGTAAAGAATTGATTCAAAATAGCGTGCAGAAAGTGAGAACCGGCACCGAATTTGTTAATGAAACCGGGCAATCTTTAGATCAAATTGTGAGCGGCGTAAAAAAAGTCGGCGATATTGTGGCTGAAATTGCCGCCGCCAGCGCCGAGCAATCGGCGGGGATAGGTCAGGTCAATCAGGCGGTTGCGCAAATGGATGAGATCACCCAACAAAATGCGGCGTTAGCGGAGCAAGCATCTGCCGCCAGCGTTTCAATGAGCGACCAGACTAATAATATGGCTCAATTACTGGCGTTTTTTAAAGTAGCCTCCGGAGGTGGTCAGATGGCTTCAGCGCCGACGGCTTCTCCAGTGAATGCGCCTGCTGCGAGCAGCGGCGGTGTTGTAGAAAGAGTGGCTGAGGCTAAAGCGAGTGGTCAAACAGGCGCGAGTATGAGCAACGACTTCAGCTCATCCCATGACGACGAATGGGAGGAGTTTTAAATGTCGACAGGGTATCACTGGAATCTCAGTAGGTAACATTATGACTAACGAAACCGTTACAACAGGAAGCGTTGAACAATTCCTGACTTTTGAATTGGAAAGTGAGGTATATGGATTAGAAATCTTAAAAGTGCAGGAGATTAGAGGTTGGGAGCCGGTTAGAGATATTCCGAATACGCCGGATTATATTAAAGGCGCATTAAACTTACGCGGGGCGATTGTACCCATAGTCGATTTGCGGGAACGCTTTAATATGACAAAAACGGATTATTCACCAGTGACTGTGGTAATTGTGTTGTGCGTTGAAAATGAAAGCGGTAAGCATGTGATGGGCATTGTGGCGGATGCGGTTTCAGATGTGTTGGATATTAAGTTAAACGAGATAAAAGACTCGCCGAATTTAGGATCGAAAATTGATACCCGCTATATGCGCGGTATGTATGTCACCGGCGAAAAATTGGTAATGTTGTTAAATGTGGATAAATTATTGGATCCGAATGAGTTTGAAGGTTTAGAAGGATTTTGATGTGGCTTTGAGAGTCGTTGCAGTGTTGAATCAGAAGGGAGGCGTTGGCAAAACGACGACATCGGCCAACCTTGCTTATGCTTTGGCGGATATGGGTTTTAAAGTAACGGTGATTGACCTGGACCCCCAAGGACATTTGGGCGTTTCTTTAGGAATTCCGGCAGTTAAGCAGCTTAAAGGCATTGATGCGGTGATGTTGGGTGAGGAAAGTGTGGAAAATTGCCTGCTTTCTATTAAAGATAACTTACAGTTGGTCGTTTCCGGGCGGCGTTTACAGGAAATTGAACAGTTATCGGATGGCGGTGCGAAACGAGGCGATTTATTACGTCAAGCTTTCGATGGACAATTTGATGATCAAGATTTTGTGTTTATTGATTGTCCGCCATCATCCGGGGTATTAGTCGCCAACGCCTTGTTCGCCACCGACGAAATTTTGATACCCATGACCGGCGATTATTTATCTTTGCAAGGGTTGTCGCATATGATGGCGACGATCAAGAAATTTGAAATAGCTTTGCAGAAGCAATATCAAAAATTATTGGTTTTGTCTCGATTTAATACGACTCGCAGAATTTCTAAAGAAGTATTGGCGATATTAATGAAGCATTTTCCGAATCAGATCTTACCCACTGTTATACGGGAAGCGGCTTTATTGGCTGAATGCCCGGGTATAGGCAAATCGGTTTTGGAGTATAAGCCCGGAAGCCGGTCGGCGAGAGATTTTAGGCAATTGGCGAGAGACTTTATTGAAGGTAAGGTGATGTAATGGCCGAAAAACAAGAGAATAATTTGATTGGGGTTGATCCTTTGGCATGGATGGATGAAGACGGCGGCGGGCAACAGCAATCGACATCATTAAAAAATGAACAAACAGTTGATGATGTTGCGGAGAAGATGGAGGCGGTAAGTGAGGATTCGGAACATGAAAAGCCGCAAGAAGGGATCGCTGCGCAAAATGCTGAAGAAAAAGCGGCGCCTTTAATGTTGAAAGCGGTACAGAATATACAAAACGTTACTGAATTACATCAAGATTTATCTACTCTTTTTGAGAAAACGGATAAAATTGAAATTGATGCCTCTGATGTGACTTCTATTGATACCGCTACTATGCAGTTGTTGATCGTGTTGAAACAATCGGCGATTCATGAACATAAACAAGTGTCTTTTGATTTTCCTTCGGAGCGCTTTATTGAGGCGGCTGACTTATTAGGTCTTTCCGCTATGTTGGAATTGGAATCTGCCGGCGGGGCGGGGTTTTTTCGTTAGCAATAAACATTTAACAGGGATTAACAACGGTGATTGAAAAGAAACGAGAGTTTGAATTTACTTGGGATGATTTCAATGAGCTGAGGAAAATTTCCAATGAACATTCCGGTATTTTGGTTCCTGACGATAAGTTTGATATGTTTTATTCGCGGTTATCTAAACGGGTTAGGATGTTTGGATTGAAAAACTTTAAAGAATATTGTCAGTTTTTAAGGGACAACCCGGATCTGGAGTTTACTGAGTTTATTAATGCCGTCACGACCAATCTAACCTCGTTTTTTCGGGAAAATCATCATTTTGAATATTTAAAAGACACGGTGATTCCGCAATTATTGGATCATAACAGGACAAGCAAACAGATTAAAGTGTGGTCTGCCGGTTGTTCTACAGGGCAAGAACCTTATTCTATCGCAATGACCTTGCTCGAAAATGTGCCTTATGACTGGGAGATCAAGATTTTAGCAACCGATTTGGATACCAATGTGTTGCAAACCGCTTCCAACGGTATTTATACTAAAGATCAATTAACCGGTTTAACGGATAATCATTTAAAAAAATGGTTTAAAAAAGGGAAGGGCCTTAATGCGAGCAAGGCCAAAGTCAATAGAGAATTACAGGAAAAAATACACTTCAAGCAGCTAAATTTAATGCAGGATTGGCCGTTAAAAGGTCCATTCGATTTTATTTTTTGTCGTAATGTTTTAATTTATTTCGACAGAGTGACTAAAGAGTCTTTAGCAAACCGATATAGTCAATTATTACCTGCTGGGACTCATTTATTTATTGGGCATTCAGAATCGTTACATCAACTGGATACCGGTTTGAAACTGATAGGAAACACAATTTACAAAAAAGTCTAGGGGGATTCGTTTTGAACAGGGAAATGCCAGGCCCTCCGCTTGAGGGTTTCGAACACATCAGACGATATTGGGATGGAAAACATAATTTTATCGCCGCCAAGCTGTTGCCGGGCGAATATTATGTCACCAAAGAAAATGAGTTAGTAACAACGGTTTTGGGTTCTTGTATTGCCGCTTGTATACGCGATTCAGTTCTAGGTATTGGCGGAATGAATCATTTTATGTTGCCCGAGACCACTGAACATAGATTGTCGGCGGGTGCGGAAGCGGTTGTGGGGAACGCCACCCGTTACGGAAATTATGCGATGGAACATTTAATAAACGATATTTTGCATAATGGCGGTAAACGAAAAAATATTGAGGTGAAATTGTTTGGAGGTGGAAAGATAATTCCGTCAATGGGCGATGTGGGTAAAAGAAATGTCGATTTTGTATTGGAATATGTGGATACCGAAGCTTTAAAATTGGTTTCTCATGATTTAGGGGACATATACCCGCGAAAAGTAAATTATTATCCGGCTACCGGTCGGGTTCAAATGAAGAAAATCAAAGATCTTCATAATGAAACGATCGTGATCAGAGAGACTCAGTACAGATCGAGTATTAAAGATGCGCCTGTTGAAGGCGATGTGGAATTATTTTAGGGTTAAATAATGAAAAAAATCAAAGTGCTTATCGTAGATGATTCGGCTCTGATTAGAAAAATGCTGACTGAAATTTTCAGTGCTTCTGCGCAATTAGAGGTCATAGGAACTGCAGCGGATCCAATAATTGCTCGCAATAAAATCAAGCAATTACATCCGGATGTAATTACCTTGGATGTGGAAATGCCGCGTATGGATGGAGTGACTTTTTTAAGAAATTTAATGCGCTTGCGGCCGATGCCGGTAGTGATGATTTCGACGTTGACGGAAAAAGGCGCTGAAATTACCTTGGAGGCTTTGGAAATAGGCGCGATTGATTTTGTCGCCAAACCAACAATCGATGTTTCCAATACATTAAATGACTATGCAGAAGAAATTATCGCCAAGGTCATCATGGCCGCAAATGCTGAAGTCAAAGTCTATGAAGGTAAGGCTAAACCCGTTTCATCCGCAGTTAAATCAGCTGCCGGCCAGGGTAAGCATTCTGCGGATGTGGTGATTCAAGCTTCTCCGGTTAAAAAACATTTTTCAACGACCGATAAAATTATTGCAGTCGGTTCTTCAACCGGCGGAACCGAGGCCTTTAAAGCTTTTGTGAAAGATTTGCCGACGGGGAGTCCCGCTATTGTGATTTCGCAACATTTGCCGGCGGCTTTTAGTCAATCATTTGCTAAACATGTGAATGACGCCACCGAAATGGAGGCTGTTTTAGCTGTTGACGGACAACAAATTTTACCCGGTAATATTTATATTGCGCCGGGGGATAAACATTTACTGGTAGAAAGGGACGGCGCCCGCTATATTTGTAAATTGAATGACGGGCCGCCGGTGAATCGCCACAAACCTTCGGTTGATGTGATGTTTAGGTCTGTGGCGCAAAATGTCGGCAGTAATGCAATAGGCATTATGTTAACCGGAATGGGGGCGGATGGCGCGCAAGGGATGAAAGAAATGCATGACGCCGGCGCTGTAAATATAGTCCAGGATGAGGCCAGTAGCGTGGTATGGGGAATGCCGGGCGAAGCTTATAAACTCGGCGCAGCTGATCATGTTTTGGATTTGGGGAAAATTGCCGAACAGGTATTGGCATTGAATCAATGATTTATTTATGCTTGAGATAATTAAAAAAATTCAGCTGCCTTTATTATTGATAACGAGCATAGTTTCGGCGGCTGCTTTTTTTCCTGTGAGTATGGTTTTTTGGATAGCCATGCCGATAATCGCGCTGGCTTGGGTCATGCAATTGCTGTATGTAGACCGTCCGGAACCGAAAGATGATGACAATGCTGCTCAAAGACAGGAACAGATCAATGCAATGTTGGAAAACTATGTTTGCACCTTGGAAGAATGCATTGAACAGGAAGTGGATAATTTTCAGTATGAATTGAGCCAGTTGAAAGCTGTGTTTGCCGACGCGGTGGTGACCATGTCGGATAGTTTTAGCGGTTTGCATGCCTTAACGTCTTCGCAAACCCAGTTAGTCTATGGTTTATTGTCCGATTTAGATCAAGAAGAGCAGGATAGCGAGCGACTCAATTTCAGCAGCTTTGCTGCTGAAACGGATCACGTTTTACAATTTTTTGTCGAACATATTTTGCAAATCAGCAAACAAAGTATGGAAATGGTCGCTGTTATACAAGATGTAGATGACCATATGTGCCAAGTTGAAAAGTTGCTAGGCGATGTACAGGGAATTGCCGACCAAACTAATCTATTGGCGTTAAATGCGGCGATTGAGGCGGCCAGAGCCGGTGAGGCGGGTAGAGGTTTTGCGGTTGTTGCTGATGAAGTGCGCAGTCTATCAAAAAATTCCGATAAATTCAGCGAGGAAATACGTCAAGTGGTGACTGCTTCGAAAAATAATATTCGTGAGGCGCAATCAATGATTCAGGGGATGGCGTCAAAAGATATGACGGTGTCTATTAATTCAAAGGCCAATTTGGATAAAATGATGGCGGATATTTCATTGATGAATGAGGCTGTCGCTGAAAAGCTGAATCAAGTTTCATCAATTACCAAGCGAATAGACAGTAGCGTGAATAGCGCCGTCAGAGGTTTGCAATTTGAAGATATGGCTAGACAAATTGTTGAATACTTGTCTTCCAGCACCCGTCATTTTAAAGCGCTGGGAGACGAAGCGCGAATCGGATTAGGCGTTTTTAAGACAACTGATTCCGACAATTGGTTGACTGAATTACAACAAGGTCAAGAAAGATTACAGGACATGCGTAAACAGTGGCTGGATCGAGAGAACAAAGCAGTGTCACAGTCATCCATGGAAGAGGGTGAAGTCGATTTATTTTAGTTATTTAGGAAAATAGTTATGAGTGTAGAAACAAAAACGGATGCGGTAGCCGGCAAGTTTTTTATTACCGTCAGCGGTCGTTTTGATTTCGGATTGCATCAACAGTTTCGCGATGCAACCAATAGCATTGGGCCGAATATAAAAGAAATTGAAGTGGATTTAAGTCGTACTGATTATCTGGACAGCTCGGCTTTAGGAATGTTATTAGTCTTAAGAGATAAAGTTGGTCAGCAAAGAAGTTCCGTCAGTATCAAGAATGCAAAGCCGGAAGTGAAAAAAATTCTCGAAATTGCAAACTTTAATAAGTTATTTACTATGGCTTAAATTGAGCGGTTTTAATTAAGATTTAACATTGTTGATGATGGGGGCGGCCAAGTCGAAAGAGTCCCTATCCTTCAAGATATTTAAAAAAACATATAAAATTTAAGTTGGCTGGTTTAGTATACCAACGATAAAAATAACAATAACCAGCCAAAATAATTTTTTATGTCTACACCAACCGATTTTTCCAATTTCGAGTTTATTCGAGAGTTTTTTCGACGTTTTCTACCCAATACTCAAGCAGTCGTTTTAGCAGTATTTCTTTTGGTGGGTTCCGTGCTCATCTATTCATTGTCCGGTTTGTTGATGCCGGTTCTCGCTTCCATTATTTTAGCCTATTTATTAGAGGGCCTGGTTCTTAAAGTTGAGAAAAGAGGCATTCCGAGGATGCCGGCGGTCTATATCGTTTTTTTCGGCTTTATGGCGGCTTTGGGCTTCATTTTATTTGTGCTGATGCCGATGGTATCCGGACAAGCAGTTCAGTTTGTAGAAAATATTCCGCGCTTAATCAAAAGCGCTCAACAGGAAATCATGAAATTGCCGGTGATGTATCCGCAGTTTTTTACCGAGAGTGGTATTTATGATTTTATGTCGCGGGTGCAACAAGAATTGATAGACTATGGGCAGGAGTTGATTTCGGTGTCGGCTGCATCGGTGGTGGGGGTCGTGGCCGCTATCGTCTATTTATTTTTAGTGCCGATGATGGTTTTTTTCTTTCTGAAGGACAAATGCTTGTTAATAGATTGGTTCAGTCAATTTTTACCTAAAGATAGACATTTAACCATGAGGGTTTGGCGGGAAGTCGATGTGCAAATCGGTAATTATGTGCGCGGCAAATTTTTGGAGATTTTGATTTTATGGCTGGTCAGCTTTATCGCTTATAAGGCTATCGGTATGAATTATGCGATGTTGTTGGCGGTGTTAATGGGCTTGTCGGTTGTGATTCCCTACGTCGGCGCAACCCTGGTGACTTTTCCGGTGTTGGCGGTTGCTTATCTGCAATGGGGAGTGTCCAGCGATCTTTTTATGTATGTGGTGATCGCTTATTCGATTATTCAAGCTTTAGACGGCGTAGTGTTGGTGCCTTTATTGTTTTCTGAAGCGGTCAATTTACATCCGATCGCCATCATTGTTTCAATTTTATTTTTTGGCGGTTTATGGGGATTTTGGGGGGTGTTTTTCGCTATTCCTTTGGCGACTTTGGTCAAAGCGGTGTTATCGGCTTGGCCGAGCATGGATGATAAAAAGATTATGTATTAAAGGCTTTTATTCGTCGTTGCGGCCGGGTGTTCGCGTCAAAGATCGCAGTGTAGGTTCTATTCGGTATTGTTATCGGCAAAATCTTTGAAAGAACACCCTGGCGCAACTGTTGTTGTCGTGAAAAAGGAATTACTTAAGAGCCTAATTCTTTAAGCTTTTGTAAAACTTCTTCGAGATGGACTTTTACTTTTACTTTTCGCCATTCATGGATCAGTTTGCCTTCCTCATCAATTAAAAAAGTACTGCGTTCTATGCCGCGCACCTGCTTTCCGTACATGTTTTTCATTTTGATCACATCAAATAATTGACATAGCGATTCATCTTTATCCGAGAGTAGTTCGAAAGGGAATTCGTGTTTGCATTTAAATCCTTCATGCACTTTAACGCTGTCGCGCGAAACTCCGAGAATAACAGTGTTAAGTTGTTCAAATTGCGGGTAATTTGCAGCAAAATCCTTGCCCTCTTGAGTACAGCCTGGCGTATTATCTCTGGGGTAAAAATAAAGAAGGACCTTTTTGCCGCGGAAATCGGAAAGTTTTATGGATTGATCGCCGGTTGCCGGGCTTTCAAAGTCGGGTATTGTTGATTGTAATGTTACGGTGCTCATAATACTTTAATGTTTAATAGGTTCAATAATAGCATCCAAATTTAGATTATCGCAAAAATCAAGAATTTCTTCCCGAAATGATAATATTCGGATTTCAGCCGGTATTGAAATAATGAACTTAGTTGAAAACACAGGGCTTTGAAAATAGGCGGCTTGATAGCGATTGGCGAAAACTTCTTCAACATAAATGTTGCGGCTATGTAAAAAAGTAATTAAGTCCTGAACGATGTCATGACGAAATAACGAGACCGTCTCCAATTTGTAGGGTATGCCTTCATTTGAAATTCGTTCATCGACAATGGGTCTGAAGGTTTGTATTTGAATTTCTTGACGATCACTCAAACTTTCAAGTAAATGTTCAAGTTTGGCAATTTGGCTCCAATCACCCTCACTCAATAAATACAAAGATGATGCGCGGGATAAGTTAGATGTTTTGAGTTCAACGATACTGCAGCCGCAGTTATTGATCACTGACAAAATGTCATTCAGTGAGCAAATCGTATTTTTGCCTAAAGCCGTAATTGCTAGCTGCATTAGATGTGTATTTTGTTGTTGTTTTTATCAGGCATTCTCTTTGTCGAGTTATCACTATACAAAAAGATAACGCGAGCTATTTAAGAAATATCGTTTCAGGCCGACAATTAATATTGAAAAGCTATAATTATTAATAACTCAATTCTGGAATATTGTTTATTTTTAAAAATTTACGAGCAGATGTAAACCTTATTTATTAATCAATTTTGATTCGGTAAAAAAAATGGCGGACTCCACAGAAGATAATAAACAGGCAATTGAACAATTGAGTGCTGATTTAGACTCAATGTTGGATGAAACGGAGATTGAGGCTCAAAATGCGGAACAGGATTCATTGTTAGACGATGAAGACGCCATTGATCGATTATTAATGGATAATGCTTTTGACGATGTAGCCGATGAACAAGATGAATTTGCTGAGATTGATACTCCCATGGAAGAGCCGGTAAGTGAGGAGGAGGTAGACAATAGCGATGTTGATGATGAGATTGATGAATTTGGCGACGATGCAGATGATTTGTTGGCGGCTCTGAATGCAGATGATGCAGATGATGAAGCTGCGAGCGAACAAGCGAATGCAGAGGAGACCGAGAATACGACATTTGAAGACCCAGAAGATTTGGAAGAGCCGGATGGGGCCTTGTTAGAAAGTGAGCCGGAGCTGGCTGAAGAAGTACAAAATGATGACTTGATGGCGGATTTTGATATTTCTGCAGAGGATGAGGAAGTTGTTGAAGATGAACCGGAGGGTGAGCGCAACGTAGAGCAAACCAGCCCGTCACCGCCGGATCAATCTTATATTACGGAAAGTCAATTTCAGGCATTTCAGTCCGATTCCGGACAACAAGTGAATGATTTAAAGAATAGAGTTGAGACATTAAATTTACGGATTTCAGATGTTGATCTTTCGGATAATTTGGCGAGTTTGGATGAGAACTTATCACAACTGAATACTGATTTGGATAAGATTAGGCGTCAATTCAAAGCAAGTGAAGAAAAAAAACCGACATTGCTTTATGTAACGCTCATCTTGGCGGTGCTGGCTTTATTAGTCGCTTTAGGGTTGGGAATTATCGGTTGGGGCGCTGATTCGAAAGCGACCGTTTTATCTGACTCTTTGATCAGTCTGGAAGAAGATTTTGAAATTATTACAGCAAAAAATAATGATAAAGTCATCCAGGCTTTAAAAGAAAAATTAAAAGCTCAAAATGACAAGATTGAAAAGTTAATGGCCGAATTAAATGATTTTAGCCAACAAATGGATGTTAAGCCCGCTTTGCCGGATGAAGAAAAGATCACCCAACAGCTCAATAAGTTAAATGATCAAGATATGCATATAGGCGATGCGATAGAAGCTTTGCAGCAACAAATTACCCAGTTGGCGGAAAATAGCAGAAAAACGGCTGGCGGGCGTATACGCGCGGCGGTAAAGAAAACTTCTTGGGCGGTTAATTTGATTGCTTATACCCAACAATGGTATGCAGATAGAAAGGCGATAGAGTATGAGCAAAAAGGCGTTCCTGTAAAAGTAATTAAAATCATACAAAAAGGGACGCCCTGGTATCAACTTCGTGTGACCGGGTTCGGTAGACAATATGAGGCGGCTGCATACGCCGCAAAAATGAAACGGATATTAAATTTATCTTCTGTTGAGGTTGTGAAAGAATAATGGTTTTCATGACTTTATTTCTGAAATTCGAATAACAGCGGGCGCGCATTCTGTACTTCAACTATGGCTGAGCCAAAGAAGGTTTTGGGTTTCCGCATAGATTCTTGATTAACAAAGGAACGTGAATTTTATAACACCCGAAACTGACTTGTACTAAAGCATAAGAATCGCTAAAGCTTTTCTAATCTTTCTGTCCATCTTCAGCGTTGCGGAAACAGTTACATAGCTTGCTATGCGCCTGTTTCCGCGCCTCGGCAACTGCTCCATGCGTTGCTCTACCTCCTGCATCCTTGCAGTCGTTGAATATGAACAGAAATCCTGCGCCAGTTCCGGATGTTATTTCATTCTCGTTCCATAGAGTCGCAAAGATTCTACGGGTTGACTTTGTCAGCATCGAAATAACTACTACAGTTATATTGTGAAATACGGAAATCATATTTGGTTTGTTAAAATAATGAAATAGTTATGAGTTGACAGCTTAAGTTTAACTTAAGATTGGTCGTTTTATTCTGTGCTAGAATCCAGCGTGTTAAGAGTCTTTTTGTTGTAGTCCGGCTGCTTTTGTTTTGGGCGAAGACGGTCTTTCATAATTGATGCGAGAAGATGTTTAAAACCGGCTTTCTCAAGCATTCATAAGGGTTAAAATATGGCTGATAATTGCAGCTTGTTTGAATATGAGGAAAATAATGATGATCAATCTGAGTCAAGGCACTTTATGGATCCAGGCAAGATTGTCTATGATGAAGGGGATATTGATGAACTGAGGAGTTTAGTACATATGGTTGGTCGTGATCCGGCCAATTTAGTTCATCATTTGCAACGGGTTTATTATTGTCATAAGCATCAGCTTGCCGAGCAGTTATTTGCAGCTTTGATCGATTTGCTGGCTACGATGGACGGCAAAGGGCGGGGTTTGGCGGTTAGAATGGTAAAAGGTAGTAAAACCGTTTTGCCGGATAAACAAAGAAATTTACTCATTAGCTATTTGATGCATAAGGTTGGCGTGTTGCCGAATTCGCCTTACTGTATATTTTACAGCGGCATGGTAGGAATGAAAGAGTTGGTTCAAGTTGGAGAAGCAACCCGACGGGAGCATGATTATTTGGACTTGGCGAATGATTATATTGAATATAGTCAGCTTGATTCCGCAATAGATATTTTGGAAAAAGGAATTTTGGAACAGCCTGATCGAAAAGATTTTCAGGTTTTACTTTTAGAGCTGTACAAGTCCACCCGTGATGAACATAAATTTAGAGCTATGTATGAGTCCGTTTTGCAAAATAACATAGGTATGGTTGATGCTTGGGGTCAAGTCGATGAATTTTTTAGAAGTCAGTCAACATGAAGCAAAAAACTAAAATGCCCATCAAGGTTGCTTTATTTGGAATGGATGAACGTAGTCACAAGACGATGGGTATGTTCTTAAAAGGGCCTTGTAACGGATATGCAGTAGAAGTGACTCCTGAAGTTGCCGAAGTTGATATTATCGACGCCGACTTTAGTAAGGCGCGCGCATATTTTGGCCGCAGAAAAAAAGAAGGTGATGGAAAGCCTGTTATTGCGATGACTTTGGATGAGTCGCGGCATAAGGAGATGATGAATGGCTCCGATGTCATTATTTTGAAAAAACCGGTGAATAAGGAAAGTATGATAACGGCTTTGGAAAAAGCAAAAGGCCGATTTCCCGCAAAGCGGTTTGCTAAAACAAAATTGAAAGGGGCGCTCCAAGCAACAACAACTAATGATGAGGGAGGCTCTCTTGCTGATAAGCCGCAAAAAAATCAACAAGAGCCATTAACGTTAACGGAAGTCAATAAAAAAAAGATCAACCGTCAAGAAGTTAAGAAAACATTTAAGCATCAGTCGGCCCGGCAATATAATGAAGGCGGTTTTTCGGCTTTTATCGGTATTTTGCCTGATATCGATTTTAATGATAGCAAGCAAGTATTGGTTGCACATTATGATCCGAATCATTATTTTCAAGGGTATGTCAGGTCGGCTTTTAAAATCGCCAAGTCAAAATCTAAAGTTGTGCAGCTCAAATCGGGCTGGAAACCATTATACATACTCCCGCAATCCGAAGAGATTTGGTTAGATGCGGATGAAAAACAATTGAGAGCTTTTTCGGGCATGCTGCTCAATAAATCAATCGGCGGAAGTATGTCTTTGGTTCCGGTGAACGCTGAGGGATTGCAGATCGAAAATGCCTATGAAAACTTTAATAGTATGGATGGGTTTTTATGGAAAGTTGCGATTTGGACCTCCAAAGGACGTTATCCTATAGGGGTTGATATTAATAAGCCGGTGTTTCTTAAACGATGGCCTAATTTTACCCGCTTGGTTGTTACCCCGCATGCTTTGCGTATAGCCGCCTTATTAACTTCCGAGCCAAAAACTTTATTGGAAGTATCCGAACAGTTAAATGTTAAGCCGCAATATGTGTTTGTTTTTATTAGCGCATGTCATTCCTTAGGTTTGATTGGGCAGGTGGTAAGAAAAGCGGAAAACAAGGAGCAAGTCATCCTTGAGACCAAAAAAGCGAAGCGAAACAAACCAAAAAAAGGCTTGTTTAGTAAGATTTTAAGTAAGTTAAGGAAGGGGTAATTCCGGTGCGCGGGAATGTAATTTTTGTTGGCGTTAGATAGGATCGAATGACGGGCGACTTTCGTGTGATAAACTTGATAGCATCAGATGGTATAGGTTTGGGGGAGCAAAGATTTATTTTGTGCTATGATAGAAATATTTTGTTTAAAATTGAATCAGTTTGTTTGTAATCAATAACATTATGATTTAAAAATGTTATTGTTTGCCGGGTTGTCTTTTTAAATCTTTTACTAAACGGCTGTGCTCAATGTTTGTAAATTAGCGCTTCAGTCCTAAGTCTTTGCTTAATAACAATGGGTTCATTGCATTGCTTGCTAAAGTGTGAGGAATTTTAATACCGTCAATATTTTTTTGATGGGGTGGCCAGTGAAAACCAGGGCTCTTTTTTGGGTTTTAAGGATAAATGAGTAAATACAAAATTATTTTTACAGGGCCTGTAGGCGCTGGTAAAACGACTGCAATTCACTCAATTAGTGATATTCCGCCAGTCAAAACGGATGCTTCTGCAAGCGATATGGCTAAGAGTCGCAAAGCGGAGACTACTGTTGCTATGGATTACGGCGTTATGAATTTGGATGACGGCGATAAAATTCATTTATATGGGACGCCGGGTCAAGAGCGTTTTGATTTTATGTGGGATATTTTGACTACCGGTGGAATAGGGTTGATTTTGCTGTTGGATAACACTCGTAGCGACCCCTTTCAGGATATGAGGTTTTTTTTAGATTCGTTTGGTCAGTTTATCAGCGATACTAGCGTTGCGATAGGCGTAACCCAAATGGATTTGAGTAATCGACCGACAATTGACGAATATCACCAGCAACTCAAAGGCGTAGGGCTTAAGTCGCCTATTTTTTCAGTGGATGCCAGAAGAAAAAATGATGTGGCTTTATTGGTTCAATCGCTATTATATTCAATTGATCCTGACCTGGAAGGTGAGTAATTATGGGGGCGCTAAAGCTAGCTAAAGATGTTTTTTTGTTGCCGACGCCTTCCGGGGCTTATTACGCTGTTTCAACTGAAAAAATGGATAAAACCAGGCGCTTTCTGAATAATTTATTTATTCAGCCGGTCACGCCTAAGTTAACTGTTGAGCAGATGATTGCGTTAAGCGGCGGTGAAGATGAAGACAAGGCATTGGAGTTATTGCGCCATTGTCAGAAATTAGGTTGGGTTCAAGGAATAGATAAAGCGTTAAGCGCTCCCAAAAACTCATTAGAAGACATTTTGCCGGATCTGTTAAAAAACATATCTGAAACCGGTAAAGTATTGTTGGCGGATGACCAGGGGTTTTATTTAGCGTGTAGCGGCTTTACCCATGAAACAGCTGAAGAATTATCGGCATTGAGCGCCGAACTGGGAATTGTTCATAAGCGTCGTTCCGGTTTGCTGTTCAATAATTTGGGGCTGGGTAGTCAGGCTTGGTCAATTGTGGATGCTTTTGGCAATAGCCAAATCGGTTTTTGGCCGATTTTTATCGGCAAGCATCGTTTTGTCATTGCAATTTCCGGTATTCCGCATTTTAATCAAAAACAATTTATTGATTTAATTTGGGCGTTAAGTATGAGTTATGCTATCAAATAGACTTGATAGTTAAATTGTTTATTTCGAGATTATTTTTTTATTAAGGGTATAAATATGAGAGCCGATATGTTGACTTCCGTTTTAACGGAATTAAATGGAACTTCTGCGGATATCGAAGCGTCCGGTGTGATTTCCACAGATGGTTTAATGATGGCGTCTGTGTTGCCGGCCGGATTGGATGAGGATAGAGTTGGGGCGATGAGCGCCGCGATGTTGTCTTTAGGCGATAGAACCGCTCAGGAATTAAGTCGAGGCGCTTTGGAGCAAGTGTTGATTAAAGGCGATAGCGGTTATGTTTTGATGACCTATGCCGGTGATGAAGCTGTGTTGACGGTAATGGCGAAGCCTAATGCAAAATTGGGTTTGATTTTTCTGGATGTTAAGCGCGCTGCCGAAAATATTGCTGAATTGCTATAGTTTTTGTTCTTTATTATTGACCTAAATTAAAAATTATATACATGCAAGGTTAAAGTATTAAATTCTCTGACTATAATTGTCTTATGCAATGAAATTGATTTTGTTATTAAGTTAATTGAGCTGCCGGTTTTGTGTTTAGTCGGTTTCATTATTTGGCGGTCAAATTTCTGGAAGAGCTTGTGGCATGGGGTGAACGATGATATTAGATATGAAGGCGGAGGACATAGTCGGAGATTACCGGGAAACGACATTAGATTTATATGAGCTTGGCCCTAGAAGGATTCTTTATTCAGAAATTGAGACGCCTTATCCTGATGGTAAGTTGATAGTTTCAACGACTAATCCTCAGGGAATTATTACTCATGTCAATCAATCTTTTATCGATATGTCAGGTTATCGGGAAGATGAATTGATTGGCGCTGCGCATTCTATTTTAAGGCATCCCGATATGCCTTCGGTGGCGTTTAAGGATTTGTGGGATACTGTAAATCAAGGTATAAAATGGCAGGGGATAGTCAAGAATCTGCGGAAGGATGGCGGGTTTTATTGGGTAAAAGCAACTGTGGTGCCGAATATAAGAGGCGGTAAAGTCGTCGGCTATACTTCGGTAAGACGCAAACCGTCGAGATCAAAGGTTATCGAAAGCATAGCGTTATACGCGACCCTTTCCTAAGGAGTTATTAATAATGACATTCCAATTTACAGTGAGTCCTGACTTTTCACCGGCGCATATATCGGGTTGGTATATCTTCAATACTTGGTTGCAGAAAAAATTAAATGTTGGTATCCACCTTGAAATGTATGATGATTTCAATAAGCAGCGTGATGCGATACGCAATGGTCGGGTTGATTTAATATATGCGAATCCTTATGATGCGGCAATGTTGGTTAGAGAGCAGGACTTCAAGCCCTTGGTTCAAGCTGAGGCAGAGGCTGATGAGGTGATTATTGCGGTCAACAATGAGGCGGATATTAAGCAAGTTGAAGAGTTGAGCGAGGGCGTTACTTTGGCTTATACGGATGATCCGGATGTGCGAATGATCGGGATGATAATGTTGGAGCCGGCTGATTTGTCAAAGGAAAATACTCAAGCAATCATGGCGGGTAGTTATGTATTGGTTGCTAAAAATTTGTTAAACGGTAAGGCGGATGTCGGTTTTTTTCTGGCTGAAGCTTTTGATGACTTATCGAATATCATTAAAAAACAGCTAAGAATTGTTGTTAGAAGTCGTATTGGCGTCATTAATCATGCTTTGATGATTGGTCCGGAGTTTCAGTATAAGCGCGATGAGTTGCTGGATGTTTTATTAACGATGGCGAATGATGAAAAAGGGAAGCTTGTTTTGGAGAATTTGGGCTTTTCATCGTGGCAACAGGTTGGGCAAGAAGAAATGGAATTTATGATTGATTTAATGGATGCTTTGGCTACTTAGATTGCAGTTTTTATTCCTGAGTAAAGTTGATCTTGTAGTGGGCAAAGTGATTGCTGAATTCGATGAGTTTTTCCAATTTTGCCTGTCTATTATTTATCCAAATGCTTGATTGGTTTGAGTAATAATGAAAGGGTAGTAAAGCTTCCGGTCTGTCCGTATGTTCGTTGATTAAGATGATCGGTTTTTTATTTTCAGACTTTGATTCGACCGGGTGGCAGGATAGTTGGCCGTATATTTTTTCAATCAGGATTTGAGTGGTTTGCTGCGGTTTATGAATGACGCGCCTAATGACGCCAGGGATCATAGTATTTTTGTTGTTGGTTAAAGTGATCAGATTTCCGTTAAGAATCTCTGAGCTATTCAGTTCTAAAATCAAGAACTTCTCATGTTGGGTTTGATAGTATTTGACTTGTATGCTTTCTGGCGCTTTATAAGCGGGCTGCTTGGCGCTATTTAAAGGCTGTGAGGCGGAGTTAGGCTTCGATTCAATGGGAAGAGTAAGGTTATGATCTTTTTCCAGTGTTTCGCTGGCTCTATAAATCCGGTTAATTTTTTCTCTTTGAATCAAAAAATCGCTGATGTTTTTGTAGCCGCTGGTTAAATTTAATACAATCGGCGGAGACGGGACTTGGCTGTCTATCAAGGTTTTATAGCCCGACAAATGCATGGCGATTTGGTTTCTTAAAGTGCTGGAAAGTTTTGTGGGGTTCGTTTTATTTTGTAGAAATGAAAAAATTTGCTGCGTATCAAGGTAAATATTAAATCTACTCGTTTCCTGAGATGATGTTATTGAGTTAGGCAGAGCTCCGCGACTATTCCAGAAAAAATAGCTATCTTTATTTAACCCCTCCAATAGCGCCAGTTTATTGAACAGAGCGTCTACGAATTTTAAAATAGCGGCTGTTTCGTTGCTATCAATTGAGCGCATGATGATGATGCTCAGTAATAAGTTTCTTTTCAGGGTGTCTTCAATTGTGGGTAAAGGTGTAAACTCGGGTATGTTATGAGGCGTTTTTTTATTCGTTATTTGATTGTCTTTTGCGAAAGCATAAAGTTCAGCTGTTTTTTTCCAAAGTGTTTCGTTGGGCATTTCTTGATATTGACAATTTAATCGCAAATGAATGCCGGTTAATTGTAAAAAAAAGAAAATACATTGTTGTTTTTGATCGGGCGCTAGTGATTTATTAAATGTGATGGCGTGAAATAGTAATGCCGTATTTCTGAGCAGTAATTTACTGAGTTTGATGATTTTTTGATTTTTTTCCCTATCGCTTATTTCCAATTGTTTGCAACATAATGATGTAGAGCAATGGATTACCGGGGTTGTCAGTTTGAGCAAAACAGGAAGTAAGCGTTGTTTTTCCTCGTGGACATCTCTGAGTTGATTTAAAATTTGATTAAGTTTATTGCCTTTTTCCATAGTATTCAGTTGGCTGATTGATTTTAACCAAATGGAAACGGAATTTTCAGTGAATTCGAAAGGCAACATATTCTTTGTTTATTATTTGTTTGGCGATAGTGGTTAGTGGTTTGTTTTTAGCTTAATGTCCGCTTAAGTATTAAGGTAGTCTACTCTTTTTTGGGGGGTAAGTCCGTGCTTATTACGATGAAAGCATTGCAATTTGCCGACAATTAAACTTGTATGCATGTAAGGTTATAGTTTAGTCTCTATATGTCAGTTTTTGTTAGAACTATTAAGCAATTTTGAAATTTACCGAAAGATATCAAGTATATTTTGATAAAGATAAACCTTGTTATTGGTTGAGTTATTGATTATAATGCCGCGTTCTTTATTATGCGAGCGTGGCGGAATTGGTAGACGCGCTGGATTTAGGTTCCAGTGGGGTACCCCGTGAGAGTTCGAGTCTCTCCGCTCGCACCATCTTATGTTTTGGGGAGTTCGCTCAAATCACCGCAATGAGATTGAAAGCAGTCTTAACAAACACCATGCATCTTTTGTTTTCTTAGTTTGCTTTTCAAGCGGAAAGGCGTTTCTATGGTAAAAAATCATTGTTTTTGATAGCCCATCAATTAATGATGATGAGCGCCGTGTTAAATCTCATTACAGAATAGGCATATCTTTAATAACCGGTCAGTAAATATAGTTGAGGTACAATAATGCAAGTTTCCGTCGAAAAGACATCAGAAATAGTTCGGAAAATGACTGTTAATATTCCTGAAGAGGTCGTTCAGGAGAAAATGGAAGCGCGGTTTAAGTCATTGGCTAGAGAGATTAAGCTTGATGGTTTTCGTCCCGGTAAAGTTCCTGTCAGCGTGGTGAAAAAACAATACGGTAATCGAGTACGCGGTGAAATTTTAGGCGACTTAATGCAATCCAGTTATTTTGATGCTCTAACAGAACAATCTTTAAATCCTGCGGGACAGCCGCATATCGTGCCTGATGAGCAGAAGGAAGGGCTTCAATATGTCGCTGAGTTTGAGGTTTATCCGACGATTGAGTTGGATAATTTAGAAAACTTGGCCTTATCGCGGATGACTGCTGAAGTCGGCGACTCTGACCTTAATGAAATGATTGATAAGTTGCGCGAGCAGAAAAAAGATTGGCGGGAAGTTGAAAGAGCTTCTCAACAAGGAGATCGCGTTACAATCCATTTTTCAGGAGAAAGCGAAGGGGAAAATTTTACCGATGGAAAAGTTGAAGATTTCAAGGTTGAAATAGGCGCTAAGCAAATGATTTCCGGTTTTGAGGATGCATTGATTGGATTGCAGAAAGGCGAAGCCAAAAGTTTTGAGGCTACTTTTCCTGAAGGTTATGGAAACCCTAAGCTTTCCGGTAAAACAGCTCAATTTGATATTGAATTAGTTGGAGTGGAAGAGGCGGTAATTCCAGAGCTGAATGAAGAGTTCATCGTTTCATACGGTATTGAAGATGGCGACTTGGCTGCATTTCAGGAAGATATCAGAAATAATATGGAGCGAGAGCTTGGTATGGCTTTGTCGCGTAAATTAAAAAATCAAGTGATGGATGCCGTTTATGAGAATGTTAGCGTTACATTGCCTAATGCTTTGGTTGACCAAGAAATTGAAAGCATGACGAAATCGTATGTAGAAAACGCTAAACGTCAAAATATAACGCCGAGTGATGACGAGTTGGCAAGAGAGCAATTTGAGGAGCAGGCGAGAAGAAGAGTGGCCTTAGGGTTGATTTTGAGTGATGTGATTCAGAAGCATGAAATCAATGTCGACAATGAGCGAGTAAAATCCACTCTTGAAGATTTGGCTCAAGGTTATGGCGATCCCGATGAAATTATCAAGTGGTATTATCAAGATGAAAGCCGTTTGAACGAAATTAAGCAAATGGTTTTGGAGGATCAGGTTGTTGACTGGATAGTGAGTCATGCACAAGTGACTGATGAAGCAGTCAGTTTTGAAGATGCAATGAATTAACTGAAACTAAAGAGGCGAAAAAATGTTTGATAATCATAAAGGATTGGATAATTTGAACGTGCCGCATGCGGCCGGTGGTTTGGTGCCTATGGTTATCGAACAGACAGCCAGAGGCGAACGGTCATTTGATATTTATTCACGATTGCTTAAGGAGCGAGTGGTTTTTTTAGTAGGGCAAGTCGAGGATTACATGGCGAATCTGGTGGTTGCTCAACTTTTGTTCCTGGAATCTGAAAATCCGGATAAAGATATTCATTTATATATCAATTCGCCTGGCGGTTCAGTGACTGCCGGAATGGCTATTTACGATACCATGCAGTTTATTAAATCCGACGTCAGCACTATGTGTATCGGTCAGGCGGCTAGCATGGGCGCGCTGTTATTGGCTGGAGGCGCGGCCGATAAGCGGTATTGTTTACCGCATTCCCGGGTCATGATTCATCAGCCTTTAGGCGGCTTTCAAGGTCAGGCTTCCGATATTGACATTCATGCGCGCGAAATATTATTAATTAGGGAAAAATTGAATAATATTTTGGCGCATCATACTCATCAATCGATAGATAGAATTCGTCAGGATACGGACCGCGATAATTTTTTAAGCGCAGAGGCGGCTGTTGAATATGGTTTGGTTGATCAAGTTCTAAACAGTCGCGAGCCTTAATGAGTTGTAACTTTTGTCGGTTTCAAGCTATCCTATAAGAATTACCAACGAATGGCGTTACGTTTGAGTTGGTTAGAGTGTCAAGTTAATTAAAGAAAAAGGTGTTGGTGGGAGCTAGCCTATGAGTAATGACAGAATCGGCAATGATGATGATAAATTACTTTATTGTTCATTTTGCGGTAAAAGTCAGCATGAAGTAAGAAAGCTAATTGCGGGGCCTTCGGTTTACGTTTGTGATGAGTGTGTAGAGCTTTGCAATGATATTATCAGGGATGAATTAGCTGAAGATAATGAGACGGCAGGCGATGGCGAACTGCCAAAGCCGAAAGAAATAAAGGCGGAGCTGGATAATTATGTGATTGACCAAGAGAGCGCAAAAAGGATTTTGGCGGTAGCTGTTTATAATCATTATAAACGCTTGCGTTGTAAGGATAAAAAGAACGATGTTGAATTGGCGAAAAGTAATATTTTGCTAATTGGACCCACTGGTTCAGGAAAAACCTTATTAGCGGAAACATTGGCCAGGTTGCTTGATGTGCCTTTTACGATAGCTGACGCCACGACATTGACTGAGGCGGGTTATGTTGGCGAGGATGTCGAAAACATTATTCAGAAAATTCTGCAGAAATGCGATTATGATGTTGAAAAAGCCGAAACAGGGATTGTCTATATAGATGAAATCGATAAGATTTCCCGCAAGGCGGATAATCCTTCTATAACCCGTGATGTTTCGGGGGAAGGAGTGCAGCAGGCATTGCTGAAGTTGATTGAGGGAACAGTAGCTTCGGTGCCGCCGCAAGGCGGGCGTAAACATCCGCAGCAGGAATTTTTACAAGTCAATACGGCTAATATCCTATTTATAGTGGGCGGCGCTTTTGCTGGTTTGGATAGGGTTATTAAGGCACGCTCTGAAAAAGGCGGGATTGGTTTTTCTGCTGAGGTCAAGTCAAAAGATGAAGACAAAAACGTTGGCGAGGTTTTTTCTGATGTGGAGGCGGAAGATCTGATTAAATACGGTTTGATTCCGGAATTTGTCGGTCGATTGCCTGTGGTTGCCACGCTGGAAGAGTTAGATGAGGCCGCTCTGGTTAGAATTCTTACCGAACCGAAAAATGCATTGACTAAGCAATATCAGCATTTGTTTGAAATGGAAGGCGCAGAGTTAGAGTTTAGAGAAGATTCTCTGGCGGCTATTGCGCGTAAATCAATGGAGCGCCGAACCGGCGCCAGAGGCTTAAGGACTATTGTTGAAAATGTTTTACTGGATACCATGTATGAATTGCCTTCCAGTGACGATATTGTCAAGGTCGTCTTGGACGAGAGCGTTATAGAAGGAAAATCGGATCCTATTTATGTCTATGAATCAGAGAAAAAGATCGCCTCTTCTGATAAACACTAGTTTAATTTTATAAGCAATTAATATGACAGATTTTATTCAAGAAGAAGGCTTAATACCGGTATTGCCGCTACGCGATGTGGTGGTTTATCCTCATATGGTTATTCCTTTGTTTGTCGGGCGGGAAAAATCCATTGACGCTTTAGATGAGGCCATGAAGGA
This sequence comes from Methylococcaceae bacterium, assembly GCA_006844585.1. GTDB lineage: Bacteria > Pseudomonadota > Gammaproteobacteria > Methylococcales > Methylomonadaceae > Methylomarinum. The sequence goes on along the minus strand of SPJM01000340.1, from coordinate 17,389 downwards.
AAATAAACGAATTCTGTTATTGGCTCAAAAAAATGCTGAAGAGGATGCGCCGAAGTTTGATCAACTTTATACGGTCGGTACTTTGGCGAATATTTTGCAGTTGCTGAAATTACCCGATGGCACGGTTAAAGTACTGGTGGAAGGCGAGAAGCGTTGCATTATTAAGTCTCATCAGGAAGTTGATGGGTATTTAGCGGCCACAGTCGATATTCTCGAAGAAGTAATTGATATTTCCGAGCAAGAGGCGGATGTGTTGCAACGGACGGTGATCAATGCTTTTGACCAATATGTCAAACTGAATAATAAAATTCCCCCTGAAGTACTGAACTCATTGGCAGGCATTGATGAATTGGGGCGTTTGGCGGACACTGTTTCCGCACATATGACCTTAAAGGTGGAAGATAAGCAAAAAGTGCTTGAAATTGCTGAAATCGTACAGCGCCTGGAATTGCTCATGAGCTTGATGGAAGGCGAAGTTGATTTGTTAGAAATGGAAAAGCGCATTCGCGGTCGCGTAAAAAAACAAATGGAAAAAAACCAGCGTGAATATTATTTGAATGAGCAAATGAAAGCGATTCAAAAAGAGCTGGGGGAAATGGATGACGCGGTCAATGAAATTGAAGAGTTAGAAAAGAAAATAGCTTCCGCCGGAATGTCAGCTGAAGCTAAAAACAAGGCTGAAACGGAACTGAATAAACTAAAGCTTATGTCGCCAATGTCGGCAGAAGCAACAGTGGTTAGAAATTACATCGATTGGATGGTCAGCGTACCTTGGAAAAAGAAAACCAAAGTGCGAAATGATTTGAAATTGGCGGAAAAAGTCTTAGAAGAAGAGCATTATGGACTGGATAAAGTTAAAGAACGTATTCTTGAATATTTAGCGGTTCAACAACGCGTTAAACAGCTTAAGGGGCCGATTTTATGTTTAGTCGGGCCGCCAGGCGTGGGTAAAACTTCTTTAGGACAATCTATCGCTCGCGCGACCAATCGAAAATATATTCGGATGGCTTTAGGCGGGGTTAGGGATGAGGCGGAGATAAGAGGGCATAGGCGTACCTATATTGGATCTATGCCGGGCAAGATTTTACAAAATCTTTCCAAAATTAAAGTTCGCAATCCTATGTTTTTATTGGACGAAATTGATAAGATGGCGGCGGATTTTCGCGGCGACCCGGCTTCCGCTTTACTGGAAGTTTTGGATCCTGAGCAAAATCATACTTTTGCCGACCATTATTTGGAAGTTGATTTTGATTTGTCCGATGTGATGTTTGTGGCGACTGCCAATACATTAAATATTCCGCCCGCATTAATGGACCGAATGGAAATTATTCGTTTATCGGGTTATACCGAAGATGAAAAAGTTAATATCGCTTTGAGATTTTTGATTCCTAAGCAGATCAAAAATAACGGCTTGAAGAAAGCTGAAATTGAAATCAGCGAGTCGGCGGTGAGCGATATGATTCGTTACTATACACGTGAAGCGGGCGTACGCGGATTGGAAAGAGAAATTTCCAAGGTTTGTAGAAAAGTTGTAAAAGACTTATTGTTGGATAAAGATAGTAAAAAAGTCGTCGTTGATTCTGATCAGTTGGATAAATATTTAGGCGTCAGACGGTTTAATTACGGTATCGCTGAAGATAAAGATCAGGTCGGGCAAGTCACTGGTTTGGCCTGGACTGAGGTCGGCGGTGAATTACTAACGATTGAATCTGCAGTAATTCCGGGGAAAGGCCGACAACAGGCAACCGGTAAGCTGGGTGATGTCATGAAAGAGTCTATTGACGCCGCCGTAACTGTCGTTAGAAGTCGCGCTGATGTTTTGGGTATTGATAAAAAAGTATTTCAAGAAAGCGATTTGCATATTCATGTGCCTGAAGGGGCAACGCCTAAAGATGGCCCCAGTGCGGGGATCGGGATGTGCACAGCGATTGTTTCCGCGATGACTAAAATTCCGGTTAAGGCGAATGTTGCAATGACTGGAGAGATTACCCTGAGAGGGCAGGTGTTGCCTATCGGCGGCCTGAAAGAGAAACTATTGGCCGCGCATCGAGGGGGAATTACGACCGTGTTGATTCCGGCGGAAAATGAAAAAGACTTGGTCGAAATCCCCGATAACATCAAGGAGAATTTAGACATCAAATTAGTGAGTTGGATTGATGAGGTGTTGGAAGTTGCTTTACAGCATTTACCTGCTCCCGTAAAAAATATCACTGAAGAAAATGCGGCTAAGGAAAGCGCCAATGAAAAAACGGCAAACGTTGTTGCGCATTAATCTAAGTTGATATTTAACTTGACGGCTATTAAATCAATTGATATAAATATCGAAGTTTTTGATAATAGGCAGGAATGGCCTTAAGAAACAATCGTGCTGCATCTTTGATAGGGGCTTGAGGTTTTGAGAGGTTCGAAAAGGCGCAGCACAAGATTAAATTAACTGATTAATTTAATGCCGCTACAGTAATCCATTTACGCAAACCGTTCAGTATTCAACAGATTTATTTTGTTAAGCTGGGTTGGTTTTTATTTTTTAAAACAGTTTGAAATAAATCAATAAACTGAAGAGTATGGACGGTTATACTGTAGTTTGTTTTTGTGAGCTATATTCTAAATAAAATTAACAATTCACATCCTAAGGGGAAATCAATGAATAAATCGGAACTTATAGATGCAATCGCTGATTCAGCGGGATTAACAAAAGCAGATGCAGGTAAAGCTTTAGACGGTTTTTTAGATTCGGTAACTGAGGCTTTGAGTGCTGGCGATTCAGTCGCATTAGTGGGTTTCGGTACTTTTCAAGTGAAGGAAAGAGCTGAACGTAAAGGGCGTAATCCACAAACAGGTGAAGAGATTACTATCAAAGCTGCAAAAATTCCTTCATTTAAAGCTGGTAAATCTCTTAAAGATGCTGTAAACTAGCATTTCTTTAGTCGGGTGCTTAGCTCAGCTGGGAGAGCATCGCCCTTACAAGGCGAGGGTCGGGGGTTCGATCCCCTCAGCACCCACCAAGACTTTGGAGCGGTAGTTCAGTTGGTTAGAATACCGGCCTGTCACGCCGGGGGTCGCGGGTTCGAGTCCCGTCCGCTCCGCCAAAAATGTAAAACCCCGGACCGTTCGGTTCGGGGTTTTTTTTTGCTTGAAATATAAAAAACTTTGCTGTTTCAGATTCAGCGACTGTTGAAGGGTTATGTGTGTAATAAAGGCTGATAATTATGCTACTAAAGATTAGAGAAAAATCGCAGGGTATTTTTGCATGGGTCATTTTGATATTAATTTGTGTGCCTTTTGCGCTATGGGGCATACAAAATTATCTGGGTGGAGGAAAGGAAGCGCCGATAGCGACGGTGGGCGATAAAGAATTTTATCAGCAAGACCTAAACAGAGCTTACGCGCAGTATGCGCAAAATTTAGCCGGTCGCGACTTTGACGAACAAATCGTTAAGCAACAAGCATTTGAAAAGCTGATCAGCGATGAAGTGTTATTGCAATATGTTGTAGATGAAGGTTTGGTTGTGGCTGACGATACCGCGAGAGCTTTTATTAAATCCTTGGAATATTTCCAAACGGATGGTGAGTTCGATAAGCAAAAATATAAGTCTTTATTAGCTGCGCAAAGAATGCCGACTTCGGAATTTGTCAATCGAATCCGCAAAGCTTTGATTATGGATCAGTTTCAAAAAGCGGTAACGCAAAGCAGTTTTGCTACTCAGGCGGAAATCGATAATTTTTTTGCGATTCAAAATCAAAAAAGAGATTTTGACTATATCACCGTACCGCTGAAAACCATTTCAGAATCGGCAACGGAGGAAGAAATTCAGAGCTATTACCAGCAAAACCAAGGCAACTATCAAACTGAAGAGCAGATAAAAATTGAATATGTTGAGTTGTCATTGGATGGCTTGGCGAAAGATGTTGATTTTGACGATCAGCAATTAATGGATTTCTATGAAGAGCGCAAAGATTTATATACGACAAAAGAGCGTAGAAAAATCAGCCATATGTTGTTTTTGGCTAAAGATGGCGAGGAAGAGGCCTTGAAGCGTGCAGAGAGCGCTAAATTACGCGTATCAAGTGAAGATTTCGCCAAGCTGGCGCAAACGTTGTCGGATGATGGTTTGACGGCTAAAAACGGCGGCGATTTAGGGTTATTTAATGCAGGCGATATGGAGCCGGCATTTGATGAGGCGGTGATGAAATTACAGTTAGGCGAGGTTTCCGAGCCAGTGAAATCATCGTTTGGTTATCATTTGATTAAAGTCACTGAGTTAGTCCCGGGCGATGTGAAACCTTTTGAAAGCGTTAAAGCGGAATTAACGAGCAACTATAAAAGAGCTCAAGCGGAAAATAAACTGGTGGAAATGGGTGAAATGCTGGCTGAAGTGAGCTATGAAAACCCGGATAGTCTGCTCCCGGTAGCTGACGCTTTAGGCGTTGAGGTTAAACAAAACGGCTATTTCACTAAATTAACAGGTGAAGGCGTTGCTGAACAAGATTCAGTGCGAGGAATGGCTTTTTCAGAAGATGTGCTGAAGGGCAATAATAGCGATTTAATCGAATTAAGCGATAGAATTGTTGTGTTGCGCATGTTGGACTATAAACCGGCGGCGACAAAGCCTTTGGAAGAGGTTAAAACTGAAATAAATCTTGCCGTTCAGTCTAATAAGGCGAAAGCGCAGACTAAGCAATTAGCTGAAACGATTAAAGAGGCATTGAAAAACGGCGATGATATTAATGCGCTGGCCGAACAAAATCAATTAACCGTTGAGTCGAAAACCGGGTTAACGCGGAATAGCCGCGAGCTGCCGTGGATGATCAACCAAGCTGTGTTTAAGGCGGCAAAACCAACTGCGGATAAGCCGACAATTGTGATCGCCGATAAGCTGGATGGTTCTCAGGCAATTGTTAAGCTGACTAAAGTGGAAATGGGCGCAATGAGCGAAAGTGATAAACAAAAACAAAGTCTGGCGGAAATGAATATCTCTCGAGCCTTTGGTCAAAGTTTATTTGCGGCGGTATTAAGCGGCTTAAAAGAAAAAGCGGAAGTTTCCGTCTTAGCCCAACAGCAATAAGCTTTTATTCGTCTTTGATGTTGTACAAATAGTTTCCAAGCACAAGGATGTGCGAGCGTCGCTTAAAGCGAGACGCTGATTGTCGAATAGCAAATACCTTTATGGCGTTGAAGGCAAAAAATCAACTGTGTCGATTACCGAGCTTACACGTTCCGTAACTTGATAAGGATGTTGAGTATAATGGAAGCAGAGAAATTGCTAAATTTACCGAAGAGATATTTTGTGTTTTTGCGGCTTATTTTGCGAGTTAGTGGTTTTATTGCTTCCCATTTCATAGTTCTTTTATTTTCGCTTTGCCCGGTTTATCATTATAGGCGATAAGATTGCTATGACTATTTAGCTTAAAAAAGGTACAATAAGCTCTTATTTAAATCTAAATAATTCTCATTCGGTTTTTTCTGGGGTTTTCCATTATCCCAACTATACTTCCGGTATTGATAAGAAAGGATGGGCGTCGCTTTTAACATGAAAAGTCCAGAACAGCTAATTAGCGAATTTTGCACAGGTTTAATGAGCCGACAACAAGCGCAAATTGAAGAAGCAATTCAATTGGTATCGCAATACGAAAAAGACATATTGGATCATCGGCCAAGAGGAATAGATGTTGCTGCTTTTATTTTGGAATATCGCGTCGATGCGGAAACAATTTTAGCGACAATTTTGGCCGACCCGGTACTCCATGATAGGCTTCCTGATTTTGATTTTCAGGCGGTTTTCGGGGAAACGGCGACTGTTTTATTGAAAGATTTGCAGTTGCTCAATCATTCGGGTATTTATTCCCAACAAATCGCCAGTATCCCAGGGCAGACTGAAATCTTAAGGCGTATGATATTATCCTTGGTGAAGGATGTTCGAGCGGTTTTCATTAAATTAGCCTTTAGAGTATTGCGTTTACGCCAGTTAGCGGGTGAAGATTACGATCTGCGTCACCATATTGCTCAAGAAACTTTGGATGTATTCGCTCCTATCGCCAATCGCTTAGGCGTGAGTCAATTAAAGTGGGAGCTGGAAGACTTATCATTTCGGTATTTACAACCACAAGATTATCTGAAGCTGGCTAAATCTTTGGACGCCACGCGTCAACAACGAGAAGTCAGCATCAGCAACTTTATTGATAAGCTGCAAAACTTGCTGTCTCAGCATAATATCGTTGCTGACGTAGCCGGTAGACCTAAACATCTATACAGCATTGCCAAAAAAATGCAGAAAAAACAGCTACCGATTGATGAGTTGTATGATTTGTTGGCGGTGCGGGTTATTGTTGGTGAATTAATTACTTGTTATACCGTATTAGGCGTGGTGCACGAACAATGGCAGTACATTCCAAAAGAATTTGATGATTATATCGCCAACCCCAAGTCCAACGGATATCAATCATTACATACAGTGGTATTGGATCAAGACGGCAACCGAATTGAAGTACAAATCAGAACTCAGGATATGCATCAATTTGCCGAGTTGGGTGTGGCGGCTCATTGGCGCTATAAAGAGCAAGGTAAACACAGCGATGCCATGGATAATAGCATTGCTTCCCTACGGCAATTGCTGGAAAATAAGGATGAAACGCAAAGTCTGGATAATTTCAAAGCGGAATTATTTTATGACCGGGTTTATGTTCTCACCCCTAAAGGGCAGCTCATCGATATGGAAAAAGGGGCGACGCCGTTGGACTTTGCTTATGCGGTGCATACAGAAGTCGGCCATCGTTGTCGGGGGGCTAAAGTTAACGGTCGGATAGTGCCGTTGACTTATGAACTTCAGACCGGGGAACAAGTTGAGGTGTTAACACAAAAGGAAGGTCACCCTAATCCGCAATGGATAGATCCGAATTTAGCCTATCTAAAAACCGCCAGAGCGATTCATAAAGTAAAAAGTTGGATTGCCCAACAACATCAGGATCATTTTTATTTGTCTGGAAAAAAAGTTTTTGAAAAACTTGAAGGGCAATTGGCAGGTCATTTCAATTTGCTTGATGTCAGTTTAAAAGCTTTTAAAAAAGACAGTGAAGAACAATTACTGATTGCTATCGGGCGGGGTGAGATTAAAGAGGAGCAACTCGCCGGGGCGATCAAAAGCAATGATGCGGATGTAAGGGCTAATCGAAAGAAGGCGGAATCGCCTAAAGACGATAGCGATTTCAGTGTGCTGGTTGATGGGCTGGAAAATGTAGAAACAAAGCTGGCGAATTGTTGCAAGCCGACCCCGGGTGATGACATTGTCGGCTATATTTCGCATATTAACGGGATAAAAATTCACAGCCTGGATTGCTCAAATATTACCGCTTTGCCGGCACATAAACGCACCCAATTAATCAGTGTCAGTTGGGTGCAAAGGGGGCATTCATGAAGTGGAATATGATGCTTGTTATTCTACTTTAATCATGTTCATCATGCCCGCTTCAGCATGTTCTAAAATATGGCAATGATGCGCCCATAAACCTTTGTCTATCGGCATTAAAACAATATCAACCGTTTCCCGGCGTTTTAATAGCACAGTATCTCGCCAGAAGTTTTCTCTTTCTACGGCCCCGTTACGGGCTATGACCCTGAAAAACTGTCCATGCAAGTGCATGGGGTGTAGTCTGGCGGATTTATTACTCAATCGAATTCGGGTAAAACGGCCATATTCTAATGTTTGTGTCGTACTGTCCGGCCAGGCTTGGTCGTTAATTGTCCAGCTTATGCCGTATTTGCCGCCTCGCTTGGCATCCAATTCGTAGTGCTGAGTGACCGGCATATAGGCAGCTTTTAGCCAATTAGGGAAATGTTTAGCCTGCGGCGGTTTGAACTGAGGCGTTTCAACGGGGGCATTTTTAGCAACCTGTAAAATCGCAAGTCGAGTCGGTTTCCTGGAAAAGGTATTGATGATTTCCAGTTTTTTACCGGCATAAGTGTTGGGGATGGTTATGTCAAGGTCAATGCGATTTCCGGGGGAAAGCAAAAAGTTGTTTAAAGGGAAGGGTTGCGCCGCCAACATGCCGTCAACAGCGAAAATTTGCGGCGATAAATCAGGAAAAGCCGGTGAGAACACCCGGCCATTTGCAACATTGACCAGCCTTAGGCGAATGCGTTCTCCGGGGGTGACCGGAATAACCGGTTGGTGACGGCCGTTAACGGTTTGCAAGTTCCCCCAACGCCCATCATGAGCCAAATCGTGGCGGGTAACGAATTGATCATAAATTTGCGCGTTTTTCTCTAATAGCCAATCGTCCAGCACCATGACTAAATCTTGAGAGTATTGCGGCTCATTGCTATCTTCCACGATTAAAACGCCATAAAGGCCTCTCTCGATTTGTTCGGCGCTATTAAAATGCGGGTGAAACCAAAAAGTGCCGGCGTCTTTAGGCGTAAAACGATAGACGAATGATTCGCCGACGGCTATTTTCGGTTGAGTGACGCCAGGTACCCCATCCATTGCGTTTGGAACCCGTATGCCGTGCCAATGAATGGTCGTTGGCTGTGGTAGGCGATTCGTTAATTTTAGCTCCAGCGTATCGCCAAGCTGTATGCGGATGACCGGCGCCGGTACTTGCCCGTTATAAGCCCATACATTCGTTTGATAAGGCGGAAACACGCCCCATTGCGTTTCAGCAGCGACCAATTCCAGTTTTTTTACTTCGCCGTTGGCAATAATTTGTTCAGGATAAGCCTGTTTAAATTCCTGCTCCAGCTGTGTTCTGATTGCTTGATAAGCTGAAGGTTGGTCCTCAGCGGCTATCGAAATATTATAATAAGATAAATAAGCCAATAATATGGAAATAAAAGTGCTGTTTTTATACATTTTGAAAAGAGCTATATATTGATGTTCAACTATAATAAAATCATTGCTATATAGCTTCATTTTAAAGGAAAAACAGCCGTGAGGTTTGATATTGAGGTAAAAAACTTTGGAAAAATCAGTGATGCGACCATCAAAGTGCGTCCGTTTACTGTGATTGCCGGAAAAAATGCAACCGGAAAAAGTTTCATTACCAAGTCGCTGTATAGCTTTTTTAGTATGATTAATACTGATCATGTGAGCCAAAAAGCTTATGACTATATCCGTGAGCTTAAGTCTGTATCCGAATATTTGGAAGAACAAACGCCCCGTTTGAGCAAAAAAGAAACCCAGTTATTTAAACAACTTACGGAAAGAATTACCGAATTAGAAGAACATGTGGATCAAACCTTTGGGTCAAATACGTTTTCTACTCAGTTATTGAAGTCCCATATGCTCAAAGAGCCTGTAGCGGATTTAAAAAAAAGTTTTGATGAATTATTGAGTGAGGTTTCTCCTAAGCAAAAATATATTTCCAATGCAGAATATTTTGATTATCTGAGGGTATACATTGATAAATTCAATCAGCTTTTATCATCGCCCACGGATTGTATGGTGCAGGGGATAAGCGATAGTTTGACGATGGCTTTAAAGGAAAATTTTCAGGTTTCAAGTCTGAGTGAATTGCATAACTTCAATTCAACAGAGGCAATTATACATTTTGATTTTGATTCACTTGGCGAGGTGGAGATCATAGAAGAAAACCTGGTTTTTTCTTTGGAAAGAGAGAGTATTGATGCTATCCAACTGTTGCATAATGTCGTCTATCTGGAGTCGCCGGTCTATTGGAAGATGAAACGGGCATTGGAAAATGAAAAATATCGCAGCAAAATGTTTGCGCAAAGGCGGCTTGGTAATAAGGATAATGTATTAACGGGAGTTCCTAAGCATTTTTATGATTTAGTGGAGCTTTTGAGTGTACAAACAATAGCGCCAAGTATCGAATTGTATACAAACCTGAATAAGGCAGTTGGCGGTGAAATAGTGCTTTCGAAGTCGGGTGAATTATCATATTCAGAAAAGGGTTCTGAATTTTCAGTAAATTTACACAACACGGCTTTAGGCGTAGCTAACCTTGGAATCATTTCACTTTTATTGAAAAAAGGCATTTTATCAAAAGGCAGTTTTCTATTTATTGATGAGCCGGAGGTGCACTTGCACCCATCATGGCAAAAAGTAATGACGGATACCCTTTATGAGCTGAGTAAGGCTGGAGTTAATGTGGTGATAGCAAGTCATAGCATTGATATGCTGAAGTGTATTGAAAATATAATGAAGACATTACCAGATGATGAATTGCAGAATCATTTTGGCATTAATCAGCTTAATTTGTTAGGCGAATCGATTCAGAATGATGATTTTCCGTTACAACAAATCGCCGGGATTAAAGCGGATTTGGGAGAGTCTTTTTATGAAATGATGATGGATAATGATTTTGATTGGGGATAGTGATGGAGGCTTGGAATGCTTACAGGGAAAAAATGAATCATGAATTAGATGATACGCCTGTTAGGATTTCGTTATTAGTTAAAGGTTATAAGCTGGATGGAGAAAATGGGATAAAGAAAGCAATAGGCGTAGATAAGCTAAGGTCTGTTGATTATATTGCCGAAAACGATTCGTTAACTTTGGTTGAATTTACTGATTTATATCGGCAGCAAGATGAAATTTTAGATTTGATACGCGATCTTCGTAATACGCATGATCTTTCCAAAAAAAATACGCGAAAAGTAAATAAAATACTGCGGCAAAGCGTTCTGAAAGAATTAAGGGAAAAATATTTACAGACTCTGCTTATTATTGACGAAATGCAAAAAATTCACTTTTGTAATCAATTAGCAGAACGTTCTAATAATCAAAAATATTGGATTATCGTTTCTCCCTTTCACCCTGCAATAGCACAAGAAAATAAGAGTGAAATGGCGCGTTTCTTAGATATGCTTCAGAATACACTGACAACAGCCTTTCCTAAAAAGTGGAATATTAAGGTGCAAATCATTGTTATAGAAAAATTTGCAATACCAAGAAAGTAATAAAGGGATATTGCTTTTGTTTTCGTGTTCACAGTTCTGTATTTAATGTTCGATTAAGCACTTTAGCCACAGCCGCAGTCCTTGTCGGCACGCCCAGTTTTTCAAAGATGTGCTCCAAATGTTTGTTGACGGTGCGGGGGCTGGTATCCAGGATCAAGCCTACTTCCTTATTGGTTTTGCCTTTGGAAATCCACATTAATATCTCCGCTTCGCGCACGGTTAAGCCGAAAGATTTTTTCAATGAAGCGCTATCCCAATCTTGCGAATTTTTCTGAATCAGTAATATATATTCGTTAATTTGTTGACAAGGAATAATCAACCCGATGAATTGATCATCGATTTTAATTTCATTGTTTGCTGCGTGTTTGCCTTGTGACAGTTGATTAATGACCGGGGTGGCTTGCGACAGAATAGACAGCGGTAAATAATCGCCGCATTGAATTTCGCTGGAATTGTTTTGTTGAGGCTGCAAGTCGTAAAGAATTTTGGTGGCGGGCGCTGTTAACCAGGTGATAACGCCGTTTAAATTGAAAGTTAAGGCGGCAAACGCCAATTGACTTAAGGTGTTTTCAACCCGTTTGAAATTTCTGGTTTGCGATAATTGCGCTTCGACTCTGGCTAAGACTTCAGCCGGGCGTATAGGCTTGACAATATAATCAACAGCGCCTTCGCTGAAACCCCGCAACAGGTTGTCCAGTTCACTCAAGCCGGTCATAAAAATAATCGGAATATCCTTGGTTTCAGAATCTTGTTTTAATTGATGGCAGGTTTCAAAGCCGTCAATACCGGGCATCATCACATCCAGCAAAATAATATCCGGCTTCAGATAACGAATCTGTTCCAAGGCGGATTGACCATCGGTGGCGACTAATACGCGATAGTTTGCTTCGGATAACATATCGGACAGCACCGCCAGATTGCCAGGCGTATCATCAACAATCAAAATGGTGCCGTTACCGCTAAGATGAGGATGGCTGCTCATGTTTTTCCTTTTTCATTGAGTATGCGTTTGATTTCGGCGATTTTGAATTCGTTGGCCAGGGTTTTAAGTTTCTGACAAAAAGGGTGATATTCGGGGCGGCTTTGTTCTAATTCCTTTAATTGCTTTTTTAAACCCAGCAAATCGCCGATGCGGGTATAAGCAGATAGTGTTTCCAAAATATCTGCGCCCGGTTCAATCAAGGTTTCTGGCGTATCGCTGTGAGTTTGCGACTGCAAAATGTTTTTGTTGTCATAGATCCAATTAAGCCCTAAATGCAATTTAAGTTTTTCCAACAAACGCGCCATTTGTATCGGCTTGGTGATAAAGTCATTGCAACCGACTTCAATAGCGGCTTCACAGTCGGAGGGGTAGGCATTAGCGCTGAGCACCAGAATGGGCATAGGGTAATCCAACTGACGAATCTGTTCGGCTGTTTCAATGCCGCCTATGCCTTCCATGGATAAATCCAGCAAAATTAAATCAGGCTTCACCACGCCGATGATTTCCAGACAATTTTCGCCGGAAGTAGAGCCTTCCACCTCAAAGCCTAAGGGCGCCAATAATGAGTGAACCAAATTAATTTGCTCTTGCTGATCGTCAACCACCAGTACTTTTTTCCGCCGTCCCTGATAAGAAATGACATCATGCGTGTTCATTTCTCGGGCGGCGGAAATATTATTGGATAAGAGTAATCGAAAAGTAAACTGTGAACCTTCATTAGGGGTTGATATCACGGTAATTTCACCGCCCATTAATTCGGCCAGCGTTTTACTGATGGTCAACCCCAGGCCACTGCCTTCTGTGGCGTTACCGGTGGATTGGCTATACCGGGAAAAAGGCTGAAATATGTTTTCCAGATTCTCCGGGGCGATGCCTTCGCCGCTATCGCTGACCACAAATGTGGCGACTTGACTGCGGTAGTGTACTTTCAGGGTGATCTCCCCGTTAGCGGTAAATTTGACGGCGTTATTCAGCAAATTAATTAATATTTGGCGGATTCTTTTTTCATCGCCCCGCACTTTACCCGGTAATTGCGTGGCGATTTGGCAGCGAAACAGCAATCCTTTCTTCTCGGCTAAAGGATTAAAAATATTGACTAAATGCTCCAGCATCGAGTGAGGAGAGAAAGATTGGTAATTTAATTCGAACTTTCCCGCCTCAATGCCGGCTAAGTCCAGAATATCTTCTATCAGCGTCGACAGATGTTCGCCGCTGCGCATTAAAATGTCGATGGCATCACGTCTGTGTTGTGGGATGGCGGGGTCCTTATGCAGGATATGCGAATAGCCGACGATGCAATTCAATGGCGTACGAATTTCATGACTCATATTGCGTAAAAATCGACTTTTAGCGGTATTGGCATTATCGGCGGTTTTAATGGCGAATTGCAGCTTTTGGTCGGTTTGTTTATGTTCTTCAATTTCTTTCAATAATAATTGGGTTTGCTTCGCGGTTTCTGAATTGGCGAAATGCTGGCTTTCATTGGTTAAAATGATCCACCAGGTACACAAACCGATGAAGACCAGAATTGAAGAATAAACTTTGATAAAGTTGTCAAATAACAGGGTAAAGGAACGGCTGTCGGATTGAGTGGTTAATAAATCTTGAAAATAAATAATGCCGATAAAAATGCTGGATAATACCGCCAAAAACAAGAACAGTAAGACAAAACGAATAAATCGCAATCGAGAACTGACGGTAAATGAACTCGGAAAAAAATCGCGGGCTATTTTGACCAGATAGTCATCCAGTCTTGAGCCGGGTTTGCAGGCGTCACGGCAACGCGCATCCAAAGAACAACACAGGGAACAAATGCTGTTCTGATAGGCCGGGCAATAAGCCATGTCTTCATGTTCGAATTCATTTTCACAAATGCAGCATTTGCGAGGAGCGATGTCGTGTTTGTAATGGCGGGCGCGCGCCAGAAAGTGGCGAGGCTTGGCGAAACAAGCAATCAATGGCGATAAAACAAAAGCGACGCCGAGGGCGATAAAAGCAGAAAAGGCTTGCGCCATGTCGCCGAACAGACCGGTATAGGCGAATATGGCAATCACCGAAGCCAAAGCCGTTGATAGGGTGCCGACCGGATTTAAATCCGGCAAGTAAGCGCGTTTGAATTCAACAATGTTAGGGCTCAGTCCCAATGGCTTGTTAATCAACAACTCGGCGGTCACCGCGCTGATCCAGGCAATGGCGATATTGGAAAATAATCCCAAGACTTTTTCCAACGCGCCGAAGACCCCGAATTCCATTAATAATAAAGCGATACAGACATTAAACACCAGCCAGACAACGCGCCCCGGATGACTATGGGTGACCCGGGAAAAGAAATTCGACCAGGCCAGGGAACCGGCATAAGCATTAGTGACATTAATTTTTAATTGGGAGATGACGACAAACAAGGTCGTAATCGCCAAAGCCCAATCCGCATCATCAATGATTTTGCTGTAGGCGACGAAATACATTTGGGTCGGTTCATGAGCATGTTCCGGGGATATGCCTTGATGAATGGCTAAATGTGCTAAAAAGGCGCCGGCGATTTGTCTAACCACGCCGAATACAATCCAGCCGGGACCGGCAATAATGGTGGCCGCCCACCATTTCACACGATTAGATTGTTTTTTTTCCGGCATGAAGCGCAGAAAGTCGACTTGTTCGCCGATTTGCGCAATCATTGAAAAAGCGACGGTGGCGGATGCGCCGAATAATAACCAATCAAAATCGCGACCTTGGGCGGCAATGCCGAGATATGCCTTTAGAGTTAACAATGATTCCGGCTCTCGGCTGATCACCGCGTAATAGGGTATAAATAATAAAATCAACCAAACCGGCTGCGTCCACAATTGCATATGGCTGATGGTGGTGATGCCGTAGGTAACTAATGGAATGACCACCACCGCGCTGATAACATGCGCCATCGCCAAGGGAATTTGAAAATACAATTCCAGTGCATGCGACATGATGGAGGCTTCCAGCGCAAACAGGATAAAGGTAAAGGAAGCGTAAATCAGCGAGGTAATGGTGGAGCCGAAATAACCGAAACCGGCGCTGCGGGTCAGCAGATCCATATCAATATTGTAACGGGCGGCGTAATAACTGATTGGAAAGCTGGTGATAAAAATAATCAGTCCGACCGTGATAATCGCCCAAAACGCATTAGTGAAGCCATAGTTAATCGATAAAAAGCCGCCGATTGCCTCCAGAACCAGAAAAGAGGTGGAGCCGAAAGCGGTGTTGGCGACTTCAAACTCCGACCATTTACGGAAAGTGCGCGGCGCAAAACGCAAAGCATAATCCTCCAATGTTTCATTGGCGACCCAGGAATTATAATCCCGACGGATTTTGGAAATGCTTTGTCGCGGCGCACTACTCATTTATTTACGCTCATGACCGAATTTGAAAATAACCGGACTACCCTGATTGTGAATAATGATTCTTTTTCTGGGCTGTTGGTTTAGAGGCGTGGGCTGAGCGTCCGGCTTGTTGTCGCCTGTTGAATTTTTTGGTTGCGATTTTGTTGTTGAAGCGGGGGCAGGCGTTACTGTTTCGATGCGTATCGATGGCATCCAACCGGGATGAGTGGTTTGGGTTTCGGTAGCGGCAAAGGTTGCGGTCGGAACCTCCAGCGAGCTTAGCAAATTGAAACAAGTCGTGCTGAAGTCATCCACCAATAATGCAGTGGTTTGTGCTGACGATTTAGCTTGTTTATCCAGGGTCAGATATTCATCAGCGATCACTTCCATGGTTAATTCGGCTTTTTGGCTTTGATCGTCAAACAACGATAAAGCGCAATAAATCGGCATAATATCCGCTTTCTGAAAATCCAAGGCTCGAGGATTGGAGTTACCGGCTGTGAATGAGAAACCGCTAGGCGTTGTACCGCGTTTTTTTTCACCGACGGCAACCATCATCTGATGCGTATATTTTTTTGAATTGTCGGCATCAATGGGGTAGCCCCAGGCGCTTAAGTTGCTAATTACTTGTTGCGTAATCTGTCTGGGCGGTAAAGATGAGAAAGCGTTGCCATCAGGGTGGTAATTGAAATAGATGTTTTTTACCTGATCGGCCTTAAACCACGCGTTATTTTGATCAGGCATAGTCGTACAGGCGGATGCCAATATTGATAAACAGGTGAAAAGCAGCTTTAATGTTAAGCGTTCGGAAGATTTTTTTTGCATCATTGTCGTAAAAAAATAAAAGGGTTCTTAGAGAATAACAATAATCGACTGAGTGTGTACTGAAAATACGTCATTTAACGCATAGGATTAATTCACACTGTCTTAAATCCGTTGATAAATCTCAGTGTGGCGGATAGACACCCCCTTTAATTCAACTATTGAAGTCAACATTGATCACTATTCTCTCTCTTTTGAGCTGCTATAAACCGAGAATAAGACAATGTCAAAAGGATATACGGAACTGTTCCGTATTTTATCGTTAGCCTGAATCTGGGATTTGTTTGAAATTGTTATTAAAGATGTTAGATTAACGAAAAAAATACGGCGAAATTGCATGAGCTCACTTAATTTTCAGGAGGGTGTTATTTGCGGGATAGGTAGAAAAGGGCTGTGTTTTAATAGAGCACTTTGCTAGATACTACAATGTATGCTTTATAAGTCTCCCAACAATCAGTTTAGTGCGATATACTGTACCAAATTTTGTAAATTTAAAGGTACAATTATGCGTAGAATGGTCATAGAACAAGATATTAGACCAATGTCCGAGTTTCGTTCAGGCGTAGCATCTTTTGTAAAACAGGTTCATGATACTAAGAGACCATTAGTAATTACTCAACATGGAAAAGGTGTTGGTGTTTTATTGGATGTTGGCGAGTTTGAGGCAATGCAAGAAAAAATTGAATTGCTGGAAGATATACAAATCTCAATTTCTCAGTTAGAAGCTGAAAATGGCGTTAGTCATAAGGTTGCATGGCAGGAAGTTTTGCAGAGACTTGAAAGGTGAAAATAGTTTGGTCTTCATTAGCAATTGACCGTGTGACCGAAATTGCACAATATATTGCTCAGGATAGTCCAAACTCTGCCCAAAAATGGGTTGAATCAACATTTAAGTCTGTTGAACGTTTAGAAAAATTTCCGAAGAGTGGCCGTATGGTTCCTGAAATAATGTCACTTCAAGGGGTCAGCCAACTTGAATTTCAAAACTTCAAGAAGAACCGTCGGTGTCAAAGAACCATGGGTATAAGGTCTTGCGATTTGCTAACCTTAATAGTTGCATAGAAAAGTGAGGCAAAAGGCAAGCCCCGACACCTTTTCGTGCAACGTTTGAAGGTAATCCGAGCTTTTAGAGTGATTCACAGAAATTCAAGTTGGCTGACCCCAATACCGCGTCCAGTGGATAATTAACCAACTGAATTACAAAGAATTACGCAATATATTTAGACTTAAGACTTGCTATTTTGTTGGGTATAATTGAATGGATAACCCCCTGTCCAAAGAAGATATCGTAATCCATGAAGAAGCCCAACAGAATCA
>SPJM01000034.1 GCA_006844585.1 Methylococcaceae bacterium | reverse complement strand
GTGGTATTCCCGTTGCGCTTTGTTATTGTCCTTGCCTTCGCAGTCTGTTGCCAATTGTGGAAAAATGCTATCAACACTCATGGCTTGCAATGGATAACGCCACCGGAATTCTTGTTCTTCCATTTCACCTTTATGAATCTGCTCAAACAAGGTCAACTGTCGCGCGGTGTAATGATTGTGCCCGGTTTTGGTTTCATCTTTACCCTGGTTATATTTTTCAAACGTGTCTCGATCAAAACCGGAAGCCACCCGGTCTGCGGTAGCGATAACCCATTGCAAAAATGTATCCGGTCTATGGTGCTTTGCCGCCGCATTAATAAACGAGTCATCAACATTAGGGCTTTTCCAATCCCCAAATGGCGCACAATTTTCACCGGTCAGTTTCGGCATATACGGTTCGATCAAATCCATTGCCAGGCCGGTGTATGCGGCATGGACATGGCTAAACCAGCCTTTATCATCGGTATATTGTTTTATATGACGGCAATACAGTTGTTTATTGCTGTCCAGAGTTTCTTGATCGACCTCAATTTTGGCGCGCTGGGCGAATTTACCCAGATCGTGTAAAAAAGCGGCGAGGGCTATTTTACTGGATTGTTCCAGTAGCGATGTATTGGTCATTCTTCCTCCTGCTCCTGATAGGTAATCTGATGCATTTCCAGCTTTAAAATAAATTCGGTTTTTGGTCGTCTTCCGCGCGAATGGATAAGATGGCGCGCTGGGCGAATTTACCCAGATCGTGTAAAAAAGCGGCGAGGG
>SPJM01000339.1 GCA_006844585.1 Methylococcaceae bacterium | reverse complement strand
AAGGCTTGATGAACAGAACAATACCCTTTCCATAAAATGATTTTGGCGTCTTTTATCTGTTGTTCCGTTAACCCGCCCATCGGTTTAGAGAAATCCCAAGTGACCATGTGCTCTAATGGTATGTCCATTTGAAAGCCGGTGTTCCGCCCCAAATGTTGATCAGGAAAAAACAACACTTTCTCTTTTCTATCAAAACTCCACTGCAAGATTTTTTGCGCATTGGAAGATGTACAAACTATGCCGTCATGCTCGCCGCAAAAGGCTTTTAAATCAGCCGCCGAATTAATGTAGGTGATCGGCGTTACTTGCGCATCCACATCAATCACTTGGGACAATTCTGCCCAACATTTATCGACTTTGACGCGGTTCGCCATATCAGCCATTGAACAACCGGCCGCCATATCCGGCAAAATTGCGATTTGCTCAGGTCTTGACAAAATATCGGCCACTTCCGCCATGAAATGAACGCCGCAAAACACAATGTATTCTGCATAGGATTCCGCCGCTTCGCGGGATAGTTTTAACGAATCGCCGGTAATATCGGCATGTTTGAAGACTTCATTGCGCTGGTAATGATGGCCTAAAATAATACATCGCTTACCCAGCTTTTGCTTGGCGGCAATAATGCGTTTATCGCACTCTTGCTCATCAAGTAATGCATAATCTTGAATAGGAAAAGGTGTAGAACTCATGCAGTATGCCTGAAATAGAATTTAAGGAAGCCGATATTAGCCATATGACAGCAATATCGAATCAGAAGAGGCTCAACGCCATAGGGTGCGCAATGCGCACCCTACAATATATCTCGCGCCAAAGGACTGAGGATTTTATAAAACCCGAAACTAACGTGTCTTTTTGCTCAGTTTCTGCGTTGCCTACATGGATGTAGGCAAGGGGCGTGAGCAGGAGCGGAAGCTTTGTGAAA
>SPJM01000338.1 GCA_006844585.1 Methylococcaceae bacterium | reverse complement strand
GATAATTCAATTGAAGTCGGCGTTTCATTAATATCTTCAATATTGATGGCAATGGTTCTGCTAAAGCGATTGCCCAATTCATCTACAGCGACAATTTCTAACTCATGTTGTGGCGTAGTTTCGTAATCCAATGTGACGCCCGGCTTAACCAGAATTTGATCGCCCGCCACGATAAAATAGTCGTTGTCTGTTACGCTATAACTAACATTTTCATTAACAACCTGCCCCGCCATAGATAACTCGGCAACAACCATACCCGCAGTTGCATTTTCCGGCGTTGATGGGTCGCCGACGACATCAACAACCGGCAAAGCCAATACACCCAGAGACGCGTTGGCGAAAACTGTCTCCACGCCATCGCTGATGCTGATGTTAAATGACACCTCTCCGCTTAATTCGCTATCGACAGGCAGGAATCGATATTGTCCTTCGCCCAAGTTTTCGATAATACCTTGTTCAGGCGCAACCGTTACCGAAGTTATTTGTAATTCATCTCCATCAACATCAATGCTTTGAGCCAATAAATCCTGGTCGGTAAAAACAAAAGCCTTACCCACATAGACATCACCCAAATCTACGTTTTCGTTTATTTCCGGCGCGTTATTCTGAATGTCGGCTAAATTTTCAGCCTGCTCTAGCGGCGGCTCTTCAACTTCCCCAATGACTAACGGCTCAGGCGTTTGCGGAATGCTTTTTTCAAATTCTTGTGGTTCCGAGGGAGATTGCTCAACTTGAGCTTCAACAGTTTCTTCTTTAACCGCGACCAATTCCGGCTCTTCTAAAACTTCGCTATTATCTATTTCGGCATCGCCTTCAACATTAACACCGGAAAAATCTTTTTGTATAAGGTCTCCCTTTTCAGACTGTTTGGCGACAATGTCTTTTTCGGCGGCATCAGATAAAGGCGTTTCCGCATCAATTTGTTTTTCG
>SPJM01000337.1 GCA_006844585.1 Methylococcaceae bacterium | reverse complement strand
TACCGGGCAATAACCAGCCTTGTGCAAATAAACCGGGGCTGGTTAGCATTAAGCGGAAACGTTGATCGCTTGCTATGGATTCCGGCAATGCGTTGTCCGTCGTCCAGTCTATTTTGCTATGTGCCGCGCCCCGGCCATCGCCGCCAAAACGCAGGATGCCGGTGTCTGCCAATAATTGTTCTGCGCCCCTGATTCCGGCGATGAAGCCAAGGTTGGGTTGCATATCCACCGCATCCACGGTATACAACTGACCGTCGATTGTAGTCCGCGCCGCGCCCTCAAGCGCAATGCCCAAACGCGCATCAATCTTCCATAACTCGTCTGTCTTGGCTAAATGATCTTGTGTTAACGGTTCTGCTTTACGCCAGGCGTCAATGCCTTTGCTGTTCAGCCATAAGCCGTTATCCGGCTTGGCCTGCGCCGCCGTTTTGAACACCGGAAGCTGTGCACAAGGGGCATTATGACTGATTGCCGCATGCAGTGTTCGAGGTTGCAGGTATTCAATCTGTTGTTGCTCATTTAATGAGATAACATCCGCCGGCAGCGGCAGATACACGTCTGTAATGTGCCCTTGCTCACATTTCGCCAGCAGCCAATGGCTTAATCGAAACGCGCCCGGCGTTTGCGGAGTGCCTAATGCGGCTTTTAAAGGGTCATCATTCAATTGATTATTGGCATATTGACCGACATC
>SPJM01000336.1 GCA_006844585.1 Methylococcaceae bacterium | reverse complement strand
TAATGCGCGATGGCGCCAGTCAAAACCAGATTAACGACTATGTGGCTTGGGCATTAAACGCCACGCGTGGCTTAGGGTTAAAAGTCATCAATGCGGGTGGCGCCAACGCCTTTAAATCCAACGTGCGGCAGTTTGCGCTGGACGATATTGTGCCGGATTACGGGGTCAGTTCACGGCAGATATTACAGGCTTTACAAACCGCCACCTGCCAGCTTGGTGTGCCGCACCCTGTGCATGTACACTGCAACAATCTGGGGATTCCCGGCAACGTCGATACTATAGTAGACACCATGGAGGCCGCGCAAGGTTTGCCGATGCATCTGGCGCATGTGCAGTTTTATGCCTACGGAAAGGAAGGTGCAAAAGGTTTTTCCTCGGCTGCGGCGCAACTGCTGGAAGCATTCCATCGTCACCCTAATATCACCATGGATGTCGGTCAGGTTATGTTTGGCCAGACCGTAACCATTTCGGGTGATGTGATTGCTCAATACAGCCGTCACAGCGATGCCAGTCCGAGCAAATATGTGATGTGGGATGCGGAAACCGAAGGCTCAGGCGGTGTAGTGCCTTATCGCTATCGAGAGGCCAGTTTTGTCAATACCTTGCAATGGGCTATTGGTCTGGAATTATTCTTACTGAATGAGGCACCCGAACGCCTGTTTTTCACTACAGACCACCCTAATGGTGCGCCGTTTACTGCCTACCCGGAATTATTACGACTGTTAATGGATGCCGATTATCGCCAATATTGCATGTCACGGGTCAACCAAGAAGCCTTGGCCTTGACCTTGTTACCAGAACTGAAGCGTGAATTTTCCTTATCGGAAGTGGCCGTGATGACCCGTAGTGCTGCCGCGAAACTTTTGGGTTTGAATGACCGAGGCCATCTTGCGCCCGGCGCCATTGCTGATATTGCGGTGTATGATCCCGATAAATTCAGTCATGCCATGACAGGTG
>SPJM01000335.1 GCA_006844585.1 Methylococcaceae bacterium | reverse complement strand
AATTATCATAATTACGTTATTACGGTAATTATTGTTATTTTATGTTATAATGAACCTGTCTTTCATTTCTTTTCAAGTGATCATTATGAGTAAGCCACGTCTCAGCGAAGAACAAGTTCATCAAGCTTGCGCAGAAATCGCCTCTCAGGGCGAAAAACCCACCTCTCTTGCCTTATTAGATAAATTAGGCCGGGGAAGCCTGACAACCATCACTAAATACTTAAATAGCTGGAATAAGAGTGATGAGGCGGTAGAATTCCAAACCGAGAATTTACCCCTAGTGGTGAGTTTGCCCGATGAACTCAACAAGGAGGGGGAGGATTTAATCAAGAAAGTCTGGCATTTAGCCAAACAAATTTCAGATAGTGAATTAGAAGTTGAGCGTGAAGCTTTAAGGCAAGCAGAAATTACCGCTAAAGAACGAATAGAGGAGGCGGAAAAATTTTCAGAAAATCAAAATGCAAAAATCGAGCAATTAGAAGATGCAGTTGAGACCCTTAAATTACAATTGAATGATTTAAATGATCAACACCAAATAGCAAATGACAAGTTGTTAAATGCTGAGAAAGCCAATATTGCTTTAAGCAAAGATAATGAACAATTAAGTAAGCAGGGTAGGGCGCTCCAAGAACAAATTAGCGTTTGTGAAAAGTCACTTGAAGCATCAACTTCAGAGCAAAAAGCCAAACAAGCGGAATTTAACGACCAACTACAAGAAAAGCAGCAACAGGTCAGTGTTCTTGATCTTCAGCTTCATAAGCTTCAATCCTCATTAGATGCTTCCGTTAAAGAAAATGAAGCTTTGAAAAGCCAGTTAGAGCAATATTCCGGGATTAATATTAATCTGGAAAAGCTAAATTTAAAATATGAACGATCTACCCAAGATTTAAAAGAAGCTAAGGCCGAGCTTAAATCCGCTAAAGCATCTCTTTCAAAAACTGAAAAGCAAGTTGCCAAGCTTGAAGGACAG
>SPJM01000334.1 GCA_006844585.1 Methylococcaceae bacterium | reverse complement strand
CATTGCTTCATTTAAAAGAGCTTTAAAACATTCCTCCGATAAGGCGGATATTTATTTCCACATGGCCAAAGCCAATGCTTTATTACATAACCATGCCGAAGCGATAGTTCTTTACAATAAAACGATTAATCTGAATCCATTTTATGCTTCAGCCTATACTGCTATTGCCGCAAGCTATCAAGAACTGGGGGATCATGAAAATGCGCAACGCTATTTATCGGCAAAACCATAAATTCGATATTCAAAAAATAACTTTTCGTTGTTTGACATTATTAGCTTTATCCATCATAACAGTGGCTTGCAACCAACAACAACGTCAGAATACGTACATCAATATTTACTCCACGCCGCCGGGGGCAATTGTTTCCGAATCGCTACACGGTAAATTAGGCGCTGCGCCGACAAAACTGACGATTTCAGAAAGCTCATGTCCGAAACAAAACGGACAATGCATTTTGAATTTTCACTTTACAAAATCCGGTTATGAGGCGAAAACAATAGAAAGACGAATTTATAACAGCGGCGCTTTCTCCACCGCCAATTCTGAAATTATCGTACATGCTCATTTAAACGAACTGAAAACCGAATTGAGCGTCAGAGGCTATCCAACTTTTGCTGAATACAAAATTTCTTACCGCGAGTCGGATAATATTTGGCGCGATTTAAAACTGACCGGTAAACATGGTGTAGTCCCTTCATTACTGGATGAAGAACCTTGGCAAGGTAAAGATTATGCGCTGATTAAACTCAATTTTGAATCGCCGGGTTATTTTCCAATGGAAAAAATCATCACCATCCGTAAAGGCGAAAAAAAGGTCATTGAATACAGCTTGGAAGAATATACAGTCATGGGTCTCATAGATAGCAACCCCAGCGGCGCCGATGTTTATGAACGTAGTTTGGGATATTTGGGTAGAACGCCTTTTCAGATTAAAATACCCTATGAAAAATTAGTGCGCATATCGCCGCAACGCAGCAAAAACCTGAATGAACCGATCTTTCTGCATTTAAAGTTCAGCAAACCCGGTTACAACGATTTAAAGGTCATTTCATCAATTGGCGAAATTGATGAAATGGAAGAACCCGAAGACTTTTCAATTTCACAGCAACTACAAAAATTAAGGAGTAAAAGATGAACTGGGCCAAACTGAGTATTTTTCTGGCGCTGACTCTATTACTGACCTCTTGTTCAACATCATTACACATAAGTTCGACGCCGAGCGGCGCGAACTTTATTTTAACCAGTATTGGCATCACCGGTAAAACAGATCAAAGCATCACAGTTCCGGGGGCTTATTTTGAAACCGGAACCCATGAATATATCTATCATAGTATAGACGGCTATAAGATTACGCATGTGGCGCCGGAAAACAATAAATATCATCCACGCATTAATCCGGCTCAGCCTGATGTTAAAAAAGAAATCTTGACTGTCGAAAAAGAAGGCTATCGCAAAAAAGAAATCATAGTGCCTATTCAAAAAGGCGAAAACAATGCCGTATCGGTGATATTGGATAAAGTCGACACCCAATTAACTGTCACATCAACCCCGGCCCCGATTCACCTTTATTTCATCAGCGATAATCACAAAGATATTTATGCCGATGATTACAATATACGTGAAGATTTGCCTCTCGGTTGGCCGGAAGAGTTTACTACGCCGCTTACCTTGGAATGTTCCGCTTCCGAAATTGTTGAAAAATTGGAAAAAAATAATGTCCGGTTAATTAAAATCAATGACGATGGCTATATTCCTGTCGGCAGGTACCGGAATTTAACGACAAAAACCGGGCATAAAATGAAACTGGATCCCGGTAAAGAAAATCTGCTGAATGTTTCCACCAAACCCATTGTCACCACATTACAAGTCATGTCCACTCCGCCCGGCGCGATTGTTGAAGACATCAGCAGCGGCGGTTTCGGTTATTTGGGCGAAACCCCGCTAATTCGCAATTTTAATTGGGAAGATGTCGTCGAGTGGTCTGAAAAACGCCAATTTCGTCGAGATGAAGCGGAAGCTCAGGGACGCCTGAATGAGGATCGAAGCGGCCCAGACTTGAGTAAACGCAGCGGTCGGCTGGCATTGGAAGATTTTATGCTTTATTTGGATTTGAGAATCAGCAAAGCAGGTCATGATGAAGCCTATCTAAAACGCTTGCGCTTACCGGTAGGTGAGGAGCGGTCTTTTCATAAAGCCTTGAAGAAAGAAATCGCCACTGTGAATTTCGCCAGCGACCCGGCGGGCGTTCATGTTTATGTCACCCGTTTTACTGAGAAAGATATTTATGACGAAAAAAGCGGCCAACTGATTAACAAAAAAATCGAATATAAAAAGCATTTGGGAACTACGCCGTTTACTCTCAATATGGACCCCAATGACCCTTTAATACACGGCGATAAACTGATTTTCAAGAAAACCGGTTATATCTCGGAAGAAAGCATGGAATATGCCTATGGCAACACCAATTATTATGTGGTGATGGAACCGGTTAATATTAAGAAAAGGTAAAAGTCATTGATCCGCTTCACCGGGTTGTAATGCAATATTGCAATCCGGTTTATACTAAGATAACTCGCAATAAATTCTCATCCTCAAATAATTGTTAATGGAACGGCAAAAAATTGAATTTTGCCTAAACTATTTAATAATCAGAATTATTCCCGCTTTTTCATTGTAGCGCCATCATGAAGGCGACCTAAAAAACAGCGGCATACTCATCAACAAAAGCGCCCGGCCAAATGATTAATAAAAAAACAGGGTTGTTTTTACTCTTATATTCATCCCTTTCCCACTCTGAACCCTCAAAACAGATTCTATGGTTCCAATACGATTTACCTCCTTATCATATTTTAAGGGGAAAATATGTCGGCCAGGGACCTTTAGATTATATGTTTCAGCGTTGGCGAAACTCCTTGCCTGAGTATCGCCATGTCTCGATTCCCGTCAATACCACGCGCATGTTAAGAGAATTTAATTCAAATCGAGATTATCGCTGTATTACAGGCTCATTTGCATTTCCCCAATCAAAGGAAAACTGGCTTTGGTCTAAACCCATTTATGTTGAACCGCCTGCAGTGGTGGTAACTCGCAATGATGTTTGGGCAAAATTGAACAAACCGAAATCAATCGATTTTGATAACTTGTTGAACCATTCCGATTTAATCTTCGGCCATTTTGACGGTCGCATTTATTCCGGTGAAATTGATCAGCAAATTGAATCGGTCATCAACAATGAAAACATCATTTCCATC
>SPJM01000333.1 GCA_006844585.1 Methylococcaceae bacterium | reverse complement strand
GGTACACAGGGTAACCCTGTTTATAAAAATCGGCTGTATGGCGTTTCTATCCCTTATTTATTGAATAAATGTCCAAAATTTAAAGAAAAAGTTAGTGAAATCAGTTTTGAAAGTGATATATCTGTTTTTCTGAAAAATGCTGCCAAAGTATTAAAAGATAAAAAACTTACCCATTTATTTACAAATAATGATGAAACACTGCCTAAAACTGATTTAGATTTGAGTCGTCATTTATCACAGTTACCATTACGTGATTTATTGCGGCTTATTTTTCAGTTACAGGGGAAATACTCTAGTTCTAAGGTTGGTCTGGGTGAACTGGTTTGTACTTTATTACCCCATTTGTTTGATGATGAGAAAGCGACCGAAATACGCACTGGCATTGGCGATAAAACGTGCCCTTTAATTGCCATTCCCTATGCAACACCGGTTTCTGCTGAAATGTTGATGGCAAAAGTGGATTACCGCGATGCTCAAATAACAACATTTACCCAAAAAAGCTTTGTTGCAAAATACCGTTTACCCTTACCGCCTGAAGAGGGTAATGAACAAGAGGTAGCAGATAATATTCATTTGGATGGGTATGGCTCTTTCGCAGGTGATCTACAGAAATTGATAGCTAAAAACATAACAACACATTTATTTGAGCAAGAAGTTGAACAAGGTGTATTAGGTGATGGAACATTAGAGGAACAAGATAAAATTGACTTTGTTAAACAGACTTTAGCCGACCGCGTAGAAGATAAGGAGCACAGCTATTACTTTATTGTTGATATTAAGTCGGTAGGAGGGCAGGATCAGGTAGAGCCATTCTCCACGGCTCTAAAACAAATTTACCCGCACTGCGCGATTATTTATCATGATGCTAATAGTGATAAACGACTTCAAGAGACATCTGATTATCGGAAATTAAGGGAAATAATGGCCTCCTACTTAAAGGCAGATAACACATAATGCAAAAACAAATGAAGCTCCTCCCAAACGATCTAAAAACCACCCAAATAACCAACGACGTAGGCGAAGAAAACTACCACCATCTTTATGAACCCGACACTATTACCGCTATAAATGCCGCCATCGCCATCAATCGCCCCTTATTAATTCGCGGCGAAACAGGTATCGGTAAAAGTCAGCTCGCTAAAGCGGTTGCTCAAGAGCTGGAACGTGTATTTATCCCTTTTGTCTGTGATGCGCACACTGAGTCGCGTGATTTATTATGGCAATTTGATGCGGTATCGCGTTTGGCGGAGGCGCAAATTCAAGGGGCAATGCCAGTGGGCCAAGATGTTATTCCCAGAAACAAACGTAAAACTAAAGCGTTAGATATGGATAAATTTATTGTGCCACAAGCGCTCTGGTGGGCTTTAAACTGGGCTTCTGCTGAAAACATGCAAAGAGCCAATAAGCCCGCTTATCAAGCGCCTTGTCATCCAAACAATGGCGCAGTGGTGTTAATTGACGAAATAGATAAAACCAATGCCGATGTACCCAATGGCTTGCTGGAAGTCTTGGGTAACCATGCCTTTCATCCACAAGGGATAGATCCTGTCAGGATTAACCAACAAGCGGTTGCACCCTTAATTATCATTACCACTAATGGCGAGCGTTTGTTACCGGATGCTTTTATTCGGCGTTGTTTAGCCCTGCATTTGGACTTTCCAGTCGAAGAGGATAAACAACGTGATTTTTTAATCACACGCGGTAAAGAAAATTACCCGGAATTTCACAAGGTGATAGTGGATGAGACAGAAAATACCTCGCTGCTAGAACAAGCCGCCAATTTTCTTATTGAAGATCGAAAAGCCGCTAAAGCCAGGCAGTTATACCCCTTATGTGGGCAAGCTGAGTATTTTGATTTACTGCGCGGGATCAAGCAATTACAGCAGCAAAGCTATGGTGAACCTGGCGACTTGCTTAATCAATTACGCCCGTATACCTACCAAAAGCTAAAAGGCTAGGTAATGTCGGCTAAAAAAGGGCAACTCAACCGTTCTGATTTACTGGAGGCAAAGCTACTGCTAGACAACAACAGCGGCGATTATATAGCCCGACAGCTGGGCTTAAAAAAAATCGAATGGATACCCGCGCAGGACGATGATCAAACAGAGAATGAGCAACAAGAACAATCAGCCAATTTACCCAAGCCATCGTTACCTGCATTAAAACCCAGTGATAGACCCGCAACACAATTTTGGTATTTACACAGCCGCCAGCCAAATAATAAGACGCAGAAAAAAACACAGCCAATAACAGGACAAACGCTAGACTGGAAAAACCGCCCCCAACACGCCCCGGAATTTCAGCCCTTGCTGACTAAAAAACAGCTATTAGCCAAATTACAGCCTTATCTTTACCAAATCCACGCCAGCCATAAAGTCGATTTTGACTCCATTGTTCACACCATCAGCCGTGGGGAATATTTAGCAAACATCCCCAAAAAACCACTAAAAACGCCACAAATGCCGCTGCATATTATTGATGATCGCAGTCGTCATTTAACATGCTATGCGCAAGATCATTATTTTGTCAGCGAGACTTTATTACAGCACTATACCCAGGCCAATATCAGCCTGTCCGTGTTAGCCGATAACCAGGCGCAACCCCAGCAAATAAGCACTACAGGGCTAGCCGACTGGCAACTGGCAGCACATAGTACTGTGCTGATATTAAGTGACCTGGGGCGATTGCACAGCTATCCACAACGTGGCGCAAGTCGCTGGCTGGCGATTAGCCGAGTGTTGCAGCGCAAACAATGCCGTATCATTGTGTTACTGCCATATGCGACAGCGGCGGTGGATCATCGCTTTAAAGCACACTTGCAACTACTCAGCTGGGCGCATAAAGACTGTGCCGATGAACTAGCACAGCCAGCCAGGCAAGGCGCTATAGACAAACTGTTTACCGCCTTATCACCCTGTGTCCGAATAGAACCGGGTCTTTTACGCGCTATGCGCCTGGCCATGCAGCAGTGCGGTCAGGCATGGCAACTGCCAGTGGCAATCGAAGCGTACTGCTGGCAACATGAAGCCATTCAAGAGCCGCACCGAGTCGCCGCCTCCTGGGCAGTTGATAAGCGTAAAGCGTATTTACACGCATTTGAAGCACTTACCGATACAGAGAAACAGACCGCATTAAACACCATTCGTCTATGGCGCGGCGAGTTATCCGAAAAAATATGGTACGAAGAAATCATCAGTTTAGACCCGCAAAGCCAGCAACTGCAATGCATTCAAGCCGATGTGCAACAGGCTCAAGACTATTTTGTCCAATTAAGCCAAGACCTGCAACAGGATGATTTTTTAGCCGATAATAAAAACACCCGGTCCTGGTTTAAGCGTTTATATCACCGTTTACCC
>SPJM01000332.1 GCA_006844585.1 Methylococcaceae bacterium | reverse complement strand
CTATATATGCATTACCGGAACTGAATAACGCCCTTAACAAATCAAAGAACCTTTCCACTTCATCTTGTTCCGATTGGTAAGCAGATTGTTCGACGAATACATTTTGCAAATTATCGTCAATCTCACCCAGCATCACATTGGATTGATCCAGAGTCAGCGCATTAACATCAGTCAGGCAGTCTAAGAAGATTTCCGCCCCCGCCACCATATTGGCGTAGATTTCAGGGGCGCGGGGATGAGATGAGGCAAAACCTTTTTGTATGGTTGAATTCCGTAATAGCGTTACAGATTGCCCAAAGTTTTGTTTCAATTCGCTCATTTGTTTTGACATCCATTGCAGATATACGACCATAATCACTGATAATTTCCCAGTATCAGCAGCTTTCTGCAACCGGGTTAATGCTGCAACGTCGACATCTTCCCGCGTCAATTCCAAGATGAGTAAGCGCCCTAAAAGGCTTTGCCCTTTTGGTAA
The DNA here is from genome assembly GCA_006844585.1 of Methylococcaceae bacterium. GTDB lineage: Bacteria > Pseudomonadota > Gammaproteobacteria > Methylococcales > Methylomonadaceae > Methylomarinum. Next base: position 2,672 of record SPJM01000332.1, on the reverse strand, counting down.
ATCTTCGCCTGTGATGATTGTCATTGATCGGTTATAAGGCGCTGGTCGCGCTTGCATATCCGCCCCCCGTCGACCGCGTCCGGCCTGGTTGCCTGTATTACGAATAAAGCGCTCCGCCTTGCCATGTAATTTAGCGGCTTCTGCAACATTAACGCTAGGCTTAAAGTCATCAACCACATAGATCGAATCTTTCACAGCAAATCCTTTTGCCTCTAAATCGTTTTCAGTATCGCTCCAATTCGCGGGAAAACTACGCGCGGTGAAGTCGCCAAAGAACGCTAAAGCAATGGCGGCAATAGCGCTTTTTTTAGCGCCGGTTAATCCATGTAAATACAAAGCAAAATCGGTTGGATGACATTCGCCCAACGGGGCGCGAGCGACTGCCGCCAGTAAGGCAGCGCCGATATGCGGCTTACTAGGACAGATATTGAATAAATCACTGATGATTTGCGGCCATGCGTCAATGGCGTTTTGATCCGGCGCGGGTAGACGGTAGCGGCTCATGTGTCCGGCTCCTAATTCAACTTGAACATGATCCAACAACCCTTCTGCCGAAATACCGCCGCTTCCAGTCAAATAAATCCATTGGTCGGCAAGTTTTAACCAACCGGAATAACCGTAAACCCGGCGGCTTGGAATATCGCCGTTGGATGATGAGTAAAGTTGAATGGCGGCTCTCAAGTTGTCTTTCTTCTGCGATCCGGGATAAACAAAAGCCTTGGTTCCCCAAACATCATTAAACCAACTCCCAGCTGTTGAATAAAATTTGGCCGCCTGCACTTCCACTTCCGGCAAAGGTAATCCATCTTGCCGGGTTCCGGAGATACGCAAAAAAGACTTATCTTCAAAACCATCATCATGAATAATTTCTTCCAGAACCTTGCAAGTGAAATTGCACAGAGGAATTTCAATCTCCCCTTCTTTGGTTGATTTATTCTGACAAAATGCGCCATTAACAATAGAGTAAGCGCCGAACCGTTTTAATTTATCCTTTGCGTTCTTCTCATTGGGCTTTGTGCAATTATCAACAATGCTCATGATGGGTGATTTTTTATCCGCCATAGCCATCCCCTTTCAAGATGTCGGCGTAATCGTTAAAATCGCCCGGCACCGGCGGAACGGCAACAAAGCCCTTCACCTTGGCGGCCGCTTCATTAGCTTTGGTCAAGCCCGGATTGCCGGCGGTTTTTTCGTCATTATCGGCGCAAAAAATTATTTTGGTTTCAGGAAGGTTTTGCCTGATGATTTGGCCGACGGGTAATAAATTACCCGCGGTAAAAGCGATATAGGTTCGATAACCGGTTTGTTCATAAATTGTTGAGGCGGTAGCGAACCCTTCAGCTATACAAACCACATCTTTACTTTTTGAACCGATCCACCAGAAAACACTTTTTAACTGTCCTCCTGGCAGAAAGTCTTTAGACCGCCCCAACTTCGGACATTCTTGAGGAAAAATAGCCTGTAAATTCCTTAATTTTCCATCACAATTAAACAAGGGGATAAGCAGCGCATTTTTGATGCTGATTTGACGCCATTTTCCGTTTTCATCTTGATAACGGCGTAGCCATGAGGCGACTTTTGTTCCATTCGAGTTAATGCCTTTTGAGGTTAAATAAGGATGGGAATCAACCGGAACGGCTTTGTTCCACAATGAGCAAGCCTTCCGCGCTGCTATGTCCCGCCTTTCTTGGCGCTCTACCTCCGCTTGCCGTTGTTTACGGGCGCGCTCCTTTTTTTGTTCCGGACTTAACGCCTGAAAACGGTTGTTATTATCAAAAAAGACTTCCTTAGAACCGCTTTTATGGTTCCAAACAATACCGCCGCTACCATCGGTAAACAGTTTGACTCGACCATCCCCACGCCCGCGCGGATCGTCATACAAGTCAGCCGAATGCCAACGGCCATCAAGAGGAACATTTTTTTGAATTACGCCAACCGCGATACACGCCGCGCTATAGGCATCATTAAAATCATTCATTTTAAAAACTCCTTTTAGCCGGGTTCAAAATCCGTTAGAATTTGAATGCTTGTTAGGAATTTAAACCCGGCGTAATCGTAATGATTGTGTCGGGTTTTTATTGCCCCGCGTTTTGTTGTTCGCGCATTTTTGAATGATAAGCGATAACAACCCGCTTAATATCCTCAATGTCACACAAAACAGATTCCAACGCCTGATCAATATGCTCATATGAGGGCGGGCAATTTTCAGGAACGCTCAATTGAACGGCTCTGACAACACAATGGGATCGTTCGGCGATTGCACAAACGCAATTAACCAATTCGACGGAGCTGTAATCGAAATCATTTAAGCGGTGCGCTAAGTTTAAATCGCTCATAATTCACCCCCCTCTTTTTGAACCGGCTTTGAAATAGAGTTGGCCAACTCTACAAACCGCTCACGCTCACAATCCATCAGATTGTAAATATCCTCGACTAAATGCAAAGCGGTTTTAGCCAGATCATTAACTAATTCTTCATCTGTTTTTTGCTCAACGTTAACCGCCAAATCCAACGCTTTGATCACCGACCGTAAGTGCTCAACAAAACTCAAACTAGAGTTCAAACTATCCGCCGCCGCGTTAACAACTGATAGCGAATCTTTCACCCTATTCGATTCATTTTGATTACTGTTTTTTACGATTTGATGCTGCAAAAATTGGAAAACATCCGCT
>SPJM01000331.1 GCA_006844585.1 Methylococcaceae bacterium | reverse complement strand
CCATTGTTTGTATGGATAGATTTTCCGGGATTCGCGCTTGATCCAGGACATACCAGGTTATTAGATAGAGGGGCGTCGCCAATAATAGCCCGCCGGCGACTTGCGAAGTGGCCGGCAGTTTAGCGCCGATTTGCTTTACCCAAACCGCGCTGAGCGAATGTAAAAAACCAGCGAACAGGATGCCGACTATGCCTTGAATGGCTTGTTGACTAAAGTCGAGGGCTGAGTTGAACATCATCGCTAATCCGATAAAGCCTAATAAATAGGCGCATAATTTACCCGGCGTCAGGCTGCGTTCTTTGAGAATAATGGCCGCTAATAATGCGGTGATAAAAGGCGTCAAACCGAAAATTACCGAAACCCATCCAGAGGGAACGAATTGAGCGCCCCAATACACCGCCATCATCGCGGCGTAGATTTGCAAAGCCACGGCCAGATAGGTGAGAACGGCCGCTTTATGCCAGGCAATGCCTCTACGCCTGATTAATAAAATTAATAACAAACAAAACAAACCTATGCTCATTCTGGAGGCTGCGCCGAAAATGACCCCTGCGCCTTCGGCGCTCCATTTGATCGCCAATGGGGTGGTTGTCCAAATGAGAATAACGCTTAAATAGGCTAATGCGATGCGCATGAATGTGATTAACAGTTCGAAAAACAACTAATTATAGCTGTTTTTTACGTTGTTCTAATGGCTATTATTAAGTTTACACTCAACCCATCTGTAACGGAAGGGCAGTTACCTGTCAGCTTAAATTGCATATGCCGGGTCGCTATACTAGAATGATTGTAAGCTCAAGGGCTGGGAAACATAGATGGTTATTGTTTTTCCTAAATTTAATTTGATTGGGTAAATATATGAATGAAAATACGATTTGTCGGCTGTCGATTTTAGTTGTGTTATCAATTTTTCAAACTCATCCCGTCTATTCGCAGCAACTTATTACCACCAACGCGGATAGTTGTTCCGCTACCGACCCCATCAATACCTCAATTTTAGGCGGAACCAGTCAAAATATTATCGATTCGGCAATCGTCGCCTGGCAAAATTTAGGTTTCAACATTGGGACTATTTCGCCTAATGAAAACATTTTGGTTTGTGGCGATGGAAGCCGGGTTAATTCCGAGTTTTTAATCACACCGGAACAAGCCATACTCGATAAAGCGGCTTCCAGCCCTATTTTGGCGATAGAAGCGTCGATTATTCAAACGACTAATCTCTATACTCGTTTGGCCTCGTTAAGGAATAATTCTCGATCTTTAGAGAACAATATTCGGGTAACTGATGAACAAAACCCGAATGAGTTCGGCTTAAACATGCCTGATCGTGAAAATAGAAGGATCGGCGCCGGTTCTGATCAATCGACTTTATTGGATCAACAGCTCAGTGTATTTGTTAATGGCTACGGCAATTTCGGCGATCAAAAAGCCAGCGCTCGATCCAACGGTTTTGATTTTGATACCATTGCCACCACCATCGGCGTTGACTATCGTCTGGATGAGCATTTTTTAATTGGAACCGCTTTCGGGTATACCAACAGCCATTCTCAAATCAATCGCGGTTTAGGCGATTTAGAAGCCGATACTTATAGTTTGTCATTATTCGGCGGTTATTCTTTGCCTGAAGGTTTTTACATAGACGCTTTGGCGCGGGTAGGCTGGTCTGATTATCAAAATAATCGGAATTTTTTAACGGACGAAAATACCCTTGATCATGTGACTTCTGATTATGAAGGCAATGATTACTCGGTGAGTTTGACCGCCGGATACAGTTACAATATCGACGCTTTTATTATTCGTCCGATTTTTAGATATGACTATGTGCATACCGATATTGATAGTTTTACTGAAGTAACAGATTCTTTTGTGCATAATATCGGCGAACAACATGTAGATTCAATGCGGACGACTCTCGGAACATGGTTGAGTTATGCGATCAGCACTCCCTATGGCGTGGTAACGCCGATGATGCGCGCGGAATGGCAGCATGAATATCTGAATAACAGCCGAATGCTGACCTTAGTGCAGGCGGATTCCCTCAATCGGGTTTCTCAATTACAAACCAATTCGCCGGACAGGGATTTTTTTAATTTGGGTTTTGGTTTAACAGCAACATTGCCGCACGGCGTTTCAGGCTTTTTCTTCTATGAAACCATGGTCGGCAACAGTTATACAACAGTACATAGTTTCAACGGCGGCATTCGGATGGAATTTTAAGCAAAATGAGTTTGTCGACAATGCTATCTAATAAAGGTGATTAAAATGGCCGCAAGTTTAAGTTTTGCAAACAGTTTATTTTTACGCTTTTTAGGGGCTGACGCTACCCAGGAGCAAAGGCGGGCATTGGCCTTTGAAATAGCCGATAAAAAATCAGCAGATCCGAATTATACGACTTTCCAAGCCATTGGTGATTTCGTCAATGATGCGTACGATCTTAAACACGGCGCAGCAATTCCGCAATACGTTATTGATTATTACCAGCACTTTACGACAACGCCGAGCATAGCCGAACTCACGAACTGGGCGACTCAAGAGTCCGTCAAAAGCAGTGCAGAAATTGCCGACTTATTGAGTTATCTGGTGTATGACGTTTACGCACGGATTTTGGATAGTCAAACCGATTCGCTTACATTACAAGCGCCGGCCAGCAGCAGTTTTGCCGAAAACAGTCAGTTAAGCGATTTCACAGTGCAATTAGTTGATTCGCAAAACCCCGATAGCCAACTTCCGGTGGTTTATAGCCTTGATCCAAACCAGGTGGATAATGAGGCGTTTGAAATTGATCCGGCTACGGGCGTTATTACCTTTAAAGAGCTACCCGACTTTGAAGCAAAAAGCAGTTATCAATTGCTTGTGTTCGCCAGTCAAGCAGAGACGTTAATTGATGTTCATAAAGAAATTACCATTAATATCGAAGACGTGGCGGAGCCGGTTGACAATACAGTAACATCTTTGGCTATTAGCGCTGACACCGGTAAAGCGTCTGATGATTTTATTACTCAACAAAATACACAAAACATTTCCGGCGTTTTGCAACAGCCTATATTGGCGAACGAAATTGTTGAAATTTCCTTGGACGGCGGTAACAGTTTTCAGATTGCGCCCACTGAAACAGGCGACCAAAGTTGGTCTTTGGATAATCAAACGCTTTTAGATGGCGCTCAACAGATAGTCGCCAGGGTCAGCAATGTCTTTGCTATGAGCGGGCAGGCCTTGAGCCAAAACTATGTTTTGGATGTTCAAC
>SPJM01000330.1 GCA_006844585.1 Methylococcaceae bacterium | reverse complement strand
CAGCGCAAAAGTATAGAACAGGCGAGGGCGCTGATGGAGGAGGCCGGTTATCCGCAAGGCGTTGATCCTAATACTGATGCGGCGCTGACTTTATATTTTGATACCACTTCGGTGAGCGTGGACGACCGGCCCCGCATGAACTGGTATCGCAAACAATTTGAAAAATTAGGCATTAAGTTGATTATTCGGGCAACCGATTACAACCGCTTCCAGGAAAAAATGCGCAATGGCAGCGGCCAGTTATTCATTTGGGGATGGAATGCTGATTATCCTGATCCTGAAAACTTTTTCTTTTTACTTTACGGCGCTAACGGTAAAGCCAAATTCGGCGGGGAAAATGCGGTGAATTATCACAATCCTGAATATGATCGATTGTTTGAACAAATGCGCAATATGGATAACGGGGCGGAACGCATGGCGATTATCGAAAAAATGCAGGCGTTGATCCGCCATGATGCGCCTTGGGTGTTTGGTTTGCATCCGAAAAGTTTTGCGCTTTATCATGGCTGGTATAAAAATTTGAAACCGAATTTGATGGCGAATAATCGTTTGAAGTACACCCGAATCGATGATTCTGCGCGGGAAAGCAAACGCGAACAATGGAATCAAGCGCAGTTTTGGCCTTTGCTGGTGGTCTTATTTTTGGTATTACTGGCGGTGATGCCGGCGATTAAAGCCTATCGTCAACGACTGCAGGAGACTTATTAATGTTGCAATATATTATTCGCCGTTTGCTGTATGCCGCGCCGTTGTTGTTCAGCGTTAATATTTTGACCTTTGTATTGTTTTTCGTGGTTAACAGTCCGGATGATATGGCTCGGATGCAATTAGGCCAAAAGCATGTGACTCAACAGGCCATTGATAACTGGAAACAACAACATGGTTATCATTTGCCGATGTTATATAACGGGGAACAAAGCGGTGTTAAAACATTGACTGATACAATTTTTTATCGCAAATCGATTGGTTTATTAGGGTTTAATTTCGGCATTTCCGACAGCGGTCGCAATATCGGCGCGGATATTAAACAGCGCATGTGGCCGAGTCTGGCTTTGGCGGTGCCTTCTTTGATTGTCGGTTTATGGGTGAATATTTCAGTCGCTCTGCTAATGGTGTTGTTCAGGAATACCTACCTGGAATTCAGCAGCATTGTCGCCTGTGTGGTGTTGATGTCGATTTCATCGTTGTTCTATATCATCGGCGGCCAGTTTTTGATCGGCAAATTGTTGAAATGGGTGCCGATTTCCGGTTATGACAGCGGTTTTTCGGCAATTAAATTCATGATCCTGCCGGTGATTATCGGGGTGTTTTCCGGCATCGGTTCGGGTGCGCGTTGGTATCGCACCTTATTTTTGGAAGAGGTGGAAAAAGATTATGTGCGCACGGCTAGGGCAAAGGGTTTGACGGAAACTCAGGTGCTCTTCAAGCATGTTTTGCAAAACACCTTAATCCCTATTTTGACCGGCGTGGTGGTTGTTTTGCCGTTATTATTCATGGGTAGTTTAATTATGGAGTCATTTTTCAGCATTCCCGGCTTGGGGAGCTATACCATTGATGCGATAAATCGCCAGGATTTCGCGATTGTCCGCTCAATGGTCTTTTTGGGGTCGGCGCTTTATATTTTAGGTTTGCTGCTGACCGATATTTCCTACACCTTAGTTGATCCTCGAGTCAGGTTGTCATAATGGTTATATTGTGGACGGATGCCTTAATATTTTTGTTGCTGTTTGGATTATCGGCGTTGATTTTTGTGATGAGCCGCAAAGCGACTTTACAGCGTCCTTTGAAAAATATTATGGGCAGTAAAACCGGCATGGCCTCGATGGTGGTTTTGTTGTTTTTTATGATGATTGGTTTGTTGGATTCGATCCATTTTGAGGATAAGACGAGCCGCCAAAATAATATCATCAGCGTTTTGGATTATTTGAATAGTCATTTAATCGAACGCAGTGAAAAAACCTATTCAGCGCCTTTTGCCGCGCATTTGTACAGTAAAGAAAATATGACTGATGAGGTTGGGAAAGGTGTTTGGGGGTATCCTCGCTTGCAATATGGCGGCGCGCACTTAACCGACCCGGCGCAGGAGAAAGCCACGGATATTTTCCTGAAAACGCTGGCCGGTTTTGTGAAAGGGCTTTTTAGTTTTATGGGCTTAACGATACTGGTCTGGGGAATTTGTTGGCTGTTAAAAAGACCTTTCCATGTGAAGGCCTTGTTAAAAACGCCTGTGATAGTGTTATTTTTATTGTTGGCGATAACCGGCATGTTGTTTGAACTATCGCAATATTATCATGTGTTCGGCACTGATAAAGTCGGCGAGGATGTTTTTTATCAAGCCATTAAAAGCATACGCACCGGCCTGGTGATCGGTTGTTTAACGACCATGATTATGCTGCCGTTAGCGATTATTTTCGGCATTATGGCCGGTTATTTTCGCGGCTGGGTGGATGATATTATTCAGTTTATTTACACCACTTTGAATTCTATTCCAGGCGTCTTATTAATTGCCGCTTCCATTTTGATGGTGCAGGTTTATATGTCGAATCATGCGGATGAATTTAATAATTTATTACTGCGTGCGGACATGCGCTTGCTGTTTTTGTGTATGATTTTAGGGGTCACCAGTTGGACGGGACTGTGTCGATTGTTACGCGCCGAGACCCTAAAATTGCGGGAAATGGAATATGTGCAAGCGGCTCAGGCTTTGGGGGTGACGCGAACGATGATTTTATTCCGTCATATCCTGCCTAATGTCATGCATATTGTTTTGATTTCAGTGGTGTTGGATTTCAGCGCCTTGGTGTTGGCCGAAGCGGTGCTTTCCTATATTAATATCGGCGTTGATCCCACCACTTATAGCTGGGGCAATATGATTAACGGCGCGCGCTTGGAAATGGCCAGAGATCCGCTGGTCTGGTGGTCGCTCACCGCATCGTTCGTATTTATGTTCAGTTTGGTGTTGGCGGCTAATTTATTTGCCGATACTGTGCGCAATGCTTTTGATCCGAGAAGGGTGGAAAATGGATAAGGTGTTATTGGAAGTTGAAGGACTCAGCGTCGCTTTTAAAGATCAAAAAGTCGTTGATCAGATAAGTTTTCAAATTAAACATGGTGAAACTTTTGCCTTGGTGGGCGAGTCGGGTTCC
>SPJM01000033.1 GCA_006844585.1 Methylococcaceae bacterium | reverse complement strand
CTGTGGAAACCCTGACCTTACAGCCGCAATCCCATACCGTGCAAATCAATACTCAGGGCACGGTAGAGCCGCGCACCAGCACCACTTTGATTCCTCGCGTTTCCGGGGAGATTATCAAAGTCGCGCGTAACTTTCGCCCCGGCGGTTTTTTTGAGCCGGGGGAAACCTTGTTAACGATTGATCCCACCGATTATCGGCTCTCTATCAAGGCCGCCGAGGCCGATTTGGCGGAAGCCCGTTTTAATTATGAAGAAGCCAAAGCGCGCGCCAAGCAGGCGGCGGATAACTGGAAACGGCTGGGCCGAACTGAAAAACCATCTGATCTGGTGCTGCATAAGCCGCAATTGGCTAGAGCCAGCGCACGGGTGGATTCCGCGCAGGCGCAATTGCAAAAAGCGCAACTGGACCTGAAGCGCACCCAAATCAAATCGCCTTATGCCGGGCGAATACTAGAACAGTTTGTCGATATCGGTCAGTATGTCTCGCCGGGTAATCAATTGGCGAAATTGTTCGCTATTGATTATGTGGAAATCCGCTTGCCGATTAGCGAGCGGCAACGGGCGATGATTGATTTGCCGCGTTTGTATCGGGGCGATAAAGAAGCCGGAGAGCAGCAGCCGAAAGCGACAGTTTCGGCGCGGATTGCCGGACGCCAATATCAATGGCAAGGTCGGGTGGTGCGCACCGAGGGCAGCGTAGACCGGGCAACCCGCCAGGTGTTTGTGATTGTGCAGGTGGATAATCCCTATCAACGCCATGCCGATGAGCGACCGCCGCTGGAAATCGGTCAGTTCGTTAATGTTTCCATTGCCGGTAAAACGCTGCAACAGATTTATCCCATTCCACGCAGCGCAGTGCAGGGCAATAATCTGATTATGCTGGTCAACGCTGAAAACCGTTTGCAGCGAAAAAGCATTGACGTAATTTGGGAAACCGAGCAATCTTTATTCGTGCGTGAAGGTTTGCAGGCGGGTGATAAAATTTGCACCACCTATGTACCGTTTGCTGCGGATAATGCGGAAGTACAGATTGCCGGCGAACCGGGAAAAGGCGGTGAGCGAGCGGGCGGCAGATCGGGTAAGCCGGGCGAAAAAAGACAGCAAAAAGCTAATGAAAGATCTTCCGGGTAGCGAAAAACCAGGAAGCTATATGCAAAATACTCATTGGGGCGTAGGCTAAAGCCTGCGCCCCGATTTATCAATTATTTATATGGCGGGGCGTGAGCTATTAATTGACATAACCCCATTCTTTAAATTGTTGTTGAAGCTCCGGCTCGTTCTTAAATGCTTGAAAAAAAATAAATTCAGGCGCTAAATCCGCCCCGTTTGCCCAAACAATGGTGTCGAGTTCTTTATCAACCGTCAGATTGGAAAATAACTTTTTGTTTTTTAATGGTTCAAATAGTTTTCCTTTTAAAGCGCCGGATAAATCCGCCACTCCCTCTCGGCCATTATTGAAAGTAACTTTTACTTTATAATCTTCCAAATATTTTGCATCTGTGACATGAAGAAACATATTTTATTACTCCAATGGTTCAATTGGTTTTGGAGCTTCATTGTTTTGACAAAGCGCCCAGTTTTCAATCAATTCTTCTCGATGTATTTCATACCACTCAAGAACATGGCGCAATGCCCGTTTGGGAAATTTACCTTCGACAACACCTGTATGAATATTTACGGTCATTTCATATCCAGCGTACTTAGGAACGTGAATTTTATAACTCAGTGTTTTTATTTATTTTGCCATAAACCGCTATTTTCATGAATCAATTTTTGTCAAACTATGAATAGTTTAATCATCTGGTTTGCCCGTAACCGGGTCGCGGCCAATTTGCTGATGGGCTTTATTGTCCTCAGCGGCCTTTATATTTTAAAGAGTCAGGTGCCGGTAGAGTCTTCGCCGCAGTATGAACGCAGTCGCTTGTTTGTAAAGTTCACTTATCCGGGCGGCACCCCGGAAGATATTGAAAAATCAGTGGTCAGCCGCATTGAAGAAGTGATTTATGATTTGCCGGGGATCACTGAATTGCGGGGAACCGCCAATGAAGGCGGCGGCTCGGTGACCATGCAGACCGCCGACGGCTATGGTTATCGCGAGGTGCTGGCCGATATTCAATCGCGGGTGGATACCATCCACAGCTTTCCTGATGAGGTGGAGAATCTGGAAGTGGGGGTGATATCGCGGCGCTTTGAAGTGATTACGGTGGCGGTCAGCGCCGATTTGCCGGAAATGGAGCTGCGCGAATTGGGCAATAAAGTCCGTAATCAGATCGTCGATTTGCCCGGCATCACGCAAGTGGATATCACCGGAATCCGACCCTTTGAAATTTCCATTGAGATTATTGAAGAAAAGCTACGCCAATATGGCCTGAAGTTTTTTGATATTGCCGAAGCCATCCGCCAATCATCTATTGATTTACCGGCCGGTGCGATTCAGGCTGGCGATCAGGAATTTTTGCTGCGCACTCAGGGGCAGTTGTATCACGGTGAAGATTTTGCCGAAATCGACATTCGCAGCAATATCGATGGAACCCGCTTAAAACTGGGGGAGATTGCCGACATTCGCGATGGTTTTGTAGAAATGCCGATTTTATCGCGTTACAACGGCAAACCGGCGGTGATGATTGAGGTGTACCGATTAGGCGAACAGAATGCTATAGACATCGCCCAACAAGTTAAAGATTACATTGTGAGAGCGCAGGCGAAGATGCCGCCCGGCGTGGAATTAAGTTATTGGCGCGATCGCTCCAAATACATTAAAGGCAGGATTACTTCTTTGGTGAATACCGCCATGCAAGGAGCGTTATTGGTTTTTTTGGTGCTAACCCTGTTCCTGCGCATGCAATTGGCTTTCTGGGTGGTGCTGGGAATACCGGTTTCGGTGATCGGCGCTTTTGCCTTTATGCCGATTTTTGATGTCACCATTAATTACACCAGCGTGTTTGCTTTTATTATGGTGTTGGGCATTGTGGTGGATGACGCCATTGTGACTGGCGAAAATATCTATAAACATCTGGCTGAAGATGAAGACGGCACTGAGGCGGTCATCAAGGGAACGCAGGAAGTCGCCACCGCTGTTACTTTTGGGGTATTGACGACAGTTGTGGCCTTTGCCTCGCTAATGACGATGGAAGGCGCGCGCAGCAAAATGTTCACCATGATACCGGCGATTGTGATACCGGTATTGCTGCTGTCGCTGGTGGAAACGAAATTGATTTTACCGGCGCATTTAAAGCATTTAAAGCCGATGCAAGGGAATAATTGGTTGAGTCGTATGCAATTGGCGGTTGATCGCGGCTTGTCGCGATTTATTTCACGCTTTTATCAACCGCTGTTGCATCGCGCTTTACGGCGACCCGGCTTAACCCTGGCGATTTTTTTCAGCGTAATGCTGGTGGTGGCCAGTCTGATTTTCAGCGGTTGGATACGCTTTACCTTTTTCCCACGAGTACAAAGCGAAGTGGTGCGCATGTCGTTGACCTTGCCGGCGGGAACGCCTTACGAAGTCACCCGCCGCCATATTGAGCGCATTGAAAAGGAAGCCTTGAAGCTCAAACAAAAGTATAACAGCGAAATTCCCGGCGAGACCATTATTACCGATGTGTATTCCACGGTGAGTATTCAAGGCAGTACGCGGATGGGGCTGAAACCCCATCAGGGTAATGTCAAATTTGAAATTATTCCTCAGGAAATGCGGACGCACCCGGTCAGCAGTCCGGAATTGGCGCGCGAGTGGCGAGATAACGTAGGTTCGATTCCCGGCGCAAAAAAACTAACGTTCAGCGCCTCGATTTTCAGACCCTCTAATGTCGTCGATTTTATGCTGAAGGGAGATGATTTCGCAGAGTTGAATCAGGCGGCCGCTCTGATTAAGAAACAATTAGCGCAATATCCCGGCGTATTTGATATAGGCGATGACTTTTCACAGGGCAAAGAACAAATTCAGCTGAGCCTTAAAACGGAAGGCGAACTGTTGGGGATGAGCAGTCGCGATTTGGGCTATCAGGTGCGTAGCGCCTTTCATGGCATGGAAGTGCAACGTATGCAGCGCGATGGCGAAGAAGTAAAAGTCTACGTGCGTTATCCGAAATCCGAGCGGCAATCGTTCGCTAATCTGGAGCAAATGAAAATTCTCACACCTGACGGCGTGGAACTGCCGATTCGGGAAGTGGCGGATATTCGCATCGACCGTGCGCCAGCGGTGATTAATCGTTCCGAACGTTACCGCACCATTCATGTGACTGCCGATGTCGATCAAAAAGTAGTGCAGCTGCCGGTGCTGCAACAAGAAATGAATTTGTATATCAAGGAGATGTTACAGGATTTTCCCGATCTGCGTTATCAGGAAGAAGGCGAAGCGCGGGAAATGCGGGAATCGTTCAGCAGTCTGGCGGTGGGGCTGGCGCTGGTGTTATTTGCGATTTACGCCTTGCTGGCGATTCCCTTTCAATCTTATTCACAGCCTTTTATTGTGATGTCGGTTATCCCCTTCGGTTTAATCGGCGCGGTAATCGGGCATTTGCTTTTAGGGATGGATTTAACTATTCAGAGCGTGTTGGGCATGTTGGCCTTAACCGGGGTGGTGGTGAACGACAGCCTGGTGTTGGTGGATTATATCAACCGCCGCCGACGCGCCGGGGCAGTTTTATTCGACGCGGTGGCGGCAGCCGGCAAGGCTCGATTTCGGGCTATCCTGCTGACTTCTGTAACCACTTTTTTTGGCCTGCTGCCGATGATGAGCAGCACCGATACGCAAGCGCAATTTTTAATTCCAATGGCGGTGTCACTGGCCTACGGGGTGATGTTTGCAACCTTTATTACTTTATTTTTAGTCCCTGCGTTTTATTTGTTGCTTGAGAATATTAAGACCCTGAAATTTTATCCCCGTTCCTAAACGATGTTTAAGCGCCCAAGTAAGTACCCAAGCATAATTAATTTAACATTTTTTTGTATAACTTGAGTAGGTTGTGGGTGAGGCGCGAACCCCAACAATTTTATGCACACTGTTGGGGTTCGCGCCTCACCCGCAACCTACGATAGGATTGTGTTCTATTTTACTCATTCTACAAAGTGTTAGATTAATTTTGCACGGGTACTTATTGCCAATAAAGTTGGAAGTCCGAAGATGTTTTTACCTTATTTCAACGGGCGACCTTTAGCGTCTTTATAAATATGCCCTGTGCCGATTAATACGCCTTCAATTAACCCCCACATAACGCCGTATCCGCCGGTAATCAAGGTGACTGCAATCTGCGCGATGCCGAATCCCCAATAACCCAAATAAAAGCGATGCGCCCCGACCAAACCTAATATCAAGCCTAAGGTACAGGCAACCCATTTTTTCTTAACTGGTTTAAGCGTATTTTTGGCCAGATAAGCGCTGGCAATGCCGACTTCGGTCACTTGCCCCTCGTCTTCATCAAAATCGACGGTGTCGCCTGTTTTCGGCGCTTCCTCTGAAGTCCATTGCGCCAAATTAAAGGCATATTGCTCCTCTTCATATTCAATAATGCCTGACTGGCTCTCTTCGTTGTAGTTTTCTATGGTTCCGATCATGTGTATACCTGTGTTTTTATAATATTCCGAGTCGCGATCAACGATGCGAAGTATTGATTCATCAATTTCAAAGCACTTGATGAGTTGATAATGCCGCGCGAATTCAATTGGAAAGGCGTAGGATATTGCTTAATATATTTGTTTGCAACATTATAAGGACTGAGGATGAAATAAAACTCGAAACTAGCGTAGGATTTTTGTTCAGATTCAAGGCGTGGAAATAGGCGCATAGCAAGCTATGTAACTATTTCCACAAAGCTTCCGCTCCTGCTCACGCCCCTTACCTACATCCATGTAGGCAACGTAGAAGCTGGACAAAAAGATTAGAAAAGCTTTAGCGATTCTTATGCTTTAGTACAAGTTAGTTTTGAGTTTTATAAAATTCTCAGTCCTAAGTAAAGTCCAGCAGCCGGAGTGTTACCATGATTCGAGTCATTTGTTTACTGATCTTGGCGTTTTTTACTCATTATGCCAGCGCATTAACCGACAAACTGCCGGAGCCGCTCAAGCCGTGGACGGATTGGGTGCTGATGGATTATCCGGATATTCATTGTCCGTTTTTATTCAACCAATATAAAAATAAGCAATGCAGTTGGTCGGGGTCTTTACAATTAATCTTAGATAATAAAAACGGTCAATTTAAACAAAGCTGGACGCTTTATAAAGAAACCTGGATAAGCTTACCGGGCGACCAGCAAAATTGGCCGCAACAGGTGACGGCGAATGGCGAAAAAATTCAAGTCGGGTCGCGAAACGGGCAGCCTGTCGTCTATCTAAAGCCGGGACAATATACCTTGGCGGGCGATTTTAATTGGTTACAATCGCCCAAAAAAATCACTTTGCCGCCAGCAACCGGATTGCTGGATTTAACAGTCAACGGCGTCGCCAAGCAGGATTACAGCATTAAAAACGGCGTTTTGTGGTTAAATCAGCAAACAGTCGGCAAGCAAACTTCAAAACCCGTCAACAAACTTGATTTGCAAGTTTTTCGCAAAATTCAGGATGACGCGCCTTTGCAGCTTATCACCTTGATGAGGTTGAAAGTATCAGGGGAGCAAAGGGAAATTGCGCTGCCCCATGCCTTATTAAAGGACTTTATTCCGTTCGCTTTAAAATCGTCTTTACCGGCGCGTGTTGAAGCCAACGGCGAATTACGAGTGCAAGTGAAAGCCGGAAATTGGGATATAGAATTGCATGCCCGACATCCCAAGCAACTGAATGCATTAAGTCTGGATATTGCCGATAAAAACTGGCCGGGGCAAGAAATTTGGTCATTTCAGGCGATGCCATATCAACGCTTGGTTGAAATTGAAAATTTGACCGCTATCGACCCGAGCCAGACCAATACGCCAGCGCAATGGCGAAACATTCCCGCTTATTGGCTGAAGCAAGGCCAAACCATGCAATTCAAAGTCATTAGGCGCGGCAACCCCGACCCGGAACCCAACCAATTGAGTCTAAAACGCGCTTTGTGGTTGGATTTTGATGGACAGGGTTACAGCGCGCAAGATCAAGTCAGCGGAACCATGACCCGCAATTGGCGGCTGGATAGTAAGCCGGAAACTAATTTGGGGCAAGTAAAAATCAATGGCTTAGGACAGTTGATTACAGTGAATCCGCAAACCGGGGCGCAAGGCGTGGAAGTGCGTAAAGGACGTTTAACGATGACCGCCGATAGTCGTCTCGGCGGCGATATTGATCAGTTTTCCGCACTCGGCTGGCGGCAAAATTTTCAAAATGTGCGGATGGAATTGAATTTACCGCCGGGCTGGCGCTTGCTGGCCGTCAGCGGAACGGATAACAGCCCTGAGAGTTGGCTGACCCGCTGGACGTTGCTGGATTTATTTTTAGTGCTGATCGCCGCTTTCGCCACCGCAAGGTTGTGGCGAGCCGGTTGGGGCGTTTTGGCTTTAATCACCTTGGCGCTGATCTGGCATGAAACTGACGCCCCGGCTTTTATCTGGTTAAATTTATTGCTGGCGACGGCCTTATTGCGGGTGATTCCGCAAGGCCGCTTTAAACAGCTTATTAAATTTTATCAATATGGTTGCAGCGTGAGCTTGTTGATTATCGTTATTCCGTTTTTAATCAATCAAGTCCGGATTGCCTTATATCCGCAATTGGAGCTAAGCGCTACCCCGCATTTCAGTCAACCCGCCGAAGTTTTTGATGATGAGGTTGAAATGGAGGCTGACAAAGCACAGCGAGCGGTGGTTTCAAAACGCGCTAAAGTCAGAAACCTAATGGGCATAACCAGTTCTGCCCCTATCAAGGCCTCGGATGCAATTAAGCGAGCAGGAAAAATCAGCGAGATAGATCCGAACGCCAATATTCAAACCGGTTCCGGTATACCGCAGTGGCGTTGGAAACGTCATATTTTAAGCTGGAACGGCTTGGTTAGCCCGGATCAAGAGCTAAGCCTATGGTATTTATCACCCCGCGCAATGTTATGGCTGAATCTGCTGAGAGTGGTATTAGTGATCGTGCTTAGCCTGCTGATGTTGGGATTGATTAATGAGAGATGGAAGTTTAAACCGGTAAACGCTAGCGGCTTGCTGCTTATATTCTTGGCAATCATGCCTGCTGAAAACAGCTCTGCGGCTTATCCTGATCAAGCGCTGCTTGATCAATTGCAACAGCGACTGTTGAAAAAGCCAAAATGTCTGCCTGCTTGCGCGCAAATTTCGCAGATGCGACTACGGCTTGATGAACGCCAAACGACTATTGTGCTGGAGGCGCATAGTCAGCAACATACGGCTATTCCGCTACCGGCGCGGGTCAATCTGTGGATGCCGCAGCGCATCCTGATCAACGGCAAAGTTTCTCAACAAATCATTCGCAATTCGCAGGGAACCTTGTTATTGATGCTTGAACCCGGCATACACCGTATTGAGTTGCAAGGCCTTAATCCGCCTCACTATCAATTTACGCTGCCTTTACCCTTGAAGCCGCATCAATTGCAGGCCGACGTAAAAGGTTGGCAAATGGAAGGGCTGCATGAAAACGGTTCAGTGGATGATCAATTGCGTTTCACCCGGATCAAACAACAAGCGCGGCAACATAAAATTCTGGAGCCGACATCATTGCCGCCGTTCATACAAGTCGAAAAAACCCTGCGCTTTGGTTTGGATTGGCGATTGACCACCCGAGTCAGGCGCTTGCATCCGGGGCGAGAGCCCATTGTTTTAGAGCTGCCGTTGCTGAAAGGCGAGTCGGTCACAACTGAACATATTCGCGTTAAAGACAACCGCGTGTTAGTCAATATGGCGGCTAATAAGCGGGTAATGTCATGGCAGTCGATATTAGCGAAAACGGATGAGATCAATTTAACCGCCGCCGCAACGGATCGCTGGATGGAAGTATGGAAAGCCGATATCAGCCCAATCTGGCATATTGAATTAAACGGCATCAGCGTGGTTCATCATCAACAGCCACAGGGACAGTGGCTGCCTGAATGGCGGCCTTGGCCGGGCGAACAGGTGCGGATAAAAGTCAGCCGCCCGCAGACAGTGGTCGGCCCGACCTTGACGATTGATCGTTCTGAATTGCTCCTCAAGCCCGGTAAACGCTCGGCATTGAACCAACTGGATATTAATTTACGCAGTTCCAAAGGCGGCCAGCACGCCATTACTTTACCGGAAGACAGCCAGTTGCAATCGGTGAACATTAATAACATCGCTCAACCGATACGATTGAAAGGCCGCACACTGACTTTGCCGATTAAACCCGGCAGTCAATCAGTACAAATTAAATGGCATCAAAATCAAGCCTTATCGCCGTTGTATCACAGCCCCGAAATTGATTTAGCGACAGCCAGCGTTAATCATCATATCCGCATGAGCTTGGGAGATGAGCGTTGGGTATTGTTTACCTGGGGACCACAGTTCGGCCCGGCGGCTTTGATCTGGGGCGTATTGTGCATTATCGCGTTGCTGGCTTACGGATTGGGCAAAATTCGCTGGACGCCGTTGAAAGCCTGGCAATGGTTTTTATTATTAACCGGCTTGAGTCAAGTACCTGTAGTGGCTGGTTTGATTGTGATCGCTTGGCTATTAGCGACCGCTTATCGTGGACAAAATAAGTTTGAAAAGCCACAGACATTTAATTTAGTACAAATCGGCATCGTCATGCTCACGGTGGCTGCCTTGTTAATATTGATTATTACCGTACAACAAGGTTTGCTGGGTTCGCCGGACATGCAAATCGCCGGCAATCAATCCAGCGCTTATCAATTGAAGTGGTATCAGGACCGCACAGCGTCATTATTGCCGACTGCGACGGTTTTATCTCTACCGATGCTGGTGTATCGCCTGCTGATGTTGTTATGGTCTTTATGGCTAGCAGCTTCCTTGCTGAATTGGTTGCAATGGGGATGGAGGTGTTTTTCCAAAGATCAACTATGGCGAAAAAGCGATAAAACCGAAAAAAATCATCTGGAAGAAGAAACAAAGCCTGAAATTTAATTGCGCCTTGATGCTGTTAAGGGAGTGGTTCAAAAATAATGCATGCGTAGCTTGTGGGTGAGCCTGCGAACCCCAACAATCAAGGGCTTCTGAGTCTTCTAATGTTGGGGTTCGCACCTTATCCTAAGCTATACTTTTACAGTCTCTTCGGGTGGGAGCCATGAAATAATCTGCGCCCATCTGTGTAATCTGCGGATTTAGCAACATTCACATTGTCTTCTAAATTGCAGAACTGTTCACAAAAACATATTTTTTATGGAATTTGCAGTTTTGTGATTTATTCGTCGGTGCAGCTTTAGCAAGGTGTCTATCATTGAATTAAAGCTATATCAATTCATTCAAAAACATGAGGTATTCAAATGAGACAATTAACTTTCATAACGCTAATTTTATTTGTATTAAGCAGTCCTGCCGTATTCGCTGACGACATCTCCGGTGGGCCGCGAGTTGATTTCGGTCGTAAAGAACTCATTGTGCCTTGCGTTCAAATTGTTAATTCAGGCAATCCGGATTTTGATGGCCGTTTTTTTGATGTGGCCTTTAAACAACGGGGCAAATCTTTCAATTACGAATTAGTGTTAGGCGACGAAGAAGACCCGGAAGCCTGCGTAGCAGCTATTGAACAAATGTTAGCTGATGATGAAGACACAACAGATACTGAAGGTGAAGCGAGCGGCTTGACTGAGGATGATGCGGAAACTGAATAAAGTATAGACCAATGTAACTGCCCTTCTTCTTTAACGCTCTGCGTTTCGTAACGCAGAGCGCGGGAGCCATGAAATAATCATTTAAGATGATTTGAGAGGCATAGCCACTGACAACATTGGCTTGATGTCAGTGCGCGTCTGACAGAAATGACAAAAGAAACTCTTTTCGGCTCTATAAAGCCTTGTTTTCCAGATAATTCTATATGGCATAGTAAATGCTCTATTTATAGAGGATTAGATGTTGAGATAAAAATTTACAATAAACGGTTTACTGCTTGTCGAATTGGGAGCAATTCAGAATGATCAGTTCACCGCATTGAAACCCAGGTTAGCTTAAATTAACGCACTATCTATGAATTCAACAAAATTCAAGGGAGGTGTTCAATTAAAAAGTACATATCAATCCATATTGAATATAGGTTATGGCATGAGCCTATATTTTCTTACTAATTCATGTTAGCTCTCTGCTTGAAGAACCTACTCCCCTTCAGCGGAGAGCTTTATTAATTTCGCGTATCAGTTTTTAATTTATGGTTTTTTCGGCAGGATAATGGTGAATTGCGAACCTTTATCCTCTTCACTAAAAACACTGATGTCGCCGCGGTGTATGTGCATGATTTCCTTGCATATGGCCAAACCTAGTCCTGTTCCGCCGCCGCCTGTGCGGGTTTTGGAGCTTTGCGCAAATTTATCGAAGACTGTATTGAGTTCCGCTTTCGGAATGCCGACGCCTGAATCGGCAACCGTTAAAGCGAGGGCGTTAAATTGCTGCTCGCTATGATCCTGTTCATTTTCAGCCGATAATGCAGTTTCAGTAAAATAAAGGGTGATTCCTCCCCCATCCGGGGTGAATTTAATCGCATTGGAAAGCAGGTTTCTCAATACTTGAAGAATTTTGTGAAAATCGAAATAAGCTGATGTAGGGCAGTTTGCCGGTTGTACGTTTATTTCCAATGATTTTTGTTGCGCCAGGCTGGCGACTTCTTGGATGCTTTCATGCACGGCATCTCTTAAATCCAGTTGTTCACAGACTAAATCAATTTTCCCGGCTTCCAATTTTGACAAATCGAGTAAATCATTCAACAAAGTCAACAAGCGGCTGCCGCCTTTTTTAATATTATTAAAGTATTTAAGTTGGACTTCTTTATTACCTGAATCAATTTTGCTGATGCCCCTGTCGGCAAAGCCGAGTATCGCCTGCATAGGGGTGCGCAATTCATGTGAAATATTGGCGAGAAATTCCGTTTTTAATTGATTCGCCCTTTCCGCTTTTTCCTGCGCTTGTTGAAACTTGATGGAAGCTTGCTGCATGAACAAGGCTTGCTTCTTCATATTCTTGATTTGTTGCAATTCTTTACTGATATCGAAGACATAGCACAACAAGGCATCTATATCGGCGCTGTTTTCATTCTCATCGGATTCATCGAATAACATCGCATCATTGCCTTTTATTTCACTCACTGATACGCGTAAAGGAATTCTTGCTCCTTGTTTAGTCAAGCCGAAAATGTGCTGGTTTATGCTTAAGTGACTGGATTGAATGAGAAACCGGGCTATATTGCCTTGAAAACCCTCTGGTAATTCAAATAAGGTTAAATTATCAATAGATTGTGAATACAAGTCCACTTCGCGATAACCGAATAACTTTTCAGCGCTACGGTTAAAGGTTTCAATTTGGTGATTCTGGTTAAGAATAATAATGCCGTCCGGGGAGTTGTATAATAAGGATTGCAATAAGCCCTGCGCGACAATAACGCTATGCGCTGCGGCGACGGTTTCTTTCACCTGCGATTGTAAAACTTGCTTATCTTCCTGTAACAAGGCGATTTGTTTTTCCAATCGCTTTATTTTAGTTTCCATTGCTTGATCGTCTTTTTCCAACATGTTTCCTACAAGCCTCTATTCTGATAATGGTCTAAAGCCTGTTCCAAATCTTTTTCCAATTGTCGTCCGGATAACAACATTTGATCCAGTACTGTGCGGCCTTTCTCAACAATAGCAGTGATTTGTTCTTCCTCATGTTCGGTTAAAGTTGAACTTTTACCCAATTCGACAAAAATTGTGCGCAGATCTTCTTCTATATCTTCCATCACTGTTGTTGCTTTAATTTTGAAATTTGCGTTATCTTGCTGGAAAACTTGAATAGAGTTCAGTAACTGAGATTGCATTTGCATAAAATGCAGCGCCGCCGATAGGCCATCCAACATAATGGCGATATGATCTGCCTCAGCGCCGACATTACGCACTAATAAAACAACATTATTCCAATTGAACAGAGCACGATTTTTGCCGAAATAGTAAATCCGATCCGGACTGCTGTATTGGCGAATCAGCTCATGGTCTATGGCATGTTTTAAACCGTCATCGCTGCGAATAATCAATTCGCCGTTGAATTGAGTTTTGAGGGTGCAGCCCAACTGGCCGCTTAGGGAAAGTTCAAAGAAACATTGCAATAATTCATCTACAGAATTACAGGATAATGAGGCCCGTAAAAATTCTCCGATCGCGCCCATTTTGGCCGCCGAGGTCATCAAGCTGTAGGCCATTTCATGGGAATCTGTCACTGAGGCTTGTAAGGCTTTGACTTCGTCCTGTTCTTTGAAAATTAAATCGATTTTTATTAACAGCTCACTGTTTTCAAAAGGTTTGATAATGTAGTCATTGCCGCCCGCCTGATAACCGCGAACCTTATCTTCCAGACCGGCTTTGGCGGAAATAAATATAATCGGAATGTCTTTACCGATTTCATCGGGTAATTCGCGGATGGTTTGGCACGCAGAATAACCATCCATCACCGGCATCATTACATCAAGCAGCACCATATCCGGTCTGAAGCTTTTGAATTTTTCCACCGCCTCTTGACCGTTTTCCGCAGTTTCTATTTGATAATCTTCATCTTCTAAAACATCGACAATCAATTCAACATTGAGCTCTTCGTCGTCTACGACCAGAATTTTATAGTTTGTATTCATTTATGCCCTCCATACCCATTTAAGATCGATGTTTTTTATAATATAGTCTGGGCGGCGCTGATATGGGTTTGCACCGTTTCATTGGAAAGCTCATCCAGATCGGAACTAAGACCCAGTTTGGCGAAAGCGGGCACCGTGTCCCAGTCAATATTGCTGTGCGCATGAAAAGTGCCCGCACAAGCTTGTAAATAAGACACGGTAACAATGTCAGTATAATCGGGAGATTCATGTTTATTACGCTGAAAATCTTGGTAATTTGCCGGCACTTCGACCAATTCGTCTGGAAAGTTCCAGCTTTCAAGTATTAATTGACCGATTTCACCATGGGCGCTATCTAAAACACGGGCTAATTCTTTATCGCTTAACTGCATGTGAGAGTCTTCATAAAGCCATAAAACCGGCAACATGCCAATTTGATGAACCAAACCGGCTAACATTGCTTCGTCAGGATTCAGATGGCCCGCAAACATCGCCATACCACGGCAAATAGCCGCAACGGTGAGTGTTTGTTGTAGGGTTTGATTCATCAATTGCTTAACTTTTGCTGAAGCGGGTTTAAATGTCTCTTTTATGGCTATTGATGTGATTAGGCGCCCCGCATTGGTAACGCCTAGATTAATGATGGCTTCGTTAATGCTATGCGATAAATTTTCACCTCTGCCGTATAGCGCGCTATTTGAGATTTGGATTAAGCGCGCGGCTAACGCCGGGTCGCGACCGATGAGTTCGGATATTTCCTGGCTTGATAAATTCGGACTGCTGTTAATGCGTTGGCGAATCTCTAAGGCAATATCCGGTAAAGTCGGCAACACTAAAGCCTCGTTCTCCAATTGATGCTTTACCAAATCAGTAAACTTGTTCAATGCGGTTTGTTCCATCAGAATTTAACACCGTTAGATGGGTTTTGTATTAACAAAACGGGCTGAATGATTCCCTTGTCGGAGTCTTAAATATAATACAAATACATAAACTTTGTAGTGTTAATTCGGAATATTCATTTTTCATCATGCTATTAGAGTATTTTCATAAAACATCACAGCTTTCTGCCTCAGTACAAATGCTTTATGATAGGCGCACATTTTGTAGTCACAATAATAAAGCATGAAAACAACGACACAGACTTCGTCCGACCAACGTTTTTCATTGGTTATGTTATTTTCCGTCACACTGTTCCTCAGCGCGTCGCTGATGTTCGTCGTGCAACCGATGTTCGGCAAACTGTTATTGCCCTTATTAGGCGGCGCCCCGGCGGTATGGAACACCTGCATGGTGTTTTATCAAATGATTTTGTTTTTGGGTTATTGCTACGCCCATTTCCTGGCCGACAAACAAACGTATAATCGCCAAGTCCTCGTTCATCTGTGTCTGTTATTCATCAGTCTGTTGGCGTTGCCGTTGGCTTTGCCGGAAGGCGGCGAACCGCCGACGGCAAGCAACCCGACTCTATGGTTGATTTGGACTTTATTCATCGCTATCGGTTTGCCATTTTTTGTTGTTTCCACCACAGCGCCGTTATTACAGAAATGGTTCGCCAATATCGGCCATAAAAACAGCGAAGACCCTTATTTTCTGTATGCCGCCAGCAACGCCGGCAGCATGCTTTCTTTATTGAGTTATCCGTTCATTATTGAGCCGAATATTGGCTTGGCGGATCAACAATCGATTTGGAGCATTGTTTACGGCGGTTTATTACTATTGATCGGCGGCTGCGCTTTCTTCCTTTGGCGATACCATCGGTCTGGCGAACGCGCTGCGCCGGAAGTGGAAACGGAAGCGCTGAGTCCGCAAATTCAATTACATTGGCTGGCCTTGGCTTTTGTGCCTTCCAGTTTATTGCTGGGCCTGACCAACTTTATCAGTACGGATATCGCTTCCGCGCCTCTCTTATGGATTGTTCCATTAACCTTATATTTACTGACTTTTATTGTGGTGTTCAGTAAATGGTCGGATAAAGTTCATCCGTGGATGGTTAAGCTGCAACCGGCAATATTATTGCCGTTTATCGCTTTTTCTTTTATCAATCCAGCTGCTTTGTCTTATGGAGTGGATTTATCCCTGCATTTGCTGGCCTTCTTTCTGGCGGTGATGGTTTGTCACGGCGAATTGGCCAAACATAGACCGCATACTCAACACCTAACCCGGTTTTACTTAATCATGTCTTTCGCCGGCATGTTGGGCGGCATGTTCAACACCTTTGTCGCGCCGTTCGTATTTAACGCGGTTTATGAATATCCGATCATGATCATTGCCGCTTTGTTATTACGCCCCGGATTATTATCAATCCACTGGCTAAAACAAGCGGCGTTGCCGCTTAGCTTGTTAATCATAGGATTGGTGGTTTACGGACTGATCGATAACCCCGCGCCTTATTTGGATAGCATTGGCGTCGCTTTGATACTATTAGCGGGTCTCAACTATGCTTTCCGCAAACAGCCTATTACCCTGGCTTTGACCACCGCCGCCATCTTGTTTTTCACTCAAGGGCTGCATAGCATGTTATCGAATACTTTGTATCAGGAGCGTAGTTTTTTCGGCGTATTTTCGGTGCGGGAAAGCATTTTGAGCAATGAAGATAATCGCCCTGAAAAATATCACGAGTTGTTTCACGGCACCACCAAACACGGCGCTCAACGCTTATCCGCCAAACATAGCCGAACGCCGCTGACCTACTACAGCAAACCCGGCCCGATGGGGCAATTATTCAAAGTCTTTGATCAACAAAACGAGCAGTGGCAAATCGGTTCGGTGGGATTGGGCGCGGGCGCATTGGCTTGTTACGCCAAGCCGCAGCAGCATTGGTATTTTTATGAAATTGATCCTTTGGTGATCAAAATCGCCGAAAACACGGATTATTTCAGTTATCTAAGAAAATGTAATTACCAGGCGGAAATGATTGTCGGCGACGCCCGTTTGCAATTGCTCAAAGCTGAAGATGAAAAATTCGACTTGTTGATTCTGGATGCTTTCAGTTCAGATTCGGTGCCGACCCATTTACTAACCCGCGAAGCCATTCAATTGTACATTGCCAAATTAAAAGCCAACGGCATGTTGGCTTTCCATATTACCAATCGTCATCTAGAATTAAAAAAGGTGTTATCCGATCATGTCAGTCATTTAAAATTGGGTGCCTTAATTCAAGAGTTCAAACCGCGTAAGGAGATTCCTTTGGTGGTGGCGACTGATTGGGTGGTGATAGCGAAATCCGCTGATGTATTAGAACCCTTGCAACAAAGCCGTTTAGGCAAATGGCAAAAACTACCGCTTTATTTTGATATGAAGCCGTGGACCGATGACTTCACTAATATTTTAGGAATCTGGAAATAATATGATATTTACACTCGCACAGATCGCAGAACATTGTGACGCGCAAATAAAAGGGACCGACCCGGCTCTTGAAATTACGTCCGCAGCCGATATTATGAGCGCTCAAGCCGGACAGGTTACGGTTTTAAGCGATAGTAAATATAAAAAATATTTAACTGATTGCCAGGCCTCGGCTTGCTTTATTTCCAGCCAATTTGACGCTTCCGATGCGCCTCAACAGATGGCCTTATTAGTTTGCGAAGATCCGGAAATGAGTTTTCTGGCCGCAGTCGGCGCTTTACATCCTTCTCCGGTTGTGGAAAAAACGATTTCCGGCAAAGCGGATGTACATGAAAGCGCACAGTTGGGCGAACACACACACATCGGCCCCTTTTCCAGCATCGGTCAGCATTGTGAAATAGGCGATCAAACGGAAATCTACGCCGGGGTGCATATCGGCAATAATGTAAAGATCGGCAAGCATTGTAAAATTTACGCCAATGTGGTGATTTACGATAACACCATTATCGGCGATCATGTCGTCATTCATTCGGGATCAATTATCGCCGCCGACGGTTTCGGCTATAAATTTCGTAACGGTCAACATGTTAAAGTGCCGCATGTCGGCAATGTAGTTATCGATGATCATGTAGAAATCGGCGCCAACACCTGTATTGATCGCGGCGCTTTAGGTTCTACTTCAATCGGCGCAGGCAGCAAAATCGATAACCTGGTGCAGCTCGGTCATAATAATAAAGTCGGCCGCAGCGTCATTATCTGTGGTCAATCCGGCATTTCCGGCTCTTGTACGATTGAAGACGGAGCTATATTAGCCGGAAGCACAGGCGTTGCAGATCATGTTAAAATCGGTCAACAATCAGTAGTGATGGCCCGCTCCGGGGTATCGCAAGACGTTAAAGCGGGAACCCAGGTTTGGGGGAGTCCGGCTAAAGATCGTAAAATGGCTTGGAAAGAGCTGGCGGCATTAAGTAAATTGCCGGATTTGATTAAGCGGGTCAAAGATTTGCAAAGCAGATTGGAAAAATTAGAAAAATAATCAGGCGTTCAGGCTTTTGCTAATTTTTTCTTTTTAGAGCGACTCCGCGTCTTAGACTTGGGCTTTGGCGTTTTTTCAGGGAAAATAACTTTAAAATACAAGCCGCCGATTTTTGATTTTTTTAAATTGACTTGGGCTTGATGCAAATCAACGACTCTATGCACAATAGATAAGCCTAAGCCCGTGCCTTCCGCATGGGTAATGGTCTTCTGGCTGCGAAAGAAATGCTGATTGATTTTATCAACTTCGCTTTTGCGGATGCCGGGACCGTTGTCTTCAACCGTAAAAAAAACGCCGTCTTCATTTTGGCCGCAACGGATTTTGATGACGCTGTTTTCATTGGCGGAATATTTAATGGCGTTTTCGATGATATTGCGGATTAAAATATTGACTAATGACAAATTGCCGTTTAAATAAACCGGTTCTACATTATTGTAATAGACCGTGGTGTTTTTTTGGGTAATTTGTTTTTTACAATCCTTAATTACTAATTCTATTTCTTCGCTTACATTGACCGGCACCGTCGTCATATCTTGCTTATTGTTTTGAATTCTGGACAATACCAGCAATTGCTCAATCATATGCTTCATTTTTATAGCGGCTTCATGCGCTTTTTTCAAAGCCCGATTCCGCATCTGCTCATCTTCGGCTTTAATGGAAACCTGGATTTGAGTCAGCAATCCTGTTAACGGCGTTCGTAATTCGTGAGAAGCAACTGAGGTAAAGTTGCGCTCATGCTCAAAAGCGACTTCCAGTTCCTTAAATAGATAGTTTAATTCTTTAACAACAGGTTTAATTTCTTTTGGAAAAGCGTCTTCCGATAGCGGTTTGAGATTGCCTGCCGCCCGCCGGTGCAATTTAGAAATGAGACTGTTAAAAGGATCAAACGCCCGTTTAAGAACCAACCAGATGGCAATAGCTAAAAACGGTACGCCCGCTAAAAAAATCAGAACCAACTGAAGGGAGATCTGTTGACTAATTCTATCCAGATTCGCCTTAGGTTGGGCAACATGAATAATGTACTTTTTTCGTTGATTAGAACTGAAAACATGCCAGGCCTCATTTTCAATAAGGTTCATGCTAAAGCCGTTCGGCTCTAAAGAAAGCTTCGACTTAGGCGCATTTTCCGAACGAAATAATAATTCATTTTTCGGCGACCAGATTTGGAAAGCGATGCCGGACTGATAATCATGCCTACTGTTGAAAGATTCCAATAAACTTGTCGCACTGTCTTGGTCCCAATGCGTCATTCCTGAATCGCTGACGATCATGCTTTCAACAATCACCTGTAGAATTTGCGCATATTGTTCCAACTCTGCGGAAAACAGTTGATAAATTTCCGAGCGCGCCTGTTTGTAACACAAAGCCATCGCCGTTCCCCAGATCAACACGGAACTGCACAACAGATAAATTAACAAGTGTTTTTTTAAGGAACCGGTTCTAAATAAGCGCATGTCGCTAATCGATTATATAACCCACGCCGCGAATCGTGCGTATTAATGAGCTATTCAGTTTTTTACGTAAATGATGGATATGCACTTCCACCGTATTGCTTTCCACTTCCGAATTCCAGGAATAAAGCGTTTCCTCCAGACGCGCTTTAGAACAAACCTGACCGATATGATTCATCATAAAACTGAGGATTTCAAATTCTTTTTGCGGTAATTCGATTAGCTTATCTTGGAAATAAACTTTATGAGATGCCGGTTCCAGCTTTATGCCCTTGTGCTCGATAAAAGGAAGTTTGGCGCTGCCGCTGCCGTGGCGTCGATAAAGCGCTCTCAAGCGAGCGTAAATTTCATTTAGATCAAAGGGTTTGACAACATAGTCATCGGCTCCGGCATCCAAGCCTTTGACTTTTTCTTCCGGTCGGTCTTGTGCGGTCAACATGAGTACGGGCGTATGGTCTTTACGTTTACGCAATGACTTTAACACTTCGATGCCGTTCATACCCGGTAGATTTATGTCTAATATGATGATTTCATATTGGTTCATTTTTAAAGCTTCATTAGCCAAATTGCCGTTGGTTACCCAATCCACGGCATATTTTTCCAAGGTTAAGCCGGCTTGCAGTCCATCGCCGATATATTCATCATCTTCAACTAGCAATAAGCGCATGTTCAATTCTCATCAATTATTGGAGTCACAATTAAAATGGTGCTGTTTACATCGACGACCTTTACTTTAGCGTCGACAGGACAATCATCGCCTTGCACCTTCCACAAGGTGTCGCCGACTTTGATTTTCCCCTCGCCGTTGGTGATCGGTTCGATCAACGTATACGTGCGTCCTATGTATTGAGCGCCTTTTTTGTTTAATAACGGCTGGTCGGTATCTTGTTGTTTGAAGCCGAAATAACGACGCCAAATCAAAATCGAAGCAAAAGATAAAACTGAAAAGATTAATAATTGTATTTCCAGACTAATAAACGGCGCCAGCAATAACACAGAACCGGTCACCACGCCGGACATCGCCATCCATAAAAAAAACGAACCCGGCGCGAAGATTTCGATGGCTAGAAAAACAATCGCCAATACCCACCAGTACCAAAAAACCATTTCAAATTCAAGCATCTTTATCAGCCTTCTTCGCCATTGCCTCTTTAGCTAATTCGGTGATGCCGCCTAATGCGCCAATTACGCTGGAAGCTTCCAGCGGCATAAAGATCATTTTGCTGTTATCGGCGCTGGCAATTTCTTTCAATGACTCGACATATTTTTGCGCGACAAAATAATTCACTGCTTGAATATCGCCTTTGGCAATGGCTTCTGAAACCATTGCGGTCGCCCGCGCTTCGGCTTCAGCCAGTCGTTCTCTGGCTTCCGCATCTTTAAAAGCAGATTCCCGACGCCCTTCGGCTTCTAAAATGGCTGACTTTTTCTCACCCTCTGCGCGTAATATTTCCGCCTGCCTCAAGCCTTCCGCTTCCAGAATTGAAGCTCGTTTCTCACGTTCCGCCTTCATTTGCCTGGCCATCGCATCCACTAAATCGCGCGGCGGCGCAATATCTTTAATCTCGATCCGGGTGACTTTAATGCCCCAGGGCGAAGTCGCTTCATCGACTACATTTAATAAGCGGGCGTTAATATCATCACGTTTTGACAATAGCTCATCCAAATCCATAGAACCCATCACCGTCCGTATATTGGTCATCACCAGATTTAAAATCGCCAAATCCAGATTATTGACTTCATAGGCGGCTTTCGGCGCATCCATAATCTGAAAAAAGACAACGCCATCAACCGTTACCATCGCATTATCTTTGGTAATGATCTCTTGGGAGGGCACATCCTGTACTTGCTCCATCATATTTAACCGGTTTCCGATGCGATCAATAATCGGCATAATCAGATTCAAACCGGGTCTTAATGTCGTTGTATAACGACCAAACCGTTCTACTGTATATTCCATTCCTTGCGGAATGGATTTTACACTCATGAAAACTAAAATGATTGCAAATAGCAATAACGCGGTAACGAAAATGCTTAAACCCGTCATAGTCGTCTCTCCTTAAAATTGGAAGGGAGCAAATCAAGTCTTGAAAACCTTAATCAAACTCATAATAATGTAATTGGATTTTAATTGTAAGATAACAGGTAAAGTATATTATGGTATGGGCGATAAATCTCATTATTATTGCAGTATTTGTATTTATTATCGGTATGATCAAGCCGAAATGGATTTTCTTCTGGCTGGAAAAATCGGATAGATTACAGGTGGTTATGCTGACTGCGGCGATCTTCATGGCTGGGGCGACTCTGTTCGGTCAGGCCACTAGAGAAAAACAATTGAATGCCGAACAAACGGATTCTTCGGCGACGCAAACTCCGACAGTGGAAAGCAAACCTGAAAATGTTCCAAATGGGCAAGACTTGCTTTCTTCATTCAATGAAAATAGTTCGGCTAATGCGGAGTAAAAAATAAGCGCTTTTTTCTTTTCGGCTTAACTTCATCAAGCTTGGTTTCTGATTACGGGAACTGAGCAATAAATTATGATACTATCAATAGCGCGTATCGGCTTGGACTAAATGTTTCCGTTGCGCGCCAATCACATACAAAAAATAAACAATGAGGTAAATTTACCGATGTTCAAAATCAAACAACTGTTTTCCGCTTTGCTTGTTCTTTGCGCATTAAGCGTATTCCCTACGCTTTCTCAAGCGGCGGGGAAAATTGAAAACGCAACGATGGAAGAGGTCATTTACGCCATCAACACCACCATTGAGAGAGCAGAAAAATCTTTGGAATTGTTAAACGGCGGAGCGCCCAATGAAGAAGTTTTGGATATGTTAAAAGAAACCAAACAAATTCATAAAGAAATTGAAGTCACTCGTTTAGGGCCGCTAAAAGGCCGCGCCGCCAGCAAAATGAAAAAAGCACGCAACGCCATGAAAAAAGGCGATAGGGAAAAAGCATTGAAAAATGTGGAAGCCGGTATTGAGTATTATTATAAGTTGCGCAAAAAATTCTATGATTTCTAATTAACGTTATTCTTTCAGGCCGGAGCGTTGCGATTCTATCATTCCCCGCCATGAAGCGCTCCGGCTTAAGATACGGCAAAACAATTTCTTATCGCTAACCTCTTTCATCTATCTGCTTAAAACAATGCCGATAGACTTTTCCAATATCCGCCTCTATCTCTATACTTCCGGCTTAAATGCATCTATGATAACAGGGTAATTTCACTATACTATCGTGGAGAAATTTATGAAACGCATAGCAACAATGTTGGCTGTTGTCGGATTGTCCGCGTTACAATCCGTCCAAGCCGATAATCAAAATCAGGTGTTCGATCAAATTATGAGCGGCGCTCAAAATGTCTTTCCGCAATATTTCAGCTTCAGTTCAGAGCCGCAAACCGCAGGACCTTGGTGTTATATTTTTTCTGATTTGCCGATGAGTTCGGGTGGCAATGTCATCTTAGGTCTTAATCAGGATACTGACGGTATTTATGTGGCCGGCGGCCCTTTTGGCGGAGAGCCTGTTTATGTCGGTCAAGCTAATGATATTTTGGCGGCGCTGACCAGCGACAATGAATTGCCTTGCGACGCCGCGCAAATTCCCGAAGGCCTGAATATCAGTCGTAACGGCAGCGAGCTCACTATGACCACAGACGGTTGTATTGAACTACCTGAAAATTCAAGTTTTTGCACGCCTAACGCTGATCCGAGCAATCCGGTTACCGGCATACACACTTTGACAGAAACGACCGTCGATAATTTTCAATTGACTGGATTGACTGCTTCTATTCCCGGTGTTGTCGAAAATGTCGCCAGCCAATATAGCAATCAAAAAACCTGTATTATCAATGCGCCTGCGGGCTTTGTTGAATTCACCGTTAATTTAGGCCCGCCTTTATGCTTTGATATTACCAATCAATTAGGCGATTTGGCTCAATTAACCTCGTCAGGTTTTGTGCAGGTAACTCCGCCCGTCACTATTACTTTAGAGGGAACTTCAGCGAGCAGCGTGGTTGCCAATTGTCTGGATACCGATGCTATATTGGCAACGGATGCGGCAACCGGTGAAGTGCTGGCGCGTCCGAATGCGGACAGCGAATGGACTGTTGTTGTACCGGCTAATTAATAAAATACCTAACCCTTAGATATTCCTTGAAATATGATGGCTGACTTTGCGCAGCCATCGCCATCTGATCCATTCCTTCATTCACTGTGATGGTGCATAAGAAGTCATTTTACCGCCCAAAATGAAACTTTTTTGTGCATTGATTAAATTGATCATAGAAGCTTTTGCACCGAATATTAATCCCTGCGGATGAAAAAAGTTAATTTATGGGCGTTTTTATGTCACGGAATGACGACTCAATCACAACCTCCAATCAATCTGACAAAAATGGCTTACAAATTGCTCTGATTCAATGACTTCGATTACTCATCATTGAAAAGAGGGATCCCATGATTGATAGATATC
The DNA here is from genome assembly GCA_006844585.1 of Methylococcaceae bacterium. GTDB lineage: Bacteria > Pseudomonadota > Gammaproteobacteria > Methylococcales > Methylomonadaceae > Methylomarinum. The sequence continues at coordinate 8,204 of SPJM01000033.1, read as the reverse complement.
GCACGTTTGACTTTGTCAATCGAGCAGAAAAACAACGCAATTTAAAAAGTCAGCGCAGCCAAGATAAAGACGATTCAGAAGTCAGTTATTTACTGGGCGGGATGTGGATTCGCTATGTGCTGGCTTTGTTTCTGGTTGCCGGGCTGGCGACTTCGGCATACTTCATTATGAATAACCTGCTCACTATTAACGAAAGCAGCGGAACCATCGTAAATGTCAGTGGCAGGCAGCGGATGTTATCGCAACGCGGCGCTTTGTTTGCTTTACGCATGGTGACCGAAAACGATGCCGCTCAAAAAGCAGAAGCGCGAGAAAAATTACAAGCCGTCGCCGAGCTGATGATGAAATCACATTTAGGCTTAATTCATGGCGATAAGGACATGGGATTGCCGGGTAAACTTTCCGAAGCAATGCGGGCAATGTATTTTCAACAACCTAATTTATTGGATAAGCAAGTTCGCCAATATGTTAATGCAATAGAGCAATTGATTGAAAATGCTAACAGCGGCGGCGCCACGCTGGAAAATGAACATTTGCAATACATATTAAAAGTGGCGCCTACCCGTTTATTAAAAACCTTAAACGCGGCGGTAAAACAATATGAGCTTGAAGCAACGGCGGAAATTCAAAACACCATGCGCTGGGAAAGCTATGTGTATTTAACCACCTTGCTGACTCTTTTACTGGAAGGTCTGTTTATCTTCAAGCCGATTTTAAAGCGGGTTAAATCGACCGCTGGCGCCTTGATGAAAGAAAAGCAATTCAGCCAAAATGTGATCAATACCTCACAAGCCATCATCATCGGCGTAAATCGAAAAGGCAAGGTGGTCTTGTTTAATCAATACAGTCAGGACATCAGCGGATGGCTGTCAAAGGAAGTGAGGGATAAATCATTCATTAAGCAATTCATTCCCGAATCCGAACAGTTGTTATTCGAACATAATTTTCAAGATATGTTCGCCGGTAAGCTGGAAAGCAAACTGGAATCATCCATGCGCATCCGCAGCGGCGAATTATTAACCATAGACTGGACCAACACTTTAATTCGCGACCCTATCAGCCATAAACCCATATTATTGATTGCCACCGGGGTAGATATTACCCATCGTAAACAAGCCGAGCAGGCGCTGCAAACCGCTTTAGCGGAGTCAGCTTCGTTAAGCGCCCGCTTGCAAGATGAAGTTTCCCACGCAGCGTTATTGCAGCAAGCATTACTTCCTGAACCGGAAATTGAACTGCCTGGCGTTAAAGGTTTGGCGAAACTCACCACCTCAACAGAAGTCGGCGGCGATTATTTCGATTATTACGAAGTAGATGGTCACCATGCCGTCTTTTTGGTCGGCGATGTCAGCGGCCACGGGGTCGCATCCGGCACCTTGGTCAGCGCCGCTAAAATGAGCGTTCACCAACTGGCTAACCAAGATGAAACGGATCCGGCTGTAATGCTGGAACATATAAACGAATCACTGTTAACCGCCAGTCATGAAAGCATGTTCATGACCATGATCTGTTTCAGCCTGGATAGCCGCAGCGGCCAATTACGGGTCGCCAACGCCGGACATGCCTTCCCCTATTTATGGGTTAATGCGGAAGACAGTTGGAGCATGATTGAAACTGAAGGCGTGCCGTTGGGTAAAGTGGCTAAACCGGAATATATCTCGATGACTTTGGATATGCAGCCGCAAGATCGTTTATTTATCTATACCGATGGCATTATTGAAGAAGAATCGCCCAGCGGCGAACAATTCGGCTTTGAAGGCGTGGAGGAATTGCTTTATCAAGTGGCGGATGCGCCGTTGGAAATTATTCAAGAAATATGTTTCCAATCTTTGCACGACCATTGTCAAAGCGAAACATTCAGCGATGATGTCACGATTATGATGGTAGAACATACTCAGCGCATTGCTTATTCAACGACAACTCCTTCAAAGTCGCTGGATCAGCAAGAATTGATGCGCATAGACGGCAATGAATTCCTCAACAACAAGCAACAGGTTCTGGCTGATCATGTTTCAAGGCAACATGTGCTGGTCAGCTATGAAGAAGGGCAAATGATCGATTTACTGCCACAGCTTTGCATAGAAGGCGTCCGCCGGATTTTGCCGGCCGATCAGTCTTTTATCCGCGAACTGGGTTGGCAGAATTTATTACAGCAACATCGAATTGTTGTCGATGATGATATTTATCAATGGATCGCGCACCCGACCCTGCAACGTCAGTTTATGCTTTCGCATAGTGATGACAAAAGTTTTGTCATTCAGGAAATTTCCGGTTTATTGCAAGAATCAGGACATATTTCGGATGAAATGCAGGATATCGCCATTCTGATGGCGGATGAATTGTTGGAAAACAGCCTCTATGGCGCGCCTAAGGATGCCCATAACAAATTACTATACAGCAAAGGCGATCAACGGGAAGTCGCCGCCGAGGAAGGCATCCGCATTGATTTACTGCAAGATGAGCGTTGCCTGGGCTTAATGGTCACCGATCATTGGGGTAGTTTCACCCCGGTGACATTCTTGAACCGATTATTGCTGAATGCTGCGCAAGCCGGAATTGAGGCTGGCGTGGGCGGCGCCGGCATGTATCTGATGTGGCGAATCTGCGATTACATGCAAATTCGGGTGTTGCCGCAACAAAAAACCCAAGTCACTTTATTATGGTCGCTGGCTGATGAATCCAGTCATGATACCGATAGCGGCTTCCAATTTCTGTATCACAATGAACTGAATGAGATGATGTTGGAAGACGAAGTGCTCGGTAATTTTGAATCGTATAGCGAAGAAATCATAGAAATGGTATCCGAAGATTTCCAGGAAATGACGGGAGAATAAATATGTCACAAGATTCCAAATTGAAAATTAATTCACAAGTCAGCGCCGACGGCGTTGTTCATACTTTTCATTTCTCCGGACAAATCGATGTCAGCGCTGGAGCGGCGTTGGAAACTATTAATGATATTCCTGCCTCCAGTCGGGTCATTTTGGATTTTGCCGAAGTTGAGCGCATTAACTCAATGGGGCTGGCGCAGTTGATGAAATTGCTGGAGCAATGGAAAAACCTACGGATCAGCACTGAAGCCCGTAATCAAAACCGAATGATCAGTATGTTGTTTAAAATGACCGGACTGAATCGCTATTTCGGTCAAAACCAAATCCAAGCCGAAGCCAAAACTCAAGCGCGAACGGTTAACGCAGCTTCGGTTGCTCAAACGGCAACGGCTTCCTCCTCCGGAACGCCTAAGTTGAGGCAAATCAAACGGATTCGCGTGGTCAAAAAACAGCAACAACAAAGCGCCGATGTTAAATTGGCGTTTTCGGTCAGTTTACAAAGCAATCAACAACTAACCGGCTGGTATTTTTTCAATACCTTGTTGCAACGACGATTGGAAAAAGCTATTTCCATGGATGTTAAGCAACCCGGTCAATTAGCTGACCTTCATCAAAACGCGTTGGTTTACGCCAAGCCCTTTGAGGCTTGCAAACTGATTGAAAAACACCAATTCATCCCGGTTGCCAGGCCGATGAACGATACCGATGAAGTGAGCATTATTATCCGCAAAAGCGATGCTGATAAAACCTTGGCCGATTTTTCCGGGGCTTCTGTGGTGACCGCCATGCAAGCGAATTTCGTCTATTTATTGGGTCGTTTTTTATGCGATGAATGCGAACTCGATTCAGCCGGGTTGAATTACAGTTTCACCGGTAATGAAATCAAGGCTTTGCAAACCCTGCTGAAAGGCAATGCCGATTTATTATTCATGTTAAAGAAGAATTATCATGAATTATCCCGATTAAGCCGGGAAGATACTCATATGCTGGATGAAAGTGAAACGGCGATGGCTTATCACATGTTGTTATTGTCGCCGGATTACGAAAACTTAAAACCGTTGTTGACAGAGACTTTATTCAATCTGGATCAGGATGAAAAGGGCCGCCAAGTATTGAATGATTTAGGCTTAAAAGGCTGGTGCGCGCCTGAGAATGACGAACTGGATATGCTGTTAATGCTTTACAGCCGTTATGTGGGGCAGCAAGCAACCGCTTTTTAAAGCTATCGTCTTCCAATGCATTTTGCTAAAACGTTCACGAAATCGAAAAAAACCGAATCTTTTGTGATTTATCCCCGGATTTTTTCTGTCCATAGCTTATATAGTTAACTCAGCTTTCAAAAAAAGCTGAGTTAATTTTAAATCATTGAGGAGAAAGATTATGAGCAACGTAACTGAACCCGACATCGATTATGAGCATTTAGACGATCTGCCATTGGATCAACATTTCGAATGGCGTTATTTAGATGATGAAAAAACACAGCAGAGTAAACCGCAAGACGATGATTGTATGGAGTGGGAAGCGGCATAATTCGTCCATATAAATACCCCTTCTCTAAAAGCAATAATTCCAAATACGCATTCTGCGTTTTCTTTGCTACACGATCATGGGTCGCCATGATGTGTAGCCAACATTCTTTCTTATTCCAATCAAACGAAAAGCATTTGCTGCTTTCTAAGGTGAATAAATCACTTTTTAGCGGTGAACCGGTTACACCGTTATTTTCGCTTGCCGAGTATCCTAATACCAAGTTTAAAAAAAACGAAAACAACTTCAACTTTAACAGGAATTAGTAAAGAGTTTACCCCCTTTAAGCAATGTCGTTGAAAGCAGAGTTATCTTGATTCCCGCTACTCAGTCATAAACTTTGCAGTTTGGATTCAACGGCATTGCTTTTTTTAATAATGGATTGCTAACCAAATCGTTTCTATATCCGGATCGGTATAAATTACCTTGTGCTTTTGATGGGGCTTGATATTGACATAATCGCCTTTCCTTAACTGCGCCTCCACGTCATCGTCAAAGAGTAGAACCGCATATCCTTGCAGCACCATCACCCATTCATTGCGCGATTGATCATACCAGCCCTGCTCGGGTGAACAATGCCCTTTGGAAACGATGCGTTCGATCACTACATGTTCGCTATTGACGATTTGTTTGAAGTTTTCCGTCGTTAAATCATTGGGTAAATCATCAAAGAAATTATTCACTTATCATCGCCTTGCAGAGAATAGATGTGGTTTAGGTTACTTAATCACAAAATCAAGGTAAGCCGTTTACAGTCGTTTATCAGTAGTTTTTTTATCCTAAAGCTAACGATAAACAATTTTGAAAAAGCATTATGACCCTGAAATTACATTTTTTTACATTGTTAGGCTTTGCTGATGACCTCTATGTCACTATAATGGCTGCCGTTGTGCGCCAACAATTCGTTGAAAACCATTTGTCTCAATTCTTTTCAGCATACGCTAGTGGTAAACAATACCTTATCTTACCCGTTAAACCAGTCAAAGCTCTCCAACAACGTTTACATCACTATAAACGTTTAACATTTGATTACATCAGCCGAACTATTTTTTATACACCTTGTTCAATAGGTAATCGCCATGTCTATCGCTACAGTTACGCTTAAACAATTCAAGCTCTTTGAGCAATTGCCGCATGCTGTGATTGATCAACTGAGCCGTCACGCCACATTGATCGAAACGCCCAGACGTCAAATCGTTATGAAAAAAGGCGAGATAGCTCATTCGCTTGGCTTGTTGCTGGATGGTCGTTTGCAAGGCGTCGATTTAACGCTGGACGGACACGAAGCCGGTCTATATTTTATAGAACCCAATGATTTCTTTGGCGAATTATCGGTCATTGACCAAAAGCCTGCGCCTGAATTTATCGTCTCCGTTTCCCATGCGCGTTTTATTATGATACCGGCTAAAATCATCCAGCAGTTGATCAAAGCATCGCCGGAAGTCGCTGCGATTATTAATTCGCGATTGGCGCTACGGCTACGCAGTTCTATTGCTCAACGTTCTTTGCTGGCCATGCCGACGCCTTTTCAGCGAATTTGCGCACAATTATTGAAAATGAGCTGGGAATCAAAAGAAAAGGATATTACTATCCCTCATGCGCCCACACATCAGGAACTGGCGATCATGGTTAATGTTACTCGGGAGACTGTGACTCGTTCATTTCAGAAATTGCAGAAAAAAGGCATCATCAAACGCAACGGCAGCTTATTGGTGATTAAGAACTTATCCTATATTTCGGATGTGGCTGCCGGTTCGGAAAAGTAGTCGCAGTAACCCGGAGGCGGTGCGATTACTTTTCCTTTAAACGTATTGGCGACCAATATCCGGCGGCAAAAGTATTTGTGTAAAGGCGCCGTGATTAGCTCGCTGCAGTAATTTAAAATTCTCAGTCCTAAGCATATTCAGCTTGCGCTTGCTCGACTATGGGTGGCGTGAATATCTTTTTGAAATATGGCATAAAACTGGCGGTGATTGGAATTGAGTAAAAACAATACATCGCCGCAGCTTCGCCCGTGGTTACCCCAAAAAGCCATTGCGGCATAAACAGCGTCATAATCGCCATTACGAAATGATACGAGGCGATGCGCCAATTCCCCCTCCAGACAAAACCACTGAGCGCCAGACCGAATAGTGAACCCCAAGTGACCAATAGGCCGAAGGCGCTGCCGATGTTGTACCCGATATGGTATTCGCCCATGAACAAACAAGAGATCATCTCGCCGATGAAGTTGCCGCTACTGCCTAAAAATTGCCAGGATTGCGGAAGGAAACTAAAAATCAAAAACGGCCCGCTCAACCCTATGCCTAATAAAGTCGCTTTTTTCAAAGCGCCCTTGTCGGTCGAGTAAGTTGCTAAGGCCGGCATGATCGCCAAGGCCTGTAGACTGATATGCCAGGTTGATAGTTCGCTTAAAAAGAGATTGGTTCCATAACCGCATTGATCGGCAACCGGGTAGGCGAAAAATTGAATGAACTCCATCAAGGAAAAGTGGAAAATGGCATAACTACGGGCAACCCTTACCCATAAAGGTTCGGACTTGTCCAAATAGGTGATGCCGGAAGCGGCTAGGCCGATTAAACCCAGCCCGAGAGACATATTGGCGCTAAAACACATAATAATTTTGCAAAAAAATTGGCTATAAAATCATAAAAACTCAAAAACCTCAAGACTTATACCTAAATTAGTTCGGTATTCTGTTTTGAAAAGAGATTTTCTCAATGAACGTTTAATTATATAAAAAAAAAATTAAAACCGGCTAGACTATTAATAAATAACTGTTCTAAAAAGTAATGGTTCAGAGCTTTTGCTCTATCGGACAGTTGTCAGTTCCAACTAAAGCGTATTGCATTATGTCCTCAATCAATATTTCGGATTTATCGGTCATGGTTGTAGAGCCGTCAACCATGCAATTGAAAATTATCATTAAACATTTACAAGACGAAGGCATTTCGCTGATTGAAGGGGCGGCTAGCGGCCAACAGGCGCTGGATACGCTAAGCCAATATAAACCCGACCTAGTCATCAGCAGCATGTATCTGCCGGATATGACGGCGGAACAATTAGTGACCAGTATCCGCGAATCCGAGCCGTTACATGATATGGCTTTTATGTTGGTTTCCAGCGAAACGCATTTTGATAAATTGGATCCTGTCCGCCAGGCGGGCGTTGTCGCAATTCTGCCGAAACCCTTTTCTCATGAAGATTTAAAAAGAGCTTTGCGTTCGACTATTGAGTTTATTGATCCAAGCGAAATCAGTTTAGAGCATTATGATATAGAGGAATTACGCGTTCTGGTTGTTGACGACAGCATGATGGCGCGCAAACACATCAGTCGGGTTTTGAATAATATGGGCATCGTCAACATTACTTTAGCCAATGACGGCAAAGAAGCGGCGGAAGTATTTCGAGATTCTCAGGAAATGTTTGATTTAATCGTAACCGATTACAATATGCCTGAAATGGACGGCCAAGCCTTGATCGAATATATTCGCCGGGAAATCGGCAATACTTTTATTCCCATTCTGATGGTGACCAGTGAAGAGAATGAAACGCGATTAAATAATGTCCACAAAGCGGGCGTTTCCGCTATTTGCGATAAGCCTTTCGAGCCGGATACGGTGCGTGAAATGCTATATAGAATGCTGGATCATGGAGAGTAATCGGCGACTTGCGGGCCGGACTGAAGTCCGACCTACCGACCTTGTAGGACAGACTTCAGTCTGTCTTTCAAGTTTGAAAATAACGCGCTAACAAACCGTGATTTCCGGTAACAGGCGGCAACGGTATTCTCACTTCATAACCGCCGCCGGCGGCTTCTTCCATCTGATGTCCGTACATGTCTTC
>SPJM01000329.1 GCA_006844585.1 Methylococcaceae bacterium | reverse complement strand
CATAATCAAGCTATACGAGCATTAGGCCGTCATTTAACACGGGTAATTTGGGCATTAATCAAAAATCAAAGGGATTACGAAATGCGTTAATTAGCTAAAAATTACTTGTAAATTCTAGCGGGATGTTTATCATCGAATTTAAGGAAAAAACAAAACCTGTTGGGCTGTGGATAAGTGGGTATCAGGGATGATATCCACTTATCCACGGCCTGATCAAAAAAAGGTTTACTTCCGAAATTTGCGGATGACATTTCGCCCGCCGCGTAAATCATAAATCATAGGGTCAGCCAACTTGATTATGATGCTTATCATTTTTTCTATTGCCCCCATTGCTGCAATCTTTGTTATTCTGGATATTAACATGCCTGCCTTGAATGTCAGCGCAGATGTTAATAAAAAAGCGGTACAATTAGAGCTTTTGAAAGCTGATTAGAAAGCGCGTTAAAAAGAATTAGTCGCCGTCTATCCAGAGGTGCAGTACAGTTTGAAAGGCTAAGCGCAGAAGTAGCGTGAATTCTTTGTCCCTGACCACTTTCGCTGGTTTGTTGCCGTTAATGTTCGCGCAGAATGTGCAGGCTCAATTTTTAATTCCGATGGCGCTGTCATTGGGATTTGGCGTATTATTCGCCACTTTTATCACGCTTTTGTTAATCCCTGTTAATTATATGATTCTGGAGGATAGTCGGGCGCTTTTCCGTGTGAAAAAACCGCACCGCAGTCATACATGAATGTGTTTTCCTTTTCTCGCTTGCTCCTCAGACGGCGGCTTTCGGCTGTTTTCATCGTCAGCTTGGCGCTGGGGTTGAGCGGATGCAGTTATTTCAGCGCTCAGGATCAAGCGCCGGAAACTGTCGCCTTGCCCGCGCAATGGAGCAGTCACACAGCCGCTGACGGCGACCCGGTCAAACCCTGGCTGAGCGCCTTTCAATCTGCGCCGCTGGAAAGTCTGGTGAATGAAGCCTTGGCCGCTAACCCGATGCTGCGCAGTTTGACGGCGGGGGTTGATATTGCCGAAGATCAAAGCTGGCTGGCGATGTCGGCGTTCTGGCCGAAGATCAACGCTAAATTCAATGCTAATCGCAATCAGCGCAATAATGCCTCCGGCTTTTCAGTGGCTTCCAGACGCAACAATAATGTCGGCTTCAGCCTGGATTTTATTTGGGAAATTGATTTGTGGTACAAGCTGGGTAATGAGCTGGAAGCCAGCGAGCATGACAGCGCGGCGGCGCAATCGGATTTGTATGCGGCGCAATTATCGCTGGCCGCCAACTTGTGCAAAGCCTGGTTTGAGGCGGTGGCGGCTGGCCAGCAAGTGCGCCTGGCGGAAAAAACGATCGTCAGTTTTGAGAATGCGTTAACGATTGTTGAGCAAGGTTATGATTTGGGGCTTTATGAGGCGCTGGATGTGCGCCTGGCGCGGAGCAATATGTTAAGCGCCCGGGGTCGCAAGGAGAATTTTCTAAAAATGCAGGATCAGCATGTGCGCAATCTGGAGGCATTGGCCGGGCGTTATCCGAGTGCGCAGCTTATCTTGCCGGAACATCTGCCTGATTTTGCCAGCGCCATGCCGAATAGCGTTCCCGCCGAATTATTGCAGCGTAGACCGGATATTATCGCCGCCGCCCAGCGCTTTTTCGCCAGCGATCAACGCTTATTGAAAGCGCGGAAAAATATGCTCCCGACCATTCAGATCAGCGGCAACGGCGGCGCCAGCACTCGTAAGCTGGATGATATTTTTAATCCAGAATTTTTAATCTGGAATATTGCCGGTAATTTAACCCAGCCCTTGTTTCATGGATCGCAATTATTCGCCGAACGCAGTCAGGCCGAAGCGCGGGTAAAACAAGCCGCCGCTGATTATGCGCAAATCGTGTTAACCGCCTTGCAGGAAGTAGAAACGGCGATGGCGGCGGAACACTGGCTGTTGCAGCAACAGACCTTGTTGCAGGCGCAGGTGGTTGAGTCAAAAGAGGCGCAAAGACTGGCCGAAGACAGTTACATCAACGGCCTGACCGACATTATCACCTTGCTGGAAGCTCAGCGCCGCGCTTTCGATGCGGAAAACAATTTGCTGGATATGCGCAAACAACGCTTGCATAACCGGGTTAATCTTTATTTGGCTCTCGGCGGGCCGGTTTTGGAAACATCATTGCCATGAAATTTATTGGAAAACTCTTACCGTTACTGGTTATTGCGTTAGGCATGTTGGTCGCCGTGCTGATTTTTATCAATAAGCCGACCGCCAAGCGGCGTCCCAGCCTTCCTAAAATACTGACTGTGGAAACCCTGACCTTACAGCCGCAATCCCATACCGTGCAAATCAATACTCAGGGCACGGTAGAGCCGCGCACCAGCACCACTTTGATTCCACGCGTTTCCGGGGAGATTATCAAAGTCGCGCGCAACTTTCGCCCCGGCGGTTTTTTTGAGCCGGGGGAAACCTTGTTAACGATTGACCCCACCGATTATCGGCTCTCTATCAAGGCCGCCGAGGCGGATTTGGCGGAAGCCCGTTTTAATTATGAAGAAGCCAAAGCGCGCGCCAAGCAGGCGGCGGATAACTGGAAACGGCTGGGCAGAACTGAAAAACCATCTGATCTGGTACTGCATAAGCCGCAATTGGCTAGAGCCAGCGCTCGGGTGGATTCCGCGCAGGCGCAATTGCAAAAAGCGCAATTGGATCTTAAGCGCACCCAAATCAAATCACCTTATGCCGGGCGAATACTGGAACAGTTTGTCGATATTGGTCAGTATGTCTCGCCGGGTAATCAATTGGCGAAATTGTTCGCCATTGATTATGTGGAAATCCGCTTGCCGATTACCGAGCGGCAACGGGCGATGATTGATTTGCCGCGTATGTACCGGGGCGATAAAGAAGCCGGAGAGCAGCAGCCGACAGCGACAGTTTCGGCGCGGATTGCCGGACGCCAATATCAGTGGCAAGGCCGGGTGGTGCGCACCGAGGGCCGCGTAGACCGGGCAACCCGCCAGGTGTTTGTGATTGTGCAGGTGGATAATCCCTATCAACGCCATGCCGATGAGCGACCGCCGCTGGAAATCGGTCAGTTCGTCAATGTTTCCATTGCCGGTAAAAC
>SPJM01000328.1 GCA_006844585.1 Methylococcaceae bacterium | reverse complement strand
GAGACGCCCGCTGTTTTGATAAATGATTCGCTGCCGATCAACACCGTCTGCGCGTCGAGCGCCTGCTCAGGATCAATTAAGGTAGCTCGCAAGCCATGTCCAATCACATATTCATTATGCGCCAGCTTCCATAATGACAATGCTTGCTCGTTTGCCTGGCGACAAATGGCTCGGGCGATTGGGTGCTTTTGGTGTTGTTCGGCGCTGGCGGCATAGCGTAATAATTGCTGTTCAGTAATATTAGAGCAGCAAACAATGCGTTCTATTTGAGGGGTTTCTTCGGTCAGCGTACCTGTTTTGTCAAAAACGATGGTGTCAATAGCGCTCAATTTGTCCAACGCGCGACCGTCTTTAATTAAAATGCCGGTGCGTGAGGCGATGCGTAAATAATTTAACACCATGAGTGGCGCCGCCAGGCGCATTTGATAGCCAAAACCGCTGTAACTAAGGGCTACAGCATGTCCCAGTCCCATTACCGGCCAAGCTGCGGCACAGGCAAATAAGGTGCGCGAAGCGCCTTTTTCGACAATGTGATCGCCCCGTGATTGTACTTGATGCTTAAATGTTGCGGCATGTTGCAAGGCTTGCGCAATTTGTCCGGTAATGGTGTCATCGCCTTGTTTTTCCACCTTAACAGTCAACGCGCCCGACAACACTAAGGTAGAGGTCAGCACAGCATCTTCGGATTGTTTTTCCGCAGGCTGTGATTCCCCGGTGAGTAGATGTTGATCGACCAAACCTTCACCGGCGATTACTCGCCCATCGACCGGAATCATTTCGCCGGCGTGTACAACGATGGTATCTCCAACACGGATGTTTTCCAGAGGGGTTTCAACTTCAACTTCATCTATCAATAACCAGGCTGAACCCGACAATTCGCCAAAAATACGGCTAAAGTCTATTTCCGCATCACGCTCTGTTTTAGCGATTAAGCGTTGCGCAGTATAAAAAACCAACAGCATCAGCTCTGTGAGGAGTAACCAGCCAGCAAATAGAGTCAGCACAATGCTTGAAACTTCGAACACCAGTACGGCTAAATTCTTTTTTTCCAGATAGGCTTTTTTTGAATCCTTTAAATAATAAAATAAGGTAACTACTCAGCGTAAATAAGTTAAAAAAGTGCTTGACAAGGCTTTAGCCTGATTTTTGTAATTTTTAGTGAACCTTCCAGCAGTCTATTAATTCATGCTGCATTGCTTCTAGGGCACTCGTCATGCCGAAAAACCTCCTCAGACAATGACGACCTCGAACAACTTTTTTAATCGCCTTACAATTGTATACAATAAGGAAAATTAGGGTTTTAAAACCCATGAGATAATATAGCTGTTCTTAACGCAATACCGGTTACCCCTTGAAAATAGAATCCATTGATGTTGATTCGGCAATCAATCATGCCAAACAGTTGCTAGAAACTGAGCGTGA
>SPJM01000327.1 GCA_006844585.1 Methylococcaceae bacterium | reverse complement strand
TTGCATATCCTTGTTCGCTAAAGACTGTAATGAATTTTTAGGCAGCCTTTAATTCTCAGTCCTAAGGCTACCAAGTCCATACTCTTACTGAGATAATAGACATATCCAGACATTTATTCAATAGGTTTTCCACATCGTCATCAAACAGTCATTAATCACGCTTGAAGGCTTGGTGCAAGGCGTTGGCATGCGCCCATTCGTTGCTCGCCTGGCCAAACAATATAGGCAAGGCGGTTGGGTTGCTAATACGCCTGAAGGCTTAGATATTGTCGTTGAAGGCGACCCAACGCTACAGCAAAAGTTTCTCAACGCCTTGCAGAGTAACTTACCGCCATTGGCGCGTATTGACGCCTTGCATTGCCGACAACATCCCTCGACAGGTTTGCGGCATTTTCAGATCAAAACCAGTGAACAAGGGGAAAACAATTCGGCCTGGGTATTGCCGGATATTGCCGCCTGCCCTCAATGCATTGACGATGTTTTCAACCCGGAAAGCCGCTTTTATCGCTACCCGTTCACCAGTTGCTGCGACTGCGGCCCGCGTTACAGTATCATGACGGCCATACCCTATGACCGGGAACGCACCAGCATGGCTGAATTCAATCTCTGCCCGCAATGTGAACGCGACTTCCATGACCCCGAGAACAGACGCTACCATGCGCAAACCATCGCCTGTCCACGCTGCGGCCCTGAACTCAGTTTATTTAATATCAACAGACAATGCTTGCAACAAGGCGAAACAAGCTTACAACAAACAATCCAATTTTTACGAGCGGGGAAAATTATCGCGGTAAAAAGCATCGGCGGTTTTCAATTATGGGTTGATGCCGGCAATCAGCAAGCGGTGCAATTGTTACGAGAGCGAAAAAACCGGCTGCATAAACCCTTCGCTTTAATGACTGCTGACATTGAAAGCGCAGGCAAATTCTGCCGCATAAACCCGATTGAACAAACTGCTCTCACATCACACAGTGCGGCTATCGTTTTATTAAGACGTTTCGATTCATCTTTAATGGCTGAAGCTATCGCTCCGGATTCAAAGTTGCTTGGGGTGATGTTGGCTTATACTCCACTGCATCATTTACTGCTGCGAGAATTCGGCTCACCGGTGGTCGCCACCAGCGCTAATATGCACAATGAACCGATTTGTATCAGCCGTCAGCAGGTTGAGCAACAATTAGCGACGGTGGCTGATTTCATACTCGACCACAATCGCGATATTCTACGCGCACTGGATGACTCATTGCTGCGCGTCATCGCCGATAAGCCCACTATGCTGCGCAGGGCGCGCGGTTTTGCGCCATTGCCGATAAAATTAAAAAAGGCCATTCCGGATGCCTTGGCGGCAGGCGCTCATTTACACAACACCATTGCTTTTAGTCATGGCCATCATGCCATACTCAGCGCCCATATCGGCGACCTTGAAAATTACCAGACTCGCCGCTTATTCAACGAAACCGCATCGGATATGCAG
>SPJM01000326.1 GCA_006844585.1 Methylococcaceae bacterium | reverse complement strand
TGTTCCGCGCATTATTATTTTCGGGCCAGGCGCAGATAAAACGGTTAGCGATTTAGAAAAACGCATCGCGGTTATCACCTTGACGGATTTGTTTCAGGCCGCCTGGGAAGGCAATTTATTGGCGGGGTTTTGGCGCAAGGTCAAAGTCCAGTTGCGGTTAAGCGCATTTTCGCCTTTCCAGACCAGCGGCGCTTTGCCGCCGGGAAGCCCGGTTTTTAAAGGTCGCGCAGAGGAGCTGGAGTTTATTTGTCAACGTTTCCATCGCGCCAGCGTATTGATTATCGGCAGTCGTCGGGTGGGTAAAACCAGTCTGTTGAATCAGGCTTTGCACCGTGCGCGCCAGCAGCAAGATATACAGCCGATAATGATTGATTTACAAGGCATTGGCACTCGGCAGGCATTTGGCGTGGCTTTATTGGCGGAGGTTAAATCAATCTGTACGGATGAGCAATTGAAGATGCTGGAAAACACACAGGATATACGCGCCCGGCTCAACAAGGTGATTGAGAATATTCAGGTCGAGCGCAAAATGCCCTTATTTTTATTAAACGAAATTGACCTTGTTGTTAAAGACGATCCTGAATTAATTCAAATCTGGCGATCCTTGAATGATTGCGGAAAAGCTCGTTTTATAATGGTGGGCTATTCGGTAATTGCACAATTGGGCGATCTTGAAGCGCATTTATTTCATTCTACCGAAGGTATTCAATTTGGCGGCAAAGCGGTTGCGCTGACCGCCTTAAATGAAAATGCGGCCGAGGGCGTGCTGGATTTATTGCAAGAGCCGCCTTTATCTTTACGCTGGGTGAGCGAAGAGGAACGGAGACAAGCTTATCAATTATTATTGCAACGCAGTTACCGGATTCCCTGGGTGTTGCAACGCTATTGCCAGCTTCTGGTTTATCGTTTGGAAGAGCAAGTCCGTGATAGTTTGGGTATTGAAGATATAGCATACTTGTTAAATCAGGAGGGTAATGTGGTTTGGGAGTATATTGAAGGGATAGATTATGATCGCCTGGGTTACACAGGACAGAATAAAAGGTTGCAGACCTCTGGTTTTAAGCTAGTGCTTTATGCCTTGGCAAGAGCCAAGTATTTTCAACAAGGCGCGAAAGCTCTGATTCGCGATCCTGAGCTTAACCGGAAGGCTGCGCTGGATTTCAGCTTTACTATTGGCGAAGCGCGAGAAGCCGTATTAAGCGGTATTGGCGAATTATTGCTTGTTCATGAAAAACAGATGTTGGAAGATTGGTTGGACGAAGCCGCTACGCGGAGAAAAAAAACACCTCCGTCCTATGAATTATAAAATGTAACCTCACGTCCTCACTTAGAGGAACCATTCAACGACGAATCATGAGGCTACATTGTAATGACATCA
>SPJM01000325.1 GCA_006844585.1 Methylococcaceae bacterium | reverse complement strand
TTGGGAGAACATAAGCCTGTATAAAACCAGGGGTTGGCGTGGAAAAGTAGGACATTGCTTTTTCAAAGTCCATCTTGGAAATCAAAAGCAGAAAGAGAAAAAGCGAGTTCCTGCTGTTTGCAAGCTTATTAAACCACTACAATTTAGTTAAAGTTATGTAAATTAAAGGTTATTCAAGAATGTACTTAACTACTTACAGTTAGCACCATACGTTCGTAACTCAAAATTCCGAAAAAAATTATTTTGAATTGAACCTTTTAGGCCTTCCAAGTAATAGACAGAAAGGAATGGATTTTACGACTGTATATTAACCACAGAATTAAGATCCTTTATTGTACTTCTACAAATATCATTTAATAGTTATAAGAGGACAAATCATGTTAATAGGTAAACATAGATTCACTAGTATGTTATTGATGGTCATTATTTCAATAATAAGCATGCTTGCAACACTTCCTGCTTTTGCAGTTGCACAATGTGGAACATTTGAAATGGTACCTATGCCGGGAAGAGTCACCCAAATAGTGCCATTTCCAGACGGAACAGCAACAGCAATTGGAAGTTCTGAAGAAAATGCCAGTGTTCAGGTATTGCGATATTTTGATGGTAGTACCTGGAGTGAGCAGGCGCTTCCTTCTGAAACGGATGGGTTTATATTTGGTTCAGCAGGGGGTACACCAGATGGAGACGCTTGGTTTGCGGGTACAAGAGGCGTTTCCGTATATGAAATAGATATCATTATGATGCGAGTAAAACAGGGTATTAAGGACCGTATTGATATCATCAGATATCCAAGTTCGATAAATACTCCTGGCGCACCAATAGATATTTCCGGTTCTTCATTTGATAATGTATGGGCTGTTACTGCTAGTGGGGATACTTTGAGCTTCGATGGTTCTTCCTGGAATACGATGGATGTTCCGTCTGTTTTTATTGATCAACATCTTGACCCAAAAGGAATTTATACAACCTCAGCTGACAATGTCTGGATAGCAGGATATGGCAGTGTTGGGAAAGGTACAGACAAAGGGTTTATTCAACACTGGGATGGTCAGAATTGGCAAGTTGTACCTACCTCTTATAGTGAGAATATTTATACAAATTTTTTCTATGACATTGATGGAAGCAGCCCAACTGATATTTGGGTTGTAGGTCATGGTATTGGAACAACTAATTGGGAAAGTATTTCTCTTCACTGGGATGGCAACGCATGGACAAAACGACCTGATCAACCAACCGATTTTCCAATTGGAAGAGTGATGGCTATGGCGCCCAATAATGCCTGGATATTACCCAAACAAGGAAATGGGATGCATTATTGGAATGGCAGCACATGGAGCCAGGCATCTGACTTTATTTTTCCAGAAGAGGCTGTCTCAATTTCAGTT
>SPJM01000324.1 GCA_006844585.1 Methylococcaceae bacterium | reverse complement strand
AACGCGCCAGGGTTAAATCGACGTTTTTGTTTTGTTCCAGCGCATCTTCAATCGCATCGGCATCGCTGATATCCAGGTTTTCCGCCAGTTTCAGGCGAATATGCCGCTCCATATCATTGATGAGCTGATTGATGTGGCGACAATGTTTTTTCACTCGTCCCTGCATCAAGGCGGTTATCGTGGCGGTGAACAAATGAACCGAGGACTTTTCGCCATTACCGGGATGCGCGTTATCGCCTGCCGAAAAGGAACGATAATTGCGTTTATCTTGCATTAAAGTATGCAAAGCGCCGATTTTTTCGTCCAGATCATCAATGCGGCTGAATTTATCGTTGGACGTGGGTAAATCCATCCAGTAATCCCAGTCGCGGCGCAAGGTTTCAACGCTTTCCGTCGTTTGAATTTCCGCTTTTAGCGCGCCGTCTTCACATTCTTTGACGCATTCCATGCAGCCTTTACAGGCATAAGGGTCAATGGTAATGGAATAAAGGCCGCCGCTGTTGGCTTGGCGCTTAT
>SPJM01000323.1 GCA_006844585.1 Methylococcaceae bacterium | reverse complement strand
CTTCCGGAGTGAAATTCCAGCGTACGGAAAACGTGCCGGAGAGGGCGTCATAGCTTAATTTATCCGGTAACGAAACGGGAGATAATGCGCTGCCTCGTAAACTTAAAGTCGTGGCATCAGGATCAATGTCAGTTTGTTCAAAACGAATACCGCCGGTAATAATCCAATCATGCCAATGATAATTTTGAGTAGTAAAGATTCCCCAGGACTGTTTTTGAGTTTCTGGAACAAAGGTTTCAACACCCAATGCGGAAAAATCTTGATCCGTCCACTGTACGCCAATTTTGCCCATGAAATCATGACCAAAATGATGGTCAATTTCAAAACGACCCTCGCCGGTATCATTTTTTACGTGAGTAAAGACGGATCCCCCTTCGAGTTCTTGATGTTGATAATCGACATACGCGTATTGAAAACGTATGTTGTGAATGCCTTCGATGGGATCGTACCACTCACTCTTAAAGTCATAGCGGGTGTTTTGCATGGCGATGCGGATATTTGGAAACAAGGCTTGGG
>SPJM01000322.1 GCA_006844585.1 Methylococcaceae bacterium | reverse complement strand
CAATGTTATTGGCTTTGTTCATGTTGGTTTGGCAACAAACATTATCGGCGCAGGAACTCACTGATTCATTTGCCGTTGAAGGCATGACAGAGGAAATGCAACGCTTTTGGGGCGGGGTGATCATCGGTGTGGTGGTGTTTGTCGTACTTATTGGATTGTTAGTGTTTTTTTTAAGATCAAATAGACCCGATGATGATCCTGATGAGGAGATTCCGGAGGAAGATTCGGATCATATTCAGTACTATCATTCGGATTTCGGTCATTGTCGTTTATTGATTGATACCGCAGAAAAACAAATTCGAATAGATTATGAAAAAATCCATAAAAAGGCTTTATTTCAAGAAATTGAGGCGTTTGAGGTAATCATTAACGCTAATCTTATGTATAAGGTCAGCCGGACTAATGATCATGTTTTTGATGAACAAGCTGAGGGTTATTTGAGAGATTTACTGTCGGATGTCAAAAATGATCCGATGTCCGAAGAAAATAATCGAGTTATCGAAGTTAAAATTTCTTC
>SPJM01000321.1 GCA_006844585.1 Methylococcaceae bacterium | reverse complement strand
ACCATTACCGGTATCACCGGCGATGTGTGCATAATGTCTGTAATTGTTGTCATGGTATCGAGTCTTTAAACGATTAAAATTAATCCACAGGGAATAAGTTGGATGCGCCGGTTTCAGCGGTTGATGCGCCCAAACGGAAGCCGCCGAACATTTCCCGGCCCATGCCGTAATGGTGGTTATTGGCGCGATTGGGAAGCGGGGTGCGGTCGTTAAATTCGGCGTCATCGACTAATACATTGACATCGCCGGATTGTAGATTCAAGGAAACAATATCGCCATCCAGCACTTTGGCCAATGGACCGCCCATTTCACATTCAGGACATAAATGAATCACCGAAGGCACTTTGCCGGATGCGCCGGACATTCTGCCGTCAGTGACCAATGCGACTTTAAAGCCCTGATCCTGCAAAACGCCTAATGGCGGCGTTAATTTGTGCAATTCCGGCATGCCATTGGCTCTGGGGCCTTGGAAGCGAAGCACTGCGACAAAGTCTTTATTCAATTCGCCGCGTTGGAAAGCGGCCAAAAAATCTTCCTGATCATCAAATACCACGGCTGGTGCTTCGACAATTTGATGATCTTCTGAGACGG
>SPJM01000320.1 GCA_006844585.1 Methylococcaceae bacterium | reverse complement strand
CGCGCAGTCCGGCGGAAGTTATGGATCAATTGAATCAAGTGGCGGGCGCAAATGGCGTGGGGCGTCTGGATATGGTTGAGAATCGTTATGTCGGCATGAAGTCGCGCGGTTGTTATGAAACGCCGGCCGGCACAGTCATGTTAAAAGCGCATCGGGCGATGGAGTCGTTGACCTTGGATCGTGAAGTGGCGCATTTAAAAGATGATTTAATGCCGCGTTACGCCAGCTTGATTTATAACGGTTACTGGTGGAGTCCCGAGCGTGAAATGTTGCAGGAAATGATTGATGCCTCTCAACGCACGGTTAACGGCAAAGTGCGTCTGAAACTGTATAAAGGCAATGTGGAGGTAGTGGGGCGTCAGTCGGATACTGATAGTTTATTTGATGAGGCCATTGCAACTTTTGAAGAGGATGAGGGCGCTTATAATCAAAAAGACGCCGAAGGTTTTATTAAGCTGAATGCGTTGAGAATGCGGATTGCGGCGGGTAAGCG
The DNA here is from genome assembly GCA_006844585.1 of Methylococcaceae bacterium. GTDB lineage: Bacteria > Pseudomonadota > Gammaproteobacteria > Methylococcales > Methylomonadaceae > Methylomarinum. The sequence goes on along the minus strand of SPJM01000320.1, from coordinate 26 downwards.
ATAAAAACGTCTCATTTTGGCGTTGA
>SPJM01000032.1 GCA_006844585.1 Methylococcaceae bacterium | reverse complement strand
TTGTCTTCGATTTCAAAATTGTTGTTATCGGAAAGGCTGTATGTAAAACTTTCCCCTAAATCCTGATCCACCGCAGAGAGTGTTGCAACCACGGTTCCCGATTCGCTGTTTTCAACAAGATTATTCGCCGACAATTCAATTGAAGTCGGCGCTTCATTAATATCCTCAATATTGATGGCAATGGTTCTGCTAAAGCGATTTCCTAATTCATCTACAGCGACAATTTCTAACTCATGTTGTGGCGTAGTTTCGTAATCCAATGTGACGCCCGGCTTAACCAGAATTTGATCGCCCGCCACGATAAAATAGTTGTTGTCTGTTACGCTATAACTTATATTTTCATTAACAACCCGCCCCGCCATAGATAACTCGGCAACAACCATACCCGCAGTTGCATTTTCCGGCGTTGATGGGGCGCCGACGATATCAACAACCGGCAAAGCCAATACATCCAAAGACGCGTTGGCGAACACTGTCTCCAGGCCATCGCTGACGCTGATGTTAAATGACACCTCTCCGCTTAATTCGCTATCGACAGGCAGGAATCGATATTGTCCTTCGCCCAAGTTTTCGATAATACCTTGTTCAGGCGCAACCGTTACCGAAGTTATTTTTAAATCATCTCCATCAACATCAACGCTTTGAGCCAATAAATCCTGGTCGGTAAAAACAAAAGCCTTGCCCACATAGACATCACCCAAATCTACGTTTTCGTTTATTTCCGGCGCGTTATTCTGAATGTCGGCAAAATTTTCAGCTTGCTCAAGCGACGGCTCTTCAACTTCCCCAATGACTAACGGCTCAGGCGTTTGCGGAATGCTTTTTTCAAATTTTTGTGGTTCCGAGGGAGATTGCTCAACTTGAGTTTCAACAGTTTCTTCTTTAACCGAGACTAATTCCGGCTCTGCAAGAACTTCGCTGTCATCAATTTGGGCATCGCCTTCAACATTAACACCGGAAAAATCTTTTTGTATGAGGTCTCCCTTTTCAGACTGTTTGGCGACAATGTCTTTTTCGGCGGCATCAGATAAAGGCGTTTCCGCATCAATTTGTTTTTCGGTTTGTTGAGTCTTTCCCACAACATCCGGCGAAATAATATCCTCTTCATTCTGCGTGAAAAACTGTTTAAATTTTGATTTGACCGTCCCCCACAACCCGCCGCCGGTTTCTTCACGTTGAATGGTCGCGTTTAAATCTTGCTCATTTTCTGAATTTGTTTGCTTCTGATCAATTTTCAAATCATCTGTAAACGCTCCATCAGCATCGTCTTTGGTTTCTTTGATGATCTCATGCGTTTGGTCGGACTTTATGAAAATATTCTGCATAAACAATTCTTCCGGCGCGACTTTGCCTTCGGAAATCGTTTGGGTTTCATCCTTTTTGGTTAAATTTTCATCTTCAACGTTTCCGGAAAAAAGCTCATCTTGCTTAGAAACCGCTTTTTTATTCGTCTCGTCATTTTTGGCCATAACCAATCACCTGTTCGACTTTTATAATGGGGTATTTATGTCTGCTTGATAAGTGAATTGTTAGTCTTCACGCACAACTATCCATTCAGCAATATTCTTGCTATACAAAATTTAGCAGCTCTGCGAAAAAAATTATGCCAGCCGCTTCACATTCCGACAAAAAAACCAGCCATTTATAAGTTATTGAAAATTAGACAATTTACAAAACCAGCCAACCCAAACTTTTAATTCAATGCGCTATCTCACTGAATATTTTGACATATTGAATTTCAATTCATATCCCGCTATTTATTGACCTGAATCACAAACAAAACACAATTTTTTTTCTAATCCTGCTATCTTTAAGCGTGTGTGGATTAGCTAACCAAAATCCCCGGTTTGTCTTTGCTGTCACCCTAACAATTTCATTTCATGCCTATAAAAATTTTGTAATGTCTAAGGGTTAAGTTAATTCAATCAATATCTTCACCGGCATTCACAAACTGAAGATTTTAGAAATATAACGCTCAACAGCGATTTCATTTACAGGAGTTTAGTGTTGCGAAAATTTTCATTACCCAATACTTGGCGTAGACCTGAGGTCATTGTTTCTTCAGTTTTGATTAACTTAATGGCTTTGGCGTTGCCTTTTGTCATCTTGCAAGTTTACGACCGCATCATTCCCAACCAAGCCACCGATACCTTTTTAGTGTTAATTTTGGGTTTGTTGTTTGTCATCATCCTCGACAGTTTGCTGAAGATTTGGCGCTCCATAATCTTAAGTTGGGAAAGCGCTAAGTTTGACCACCAAACCAGTCTGGATGCGATGGATAAGATTTTGCACACCCATACGCTGAGCTTCGAGACTAAACCGGCGGGATATTACATCGATAAAATTTACGCTTTGGAAAAAATACAGGAATTTTATTCCGGACAATCGATTCTGCTATTAATTGATTTTCCTTTCGCGATAATTTTTTTAGTCTTAGTCGGTATGATCACCGGCCCCTTAATCGCTATTCCATTAGTCTTATTATTGATCTTTTTATTTGTATCGATTTCCACCGGACGTAAATTGCATAAGGCTCTGGTCAATCGCTCAACGATGGAAGACCGGCGGCAAAATTTTATTATTGAAACTTTGCAAGGCATTCACACCATAAAGTCCATGGCCATGGAGCCGTTTATGATGCGCCGCTATGAGAGATTGCAATTGCAATCGGCGGAAAGTATTTACGACCTTAGCCGACTCAACAGCATCGTTCAGGGCATCGGGGCGACTTTTTCTCAATTGGCGATTATTTCATTTGCCGGCATCGGCAGTATTTTTGTCGTCCACGGCGATATTACAATGGGCGCCCTGGCGGCCGGCACCATGCTCACTAGCCGAGTTTTACAGCCTGGTTTAAAAGCAATGAATATTTGGATTCAGTTTCAATCAGTCAGACTGGCGACCAGTAAGGTCACAGAACTTTTTGAATTGGAAAATGAAAAAAGCGGCGCATTAACAAACAAAGACCAAACCATTCAGGGCAAAATTGAGTTGGAAAACATTTGTTTTAAATATCCTAACCAACAAAAAAATATCCTCGACAATTTATCGCTGACCATTCAAGCCGGTGAATCGATTGGTATATCCGGCAATAACGGGGTCGGCAAAAGCACTTTGGTCAATTTGATTTCCGGCTTTTTGGAAGCGGAAAGCGGTACGATTAAAATAGATGGTGCGCCGATCGACGATTACAACGCTGAGTTTTTACGCAGCCAAATCGGTATTGTGCCGCAAAACGGCGTTTTGGTTGAGGGCAGCATTCTGGAAAACATGACTTTATACCGCGAAGGCGCTGCGGAAGCGGAGGCTACCGAACTTTCCAAATTGCTAGGGCTGGAAGAAATCGTCTCGCGCATGCCTAATGGATTGGATACTTTTATCGGCGGCGCAGCCATGGACAACCTACCTGAAGGCGTCAAACAAAAAATCATTATGGTGCGTTCATTAGTCGGCCATCCGCAAATTATTTTATTTGATGACGCCAATGCCAATTTTGATGTCAAAAACGATAAAAAGCTGGTTGAAGTAATTAAATTAATGCAACAACAAAACAGAACGCTGATTATTGTTTCACATAGACCGTCATTTTTACGCCTATGTGATAAACAATATGTTATAGAGAATGCGCAATTGTCTGAAGCGCCTGTTTTCACGCCACCGCCAAAAGGGTAACTGACGCATGAATGCAAAAATTGCCGATAATAAAGTTTTCAATCCCAGCGAATCAGAACTATTGGCCGATGCTTTACGCAATAAAGATTTTGAAAACTATCAGCCGGGTTCGCCTTACTCCGCCTGTTTATTGCCTATCTTAACCGCATTGGGATGGCATGATGTAGACCGGGAATTAATCGAATCCTTACCGCATTTTGCCGATCATATCGATTTAGTGGCATTGCGTAATATTCTAGTGCATATCGGTTATGAAAGTTCACCGGTAAAAGGAAAAGCTAACGAATTAAAAGCCGAACTCTACCCCGGCATCTTAGTCAGCGATGACAATCAAGTTTTCGTGTTGATTGAATCTAACGACGATGTAATGGTAGTTTACGATGCCCAACAACGAATCACTCAGGCAATCGAAAAAAACCAATTCAATCATGTCGGCATGGTCTATGTTTTTACCGATAAACATACCACGCACGGCGCGCCGGGCGCTCATAACGTCAGTCAAAACTGGTTTGGGGATTTAACCGAACGATTCCGTAAACTGATTACCCATCTTTTTGCGATGACCTTTGTGGTGAATATTGTCGCTCTCATTGTCCCCTTATTCATCATGGTGATTTATGACAAAGTGATCGGCGCTAAATCATTAGAAAGCTTGCCATTATTATTATCCGGCATCTCTATTATGATTATCGCCGACCTGGTGATGCGTTTTCTACGCGCCAAGGTTTTAGGCGCGGTTGCCGGTCGAATGGATTATTTAATCGGCGTTGAAACCTTTAAACAGCTTTTATCCTTACCGCCGTTGAACACTGAGCGCTCCACAGTCGCCGCGCAACTATCACAATTAAAACAATTCGATTCAGTGCGCGACTTTTTCACTGGAGCCAATGCCTCCATCGTATTGGAATTACCGTTTGTTTTATTGTTCCTAGTCGTTATCGCAGTGCTGACCGGACCCATCGCCTTGATCCCATTATTAATGGTTTTCGGCTATATTGCTGTCGGATTATTACTGATCCCCAATTTGAATCGTAAAATTAACCGTTCCGGTAAAGCGCGCAACAATAAGCAGCGCATGCTGATCCAAACCTTCGCCGGACGTAAGGAAATAAAATCAATCGGCGGCGAAACGGTTTGGCGGGAGCGATTTCGGGAAATCTCCGGCGAAGCTATTATGTCTAACTATGAAACCTTCAAGATCAATTCCATCATGAACAGCGTGGCGCAGGCAATGATGACCGTCACTGCGGTATCGGTGATGGGGGCAGGCGCTTTAGCCGTCATTGAAGGTAATTTAACAATCGGCGCATTAATCGCCACCATGGCTTTAGTCTGGCGGGTGTTATCACCGCTGCAAAGCACTTTTTTATCGATGTCGCGTTTTCAACAAACTTTTCGGTCGATGAAACAAATCAACCAACTCATGCGCATGCCGATTGAACGCGCCGACTTTAACAACGGCATCAATATCAAAAACTTAAAAGGCTATATCCACATTGACCGGGTCAGTTTCCGCTATTCCGCAGAACAAAACCCGGCCTTATTGGGGGTTTCTTTCGACGTAAAACCCGGCGAACTAGTCGCCATTGCCGGCTATACCGGTTCCGGAAAATCAACCTTGCTAAAGCTGATTTCCGGCATGTACAAACCACAGGGCGGAGCCATTTTTTTAGACGGCATTGATATTCGCCAACTTAACGCGATGGAATTGCGCCGCTCCATCGCCTATGTGCCACAGGAATCCAAACTTTTTCACGGCACCATCGCCCAAAACATGCGCTTAGCCAATTGTCTGGCGACCGATGAAGACATTCAACTGGCGGCGGAAAAAGCGGGCATTTTAGATGATATTCTCGCTTTACCTGAAGGCTTTAACACCCGGCTCAGTGATAATTCCAATGATAAATACCCGCCCGGTTTTTTACGCTCCTTGTCTATTGCCCGCGCCTTTGTCAGCCCCACCGACATTGTGCTGTTTGATGAGCCTGGCGCATCCCTGGACTATGAAAGCGACGTGCGTTTTATGCGACAACTGCAAATGTTAAAAGGCCATTGCACCATTATCATGGTCAGCCACCGTCCCAGCCATATTCGTTTGGCAGACAAAGTCTTACTATTACAACAAGGCGCCGTACAATACAGCGGCGAACCCGATGAAGCCATTTCAATTTTAATGGAAACGCAATCATGACCGAAGCCCAAATCATGACCTCTCAAACCGGTGAGAAAAAACAACAAGCCCGCGCCCGCGCTCATTATCTAGACCAAGCCATACAACTGGAAGAGCACGGCGTACCGGAAGTCATTAAAACTGCGATTTATTTCAGTTTGTGCTTATTCATCGCCCTGTTTATCTGGGCGGCCTTTACCCAAGTCAATGAAGTCAGCATCACTCGCGGCGAAGCGGTGCCCAACGGTTATATCCATGACATCCAGCATTTGGAAGGCGGCATCGTCAGCGAAATTGCCGTACGCGATGGCGATCAAGTGAATCCCGGTGATTTATTGGTGCGCTTCGCCGAACCGGTATCGCAAGCGGATTATGAACAATTTCATATCCGTAAAGCAACGCTGACCTTGACGATGGCGAGACTGCAAGCTACTCAGGAAAACCGCAAGCCTGATTTCGGCGAAACCGGCCGCCAGTACCCGAATTTAGCTGCCAAGGAAATGGCCAGTTATTATGCTTACCGGGCGAGTCTTGAAAGCGAACTGAATGTGCTGGAGTCTCAAACTCGGCAAAAGCAAAGCGAGTTAAGACGCCAACGCAATCAAGTTCAAGCTTTACAAAAAGAAATCGCTTTATTGCAGAAACAAGTCGATATGCGGGAAAAACTGACCGCCAAGCATGTTGTTTCCCAAACTGATTTGTTAACCACCAAAAGCCAGCTGGCCGGTACCCAAAGCCAGATACGCTCTGTACAGGACGGCATTTCGGTAGCCACCATGGCCTTGCAGGAAGCCAAAAACCGTCGCCAGGAAATCATTGACCGGCATAAAAAAGAAATCGAATTTAAAGCGGCGGAAATCGCCGGGCAGTTGGCCGAAGTTGAAAAATCCGTCATCAAAGCCCAAGACCGGGTGACGCGATTAAACCTCTACGCGCCCATCTCCGGAATCGTGCAAGGCATTTCAATTACCAGCATCAATGCGGTGGTCAAACCCGGCGAAGTGATTTTACAAATTGTGCCGGTAGATAAAGACCTGGTTGTCGAAACCCGCATCATGCCGGAAGAAGTCGGCCATATTCACGTTGACCATCACGCCGAAGTCAAAGTCGACAGTTACGACGCCGCCAAATTCGGCCATATTAACGGCGTAGTTAAGCAAATCTCGCCATCGACTTATCTGGATGAAAAAATGAATCCTTATTACCTTGGTCGGATCGAATTAGAAAAAAATTACGTCGGCGAGGATCCCACACGTATGAGGGTCATTCCCGGCATGACCGTACAGGTTAACATTATCACCGGCTCGAAAAGTATTTTGGATTATTTGTTGAAACCGATAAACCGGGGGTTTAGCAATGCGTTTAGGGAAAGGTGAGTGTTTTTGTTTTTTGAAGAAAAGTAGTAATCCTACTTACATCACCCGCCTTTTGGTATGTAATTAACATTTGGCAGGTTTTTAAAGTCAATATCCTGTGTCCATACAGCTGCTTTAAATTATTTAGCTGTGGCATATATTATACTGTCAGCCATGGGCAGTTTGTACTTTAAGCTAATCTTAGCAGCCGCACTGGATATTGAAGAGGTGAGATCTACAACGCGCCCTTTCTGAATTGCTGCAAGCGCTTGTAACAAATGATTTTCGTCCCTTTCTCGAAGTATTATCTTTGTTATTTTGTAAATACATATCGTTGGCACGATTAACTCTTTGGTTTCCTTAATGGGAACAGCGAATTCTTTAACACCCCGTCCCCCTTCAAAGTATTCTAGCCATCCTGAAGTATCAACAACATTCACAATCTATCTTCTTCACGAGTGAATGAAGTATCAATACCCTTAAGAATACCTTCAAGCTCCCCTATATCTCTTTCCGGTATTAGCTCAATTCTATTTTCATATTGAATAACCTGCATTCTTTGCCCCGGCGCTACATCCAACGACTTCCTGATTTCTTTAGGGATAACAACTTGATACTTTGGTGATACTTTAACACTTAACATTGCCAGCGCCCCTATCGATTAACCAAAAATATTACGATGCCCCCATCGATATTTGTTGTCAATTGTGAAAACTCAGTAAGCACTGTCGACCATTTTACTATGTCGTCCACTTGCTAAATGTCTTTTCCACATCATTTTGACTCAATAGCCCTTCAGCATTAGCTCTATCAAAACCTTTTCGTATTTTTTCAACAACATAAAAGTGATATTGAATATCGTCCAATGCATATTCATCAGGTAACTTATCAAGAAACGATCTTACTTCGTCTTTAGCAATATTCATACGCACCCCATAATTTGTTTATACTTCTCAAACCTCACCTAAGGTAACTCGCAATATGGGTAGTTTATTTATTGCGCGTTACCTAAACCACAAACTCAACCAAGGCACATAAGTAATAAGCAACACCGTAGATAATAAAATCAACATAAACGGAATAGTCGCCTGATACAACTCGGTAATCGGTTTATCAAAACGGTAACTGGCAATGAATAAGTTCATTCCCACTGGCGGAGTAAAGTAACCGATTTGCATATTCGCCAAAAAGATAACGCCTAAATGCATGGGATCAATGCCGTAGTTGATGGCAATCGGCGCAATCAGCGGTACGACGATGACCAGCGCTGAAAAAATATCCAGAATTGCGCCTAGCGCTAATAAAAACAAATTCAGCAGCAGTAAAAACGTCAGTTGATCATCCACATGCGATTTCACCCAGTCAAACAAATGCATCGGGATTTGCGCATCGACCAGATAATTGGTGAAAGCCAGAGAAACCGCCAGAATCAGTAAAATGCCGCCGACCATTTGCATGGATTCCGAAGTCACCCGGATTAGGCTTTTCAACTTCACTTCCTTATAAATCCACATTTCCACAAGGGTGACATAAAGCGCCGTCACCGCCGCCACATCGGATATTGCTAAAAAACCGCCAAAGATTCCGGCGGCAATAAAAACGGGCAACGGCAATTCCCAAGCTGCGTCTTTGAGCGCCGCGAAGGCTTCATGCCATGAAAAATCCTTAGCGTGTAAAGTCATTTTCCGGTTAGAAAAAACAGCCCATAGCGATAGCATTAATATCATTAAACAGGCAGGCAATAAACCGGCCATAAACAAATCTGTCAGGCTGAACTCCACGCCTAGGTCCATTTGTTGAACAATAACACCGTACAATATTAAGGGAATGGAGGGCGGCAGCAGTAAACCCAGACTCCCGGATGTGGTGATTAGACCCAGACTGAATTTTTCCGGATAGCCGTCTTTCAGCAAGGTAGGAAACAACAAGGCGCCAATCGCGACAATGGTAATGCCGGAAGCGCCGGTAAATGCGGTAAAAAAGGCGCACAATACCAAGGAAACAATCGCTAAGCCGGAAGGTAGCCAACCGAAAAAAACGCTGCTTAAGCGTAACAATCTTTCCGAAGTATTGCTTTCCGATAGAATATAGCCGGCAAAGGTAAAGAAAGGCAATGCCGGTAATAACGGCGTTTCCACCAAACGATACAATTCAGCGGCAATAATGGAAAATTCCACTTCCGCAGAATAGAAACCCAACATAGTCGCCGCCAAAATCACCACAAACAACGGCGCGCCCGTTAACATCATTAAAACGATCAACAGTGCGATCACGGTTAGCATGGCTTTATCCAGCTTTCGAAAGTGGCGACTAATATTTTATTCATTATTAAATTAATTCAAATTCGAAAGCTGGGTTATTTCCTTTCAACCTCAAACAGATATATTGTCGCTATAGCATAGCGGATACCGATCAACAAAAAAGCCGCCGGAATGATGGCTTCACAAACCCAATGCGGAATATGGGCAAAGGCGATATCGCCATACTGATACTCTTCTTTGACGAATTGATAGCTGAACCAAAACAGCAGAAAACAACAAATGGCGGTCAAAAAATGGGTCATCCGCTGAATCGCCGTTTTCAAGTATTGGGGGCATTTATTCACCAGCACATCAATGGCGATATGGTGATTGCCGCGACTGGCCGTGATTGCGCCCAGTAGGGCAATCCATAACACTAACACTCGAATAAAAGATTCCGCCCACACAATCCCGCCCATCCCGAAATTTCGCATAATGACTTGTGAAAGCTGCATCAACAACATGATCAGAAACAAACTAATCAGTAATGCATCTTCGGCTTTGCACAACAGCCTATAAACGGATTTCATTTTTCCGCTTGGCTGCGATATTCAGTTAATAAAGCATTTAATCGATTCACCTTATCTGCGGATAAATTTCCCTCTCTTTCAATTTTTTCATTCGCTGAAACAATTGTGGTGCGTAACTCTTCAGCCGCAGCTGCGGTGGGTTCAAGAAACTTTATGCCTAGCTGTTTCATCGCTGCAGCAGCGTTGATATTGTCTTCGCGACTGCGCTTATCTACATTTTGACTGGCTTTTGTCATCACTTGGCGAATAATAGTCTGATCTTCCGGCGAAATTTTGCGCATGGCCTTGTTATCGAAAACCAAAGCGCCGTAAACATAAAGCAATGGAATGTCAGAGACATATTTGACTTTGGTATGCCATTGCAAGGCTAATGCGCCTATCGGCGACCCGGCGACCACTTCTATCATGCCGGTTTGCAAGCCCATCAACACATCTCTTAACGGCAATGGCACGGGTGAAATAGAAAATGCCTCCATCGCCGCCAGCGCCACTTTATTGTTATTGGGCACCCACGTTTTATAACGCCGCATTTGATCCAGATCTTGAATGGGTTCGGTGGACATCACATAAGCCATGCCGACTTCCGCAAACCCCATTGCCACATACCCTTTGTTTTCCAAGCCGTCAATTAGCATCTGATCCATTTTGCTGCGGACGAAATCAACTTCGGCTAAATTACGAAACTTTAATACTAGATTATAAAGTTGAATATCCGGATAAATCCCACTCAATGCAGCGTTAGTGAGCGCTGCGCCGTGTAATTGGCGTAGCCGCATTTTTCTCAACACGGTTTGATCATTGCCCATTACCCCGCCGGGATAGAATTTAAACTTCACCCTACCTTCGGTTTTTTGGGTAATTTCAGCGCCCGCTCCGCGCATTTGCTGCATCCAGTACGAGCCGTCCGGCGATAAGGTGGCGATTTTCAAAGTCACCGCCCAATTCTGTTGGCTAAAGCTCAATAGCGCTGTAATGATAATAAATTGTATGCTCCGCACCTGAATATTCCTTAATGATTAAAAGTAGTCGTCCGCGCTTTTTAACAATGCTTTAGCCTGTCGTTTAGCCAGAACATTTTTTAAAACCTGTTCCTGATGATCTGCTTGGCTGTTAACCACCTCATTGAGTAGACGATCATGAAGTTCTCGATCAAACATCATTCTGGCATAGAATTTGGCGTAATACACGGGAATCAACAAGTTTTGCCTATTAGACAGCTTCATAGCTTGCTCAAAACCCGCTTTAGCCGCTTCCGGGTCGCCGCCTAAGGCGGGCGGCAGCAAACTTTCTAAAACCCCCAGATAAACAAAGGCCTCGCCTTGTTTATACGCTTCATGGTTTTGGGTAATATATTTAATGATGGTTTTAACTTGCGCCAATTGAGCCACCGCTTGCCAATCAGTTTTCCGCGCTTGTATCCAGCTTGCCCAATTAGTCGCCAGTAAAAACAACACATCGACATCTTGTTCGCTTGATTGTTGAATCGTTTGTTCAAAAACGGCAAATTCCTGATGCTGTATATCACAATATTTCGCTTTATGAACACAGGCCAAATGCAACGATATATTTAAAGCTTTTGCGGATAACGCTTGTTTTCTCATCGCGGCCATATTCTCGGCCAAAGACAGATAGGATTGATAGAGTTGAGCGCTTGCTTCTAAAGTCGCCGGATCATCAGGGTTTTCCAATAATAAGGCGTCTTGGATCAAAATATAGGCGGGAAAGGCATCGATAACGAGTTGCGGATCATTTTGCTGCAGAATGGCATTTTTTAAATTGGCCGCAAAATTTTCGGTAGCTGACGAGATCATCAGGCTACAACCGCCGAGTGAAATCAGGCAGGCCGTCAGCAGCATTCTCATGAATAAAAGTCTGGTTTTAATCATGATATTTATCCAACATTTTTTCCATATTTTTACAGAATGATTTTAATACTTTGATGCGCGCATAAAATTTGTCATTGGCTTCAACTAGAACCCACGGCGCTTGCTTAGAATGGGTTTTCTCGATCATTTCATTGACGGCATCTTCATAGTCATCCCAACGCTCACGGTTGCGATAATCTTCTTCGGTTATCTTGTGTTGTTTATAGAGTTTTTGTTCACGCTCCTGAAAACGTCGTAATTGTTCATCGCGATCAATATGCAGCCAAAATTTGATCAAACAATTACCGTCTTCCTGAATTTGTTGTTCAAAGCAATTAATTTCTTGAAAGGCTCTTCGCCACTCCGCTTCATCGGCAAAACCTTCAACACGCTCAACCAACACTCTACCGTACCAACTTCGGTCATAAATGGTGACTTGCCCGGCGCGCGGCATATGCCGCCAAAACCGCCATAGATAATGATGAACTTTTTCCTCATCAGTGGGCGCAGCAATTGGAATCACACGATATTTACGCGCATCCAGAGAATGCGTTAAGCGTCGGATCGCCCCGCCTTTACCCGCAGCGTCCCAACCTTCAAAGACTAAGACACTGGATTTTTTTAACTCATTAGCGTGTCTGACCAAAATATTGGCTTTTTCCTGATACTTCGCCAATTGCCTTTTATAGTTTTTTTTCTCTAACGCTAAGGACAAATCCAGTTTCGCTAAATGATTTTTCGACTTGTTTTTTTTATTTCCAATCGTTTTCGAATGATCTTCTTTATCAGATAAAGCCGATTCAGCAAGATGTTGCTGTAAACGATTTAAAATATGCTCGCCGACAATATAACTGCTAGTCTCTAAATTCTGGCCATCAACAATCAACCAAGGCGCCAATTCACTATGAGTGTCTTCCAGCACTCTTTGAGCTTGCATAATGAAAGCATCATAATAGGGCACATGCATCAAATCTCGCGCGGTAACCCGCCATTTGGTATCCGGATTCTGGAATAATTTGTCTAATTTTTCCTTTTGCGCTTCACGGCTTAGGTGCAGCCAGCATTTAATGATTAATGCGCCGTCATTGGCCAACATTTCTTCTAACTGACATATTCTTGTTAATTGCCATTCATAATGACTTCGGCTACGCTCATCGGCAACCGTTTGCGCCAGAATTTCGCTATACCATCCGCCTATAAAGATAGCGCTGGTTCCATCCGCTGGAAAAGTCCGCCAAAATCGCCAAAAATCTGGTCTTTCCCGCTCTTCATCGGAAGCTTCGCCTAATGCGATAGTGCGCATATACCGGGCATCCATCCACTCATTAAGCCGGTTGACCAAATCGCCTTTACCAGCCGCATCAACGCCGGAAATAATTATAAAAACTGGAAATTGCTTGTCGCCTAATTGCTGTTGCGCCTGTAATAAACGCGAACGCAATAAAGAAAGTTTTATTTCTTGATGCGGTTCAGAAACCGGCTCTTCCAAATTGATCTTATTCGTCACAACAGCCCTTATCCTAAAACGGTTGTCGAATCATATCAAAATTAGCTGAAAGATAACATTATCGCTGATAGGAAACCCTTTTGAATATTCAAAAGTATTTTCCTTCAACTTAAACCAACCCCATAACCCTTTGATTTTAATAAAAATATAAAAATTAAGCGCAACACGCGACAATTAAGCACAAAAGCAATAATCTCAATAAAATCAAAATTTTACAATACATTCCCGGATAACTTATGGTTTAGCCGCAAAAAAAACAGGATTTTTTTGCAGACGTAATCAAAGCTGATAAAATTTTTTTCAGCTTTATTGATTGGTTGGCAAAGTTTAAAAAAAAACTTAATAATCAATATAGTTAATTAGTTTTTCTCGAAATTATCTGACTTAAATCAAGACGAAAACACCTATATTTTATAATAATTTTTTGACATTAAAGTCTATGCCATGATACAAATACTCCGTCGACTTTAACTTACAAATCAATCGACAAGCAACTCGAGTTGCCCCCCTTGGTTGAAATAAAGTGAGGGGTATAAAATTACTACAATAAAATTTTTAAGAGGATTAAAAAATGGCTGAAGAAAAGAAAAGCAATACTTATAACATTGTTGTTGCCGCATCTATCGTATTATCTGTCGCCTTTGTTGTCACATTAAAAGACAGAGAAACAGAACATTTGAATTATCAAGCTAGCAAATCTGTTGAAGAAGAAGCTAAAGGTTTTGAAGGTCGTAAAGATTTCAATAACGTATTCGAATAATTCAGCTAATAAACCCCCTGTTTTTTCAGGGGGTTTTTGCTCCCGCCTTTCCTAACAATCTCATTAAAACAGTGTACGCTGTTCTAAGCTAACGCTGCCTTCAATTCTCAGACACCTCATATAGCTTGGAACTTCCCGCTTGTGGTTTAGTCACACCCATGCTAAAAAAACAAACAATAAAAGTTTTTACTGATTAACCTTTTTGGATGAAGTTATGAAAAAAAATACAACCCCATTCGCACTGGCATTAGGCACATCATTAGTTTCCGGTCTAATGGCCTCACAACCCGCTCAGGCCGAATCGCAAACCAAGACTATTGAGAATCCTTTTGCGCTAACCGAACTGAATACCGGTTATATGCATTTAGCCGAAGCGGATAAAGACAGCAAAGAAATGTCTTGCGGCGAAGGCAAATGCGGCGGCAATATGGCTAAAGGCGGCGAAGAAAAAAATGTCGAAGGCAATTGCGCAGGGAATAAACCGATGCCGAAAAGCGACAAAGAAGCGAGTTGCGGTGAAGGAAAATGCGGCGAAGGCAAATGCGGCTCAAAAAATAAATAACAGTTTGACATCATTTGGCGTAGGGTATTGGTCAATCATCAGCTGACATTAGCGCTGTGCAACACCCACCCTACTCCAATCATTTATTCCCGTTTATTTATTAAAGATTCACTGAATTAACGCCGTCCCCCAAGCAAAGATCCCAAAACGCCTCGAATTATTTGTCGTCCTATTTGGCTGCCGATACTGCGCGCCGCACTCTTAATGAACGCCTCGCCGACCGACTGCCGGTTAGATGAGCGGGGACGGGAATGTTTTCTCGTTGTCGTTTCTTCCCGCTGCTCTAATAATTCCGTTTTTTTCTCAGCCTGCTGTTTGAGCATCTCATAAGCCGACTCCCGATCTAATAACTGATCATAACGCCCTTGATAAGGCGAGCGTTCGATATGTTGTTTGCGTTCCGATTCGGTTAGCGGCCCAACCCGCGAAGCCGGCGGACAGATCAACACTCTTTCGACCGGACTGGGACTACCGTCTGAATTCAAAGATGACACTAATGCTTCGCCGGTTTTTAAATTTGAAATCGCCTGCTCAGTATCTATTTTGGGATTACTGCGAAAAGTTTCGGCAACCGCTTTGATCACTTTTTTATCTTTTGGCGTATAGGCGCGTAAAGCGTGTTGAATTTTTAATCCTAATTGCCCCAACACCGACTCGGGAATATCCAATGGACTTTGGCTGATAAAATAAACGCCAACGCCTTTTGAACGAATTAATCTGACGATTTGTTCAATTTTATCAATTAAGGGCTTAGGCGCTTGATCAAACAGTAAATGCGCTTCATCAAAAAACAACACTAATTTCGGTTTATCGTTATCCCCGACTTCCGGAAAGGTTTCAAACAACTCGGCCAGCAACCATAATAAAAACGCCGCATACAATCGCGGAGAATGGGTTGATAACCGGGTAGCGTCCAAAATGCTGACTACCCCGTTACCGGAAAAATCAGTGCGGCAAAAATCAGCGATATCAATGGCCGGTTCCGCAAAAAACTGTTCCGCCCCTTGCTGCTCCAACACCAGTAGACGCCGCTGTATAGCGCCGACGCTGGCCGAAGAAATATTGCCATATTCTGATTTTAATTGCTTAGCGTTATCGGCCATCCAGGTCAATAACGACCGTAAATCTTTCAGATCCAATAACAACATCCCTTGATCATCCGCTATTTTAAAGCAGCTGTAGAGGATGCCGGTTTGGGTATCGTTCAATTCCAACAAATGACTGATTAATAACGGCCCTATCTCTGATAAGGTAGTCCGCACCGGATGCCCTTTCTCGGCCAGTAAATCCCAAAATACCGCTGGTTTTGCGCCAAATTGAAAACCCTCGACCGCGATAGTCTGCAAGCGCTGACTGATTTTTTCATGCGCTGTTCCCGGCTTGGCGATTCCGGACAAATCGCCCTTAATATCCGCCATAAAAACCGGCACGCCCAATTGTGAAAAGCCTTCAGCCAAAACTTGCAAAGTCACCGTTTTACCGGTGCCTGTGGCCCCTGAGATCATCCCGTGACGATTAGCCATCGCCGCATTGATTAATAATTTCCCGTTTTCATGACCGCCCAATAAAATTTGCTGCATTGTTCCGTTTCCTGTTTATAAAATCTATGGTTTGTTATTTTCCCAACTTGTCCTCAATAAAACCTGAATAATTGCTGTATCTTACCTTCCGTATGATTTTATTGATTATTAAGGCGCGTATAAAAAAATTGTAATAACTTTTAGCCACAACGTCTTGAAATAAGCTAGAATTTGATGGAATCATGGATTTATAAGTTATACCAAATAAACAACTTCAGGATCTGATTATGTTTTTTCGCTCATTATGCCGACTTTTAATACCCGCTTTATTCAGCGCCTCTTTATTTGCCGACACCTTAAAAATAAACCCAAATCATCCTGACCGCTACACTGTTGTGAAAGGCGATACGCTTTGGGACATTTCCGGCAAGTTTTTACAAAACCCTTGGCAATGGCCGCGTCTTTGGGAAAACAACCAGCACATTAAAAACCCCCATTTAATTTATCCCGGCGATATTCTTTCATTGACATACGTTGACGGTAAACCCACTCTTAGCCTGACCCGCTCAGCTTATGTCAAACTTTCTCCGGCGATCAGAACTTCATCTCAGGATGAGGCTATTAAAATGATTCCATCGGAAGCGATCTCCCAATTTCTAACCTCGCCCCGAGTTATTAATGAAAACGATTTGGATGACGCGCCTTATGTGATCGACTTTGCCGATGAGCATCTAATCGGCGGCGCCGGCGATAGAGTCTATGTGCGCACTATCGAAGAACCCAAAAGCATCAATTACACTATTTTTCGAAAAGGCGATGCCTTTATCAGCCCGGATAACGATGAAATTCTGGGTTACGAAGCGCAATATATTGCAGACGCCGGGATACAAAGAGCGGGAGACCCGGCAACTTTATTCATCAATAAATCGGACAGTGAGATTCGAATCGGCGACCGTTTAATGAGCAGCGAAAGTAACCCGCTTGCTATTAACTATTTCCCTCATGTTCCTAAAACCCAGTTGGAGGGAAATATCATCAGCGTCCTGAACGGAGTGTCGCAAATCGGTCGTTTTAATGTCGTCGTTATTGACAAAGGCATTACCGACGGCATCGAAACCGGACATTTGTTTGATGTATACCGCAAAGGCAAAACCATCAACGACAGGTTTTATCATGACGATATTTCGACTACCGTTAAATTACCGGATGAGATTGCCGGTATGTTGATGGTATTTCGCCCATTTGAACGGGTCAGCTATGCGGTGATTATGGAGGCTAATTCTCCGATTCATATTTTAGATAAAATTCGCACGCCATAAATTAAGCATTCCACAGTCGCGGTTATTCGCTCCATGTTCAGTTACCAGCAGAAGCCGAATTGAAAAGCGTACAACAGGATCTAAAATATTGGCTCGCCATGCTGCGCACACATGGCATAGGCGGCAAAACATTCCTGTCGCTACTGGAACAGCTACAGCCTGAGCAAATTTTTTCGTCTTCGCATAACGAGCTGGCAAAACTCGGCCTGAAAGAGAAATTAATCAACAATATCCAACAAGTCGATTGGGAAAGAGTTGATCAGGATTTGCAATGGTTGGAACAGGATCACCACTATGCCTTAACGATACAGGATCCGGATTATCCGGATCTACTCAAACAAATCGATAACGCCCCGCCGCTGTTATTCGTGCGCGGCAACCTACAACTGCTCAAACAACCGCAAATCGCTATTGTCGGCAGCCGCAATCCATCTGAATACGGCATCATGACGGCACTGGAATTTGCCGAAGATTTAGCAAAACACGGCTATACCATCACCAGCGGCATGGCGCTAGGCATAGACGCCGCCAGCCACCAAGGCGCATTAAAAGCCGCTGGTCACACCATAGCCGTTGCCGGCACCGGCTTGGACAGAGTGTATCCGGCGCGCCATAAACAATTAGCCGTAGACATTTTGGTAAAAGGCGCAATCGTCTCGGAGTTCCCGCCCGGAACCTCGGCAAAAGCCAATCATTTCCCGCGCCGCAACCGCATTATCAGCGGGCTTTGCATCGGCTTGCTGGTGGTGGAAGCGGCCAAACAGAGCGGATCATTAATTACTGCGCGAATGGCCTTGGAACAAAACCGCGAAGTTTTCGCCATCCCCGGCTCAATTCATAACCCCTTAGCGCGCGGCTGCAATGCTTTAATCCGCGAAGGCGCTAAACTAGTAGAAACCACAGAAGATATTTTTGAAGAATTAGGTCAATATTATCAATATGATAGCAACGCAATACCGGAAAACAATCAAACAACGCTTGACCTTGAACAACAAAATCTATTGAATTTAATCTTGTTCAGCCCCACAACAGTAGATTATCTGGTGGAAAAAAGCGGTCTTTCTGTTGAGTCTGTCTCTTCAATTTTACTGGTGCTGGAACTCGAAGGCTATATAACGTCCTTAGCCGGCGGTAGCTATATGCGACTTAACTAAAAAATTATTATCATGAAAGAAGATATTTTTGATGTTCTAATTTACTTATTTGAAAACTACTTGGCCGACGAAATTGAAAGCTATGCTGACGCCAATGTTATCGCCAATGAACTGATTAATGCCGGCTTTCAACAAAACGAAATCAATAAGGCTTTTGACTGGCTGGAATCGCTTTCGGATTTCAAAGACAATTCACCCATTTCCAATTCACCGACCTCTTTCAGGATCTACAATGATCAAGAAAAAAACGTATTGGACTATGAATGTCAAAACTTATTACTATTTTTGGAAACCAATCAAATTCTAACGCCGGATAACCGTGAAATTGTCATTGACCGGGCCATGGCCTTAAAAAATGAAAATCTCACCTTAGAAAAGCTTAAATGGCTTGTATTAATGATCTTATTAAGCCAGTCTGAGGACGATCACGCTTTTTCCCGTATGGAAGATATCGTTTACGATATGGTCCCCGACACCTTGCACTAAATCAATTTTCAGATACATTTACCTTCATGAGTAAAAATTTAGTCATCGTAGAATCGCCGGCAAAATGTAAAACCATCGAGAAATACCTGGGTAAAGACTATCGGGTGCTCGCTTCGTTTGGTCATGTCAGAGACTTGGTCCCCAAAGAAGGCGCAGTTGATCCCAATAATAATTTCGCCATGAAATACCAGGTGATCGATAGGAACCTGAAGCATTTGCAGGAAATCAGCAAGGAAATGAAAAAAGCCGATAACTTGTATCTGGCGACCGACCCCGACCGGGAAGGAGAAGCCATTTCCTGGCATGTGCATGAATACTTGCAAAGCAAAAAACTATTAAAGGAAAAAACCGTACACCGGGTGGTATTCCATGAAATCACTAAAAAAGCGGTTTCCGAAGCGATTGCCCACCCCACTGAGCTGTCAACGACGCTGGTGAACGCACAACAGGCTCGTCGCGCTCTGGATTATCTGGTCGGCTTTAACTTATCGCCGTTATTGTGGAAAAAAATTCGCAGAGGACTCTCCGCAGGTCGCGTGCAAAGCCCGGCTTTGCGAATGATTGTAGAACGCGAGCTGGAAATTGAAGCCTTTAAAACCCGCGAATATTGGTCTCATACAGCTGATGTCAGCGCGCATAAGCAACCTTTTAAAGCCAAGCTGACGCATTTCAAGGGTGAAAAGCTCGCACAATTCAGCATCACCGATGAAAAAACGGCGACCGAAGTTAAACAAACTTTACTGGATGTTGCTGACGGCAAACTGATCGTCGCTAAACTGGAAAAAAAACAACGCAAACGCAATCCGGCTGCGCCATTCATCACCTCAACATTACAACAGGAAGCCGCCCGTAAATTAGGCTTCACCACCAAACGCACCATGATGGTGGCGCAACAACTTTATGAAGGCATTGATTTAGGCGGCGAAACAGCCGGTTTAATCACTTATATGCGTACTGACTCGGTGAATCTGGCGGATGAAGCGATTGCCGACATCCGTGAACTGATTGCCGAAAAATACGGCGCCGACAATGTGCCGGAATCGCCGCGTTCATTTAAAACCAAATCCAAAAACGCCCAGGAAGCGCATGAGGCAATACGACCCACCTCAGCCAAACGTTTACCTGAAGATGTTAAAAATCGCCTGACAGCTGAACAGTTCAAGCTTTATGAATTGATTTGGAAACGCACCGTCGCCTGCCAAATGATCCATGCAACCTTAAATCTGGTGGCCGTCGATCTGCATTGCGGCAGCGAGCAAAATGTTTTCCGCGCCACCGGCTCAACCATCGCCAAACCGGGTTTCATGGCGGTTTACCTGGAAGGCCGTGACGATAAAAAAGACACCGACGATAAAGAAAGCTTTCTACCGCCTATGGAAGAAGGCCGCCCGGTCGATTTACACGAAATCAACGCCAATCAACATTTCACCGAGCCGCCGCCGCGCTACAGCGAGGCCAGCCTGGTAAAAGCCTTGGAAGAACACGGGATAGGCCGCCCTTCGACTTATGCCTCGATTATCTCCACATTGCAAAATCGAGAATACGTCACTCTGGACAGCAAACGTTTTCACCCCACAGATGTCGGTCGTATCGTCAATAAATTTTTGACCGAGCATTTTACCCAATATGTTGACTACAGCTTTACCGCTAATCTGGAAGACAACTTAGATGCCGTCGCCCGCGGTGAAAAAGACTGGGTGCCGTTAATGAATGATTTTTGGCAGCCTTTTACTCAGTTGATTACCGAAAAGGATGAGTCCGTTCAACGCAGCGATGTGACTCAGGAAGCAATAGACGAAAAATGTCCGGATTGCGGCAGCCAATTATCGATCCGATTAGGCCGCAACGGGCGTTTTATCGGTTGCACCCAATATCCAGAATGCTCATATACCCGCAACCTGAATGATGACGGCACCCAATCCAATGAACCGGAAGTTGTGGAAGGGCGTACTTGCCCGAAATGCGATTCGGCTTTAGTCATAAAAACCGGTCGTTACGGCAAATTCATCGGCTGTAGCGGCTACCCGAAATGTAAACATATTGAACCGCTGGAAAAACCTTTAGATACCGGTGTTGAATGTCCGCAGTGTAAAAAAGGAAATATCCTAAAGCGGAAATCACGCTACGGCAAAGTATTCTATTCCTGTTCCGAATACCCCAGTTGCGATTATGCTTTATGGAATGCGCCAGTCAAAGAAAGCTGCCCGGAATGCAATTGGCCAGTGCTAACCCTGAAAACCACCAAGCGCCGAGGCCCTGAAAAGGTCTGCCCGCAAAAAGAATGCAAATATGCAACGCCTTACGAGGGAGACCCGGAAGATGTTAATGGACCGAAAGCGGAATCAGTCGGATAAATTGATTATTCATTCAAGAAGTTCAATCACTTTTTCAGATAAAGACGAAACATAGGCTTGAGTAAGGTGCTGATTATCTCTAAAAACAATTTGTCCGTTTTGCATCGCATTACATTGTTTTTCAGGGCAAATAATGTCATTGAAATCCAACGTTTTGACATTTTGATAATCCGCCGCCGCTTGTTCCAGCCATTGAAAAACATTTTCTGATAATATTATCAATATCGGCCAATGCCATAGATACCATGAATATGACAGTCGCCCAATCCCTTGCATAGGCTTGAGTGACAAACATTTAGCCATAGAAGAGTTTGGCTCAATACTTCCAACCAACAGGATACAACAAGTCGCTAAAGAGGGAATAATAGCCCAAAAGCCCGGATAAACCACATTATCCGGCATCAATACAGCCACAACAACTAATGAGACAATCGCAACCCAGCCCAATAGTACAGCGATAAATGGCATTGATACCCATCGATTGCCCACATTATCCTTTCGAAAAAATATTAGTTTATGAGACAACATAAATGTCAAACCGCCTGCAGCAAATTGCCACGCTCTTGCAGGCATAAGATAAAATCCCCATACAGGCTGTGTATAAGATAAAAATAAGCCAAATATAAAACAAATCAACAAGGTTCCGCACAACCCCCAAACAAGCCTTTTCCAATCGGCTTTCCCACCCTGCCACTGGAATGCGCCGAGAAAAAAATAAAGCAAAAAAGGCCAGACAATATAAAACTGCTCTTCTACCGCTAATGACCAAGTATGCAAAAAAATATTTTCCTGAGCGGTCGCATCAAAATAGCCGATTTTTGAAAAAGCAAAGAAAAAATTACTTGCCCAAACAGATGCATATTGCATTGCATCAGCATGAAAAAATTGTTCATACGGCGCTAAAAATAGGAGCACAAGCAACCACGAACCCAGCAGCATAAAAATCAGCGCCGGCAATAACCGTTTAAAACGCCGACTATAAAACGCCAACCATTTTATCCGCCCGTTTTCCACAATCTCTTGTAAAAGCAAACCGGTAATCAAAAAACCTGATAAAACAAAAAAAATATCAACGCCGATAAACCCTCCAGGCAACCAACGACTATCAGCATGTTCCAAAACCACCAAAATAATGGCTAAAGCTCTTAAACCTTCAATATCCGGTCTGAATTTTAATTTATAATGTTGCATTTCCTTCCTTGATTAGATTTCTGATTGTTACTATTAATTTCTATTAATTTTTTTATAATAAATGACTATTGCAATCACCCGACTTGAGCCATGCGCAGACGATTCCTAAAACATTTAACAACATTTGCAGGTTCAATCTGGCTTTCCGGTTCAGGGCTGTTCAAAGCCGCATATGCCGCTTGGCCATCGGATAACTTCAAGGAACAAAGTTATCAAGATACCCTAACTCGGTTGTTCAATCAGGCCGAACTCATTGAAACCCATAAAATAAAAATAAAAGCGCCGAAAACAGCCGAAAATGGCGCAGTCGTTCCGGTGACCATTCAAAGTGATTTACCCAATATCGGCAAAGTCTACATCTTAGTCGATAATAACCCCAAACCGTTATCGGCTGAGTTTAATCTCAGTAACGATGTCGATTTTTTCATCACCGCCCGTATAAAAATGGCTGCCAGCGGCCAATTGATTATCATTGCAATGGATAATGAAAACATTTATAAAGCCAGCAGGTTTGTTAAAGTCAGCAAGGGAGGCTGCGGAAACTGATGTCCAGCATAAAAATCAGAAGTAAACGTTTGGGCGATAAAATGCAGATTAGAACCTTAATCGCTCATCCAATGGAAAACGGCCGAATGAGAGATAAGGATAGCGACCAACTCATTCCCGCTCATTTCATTCAGGAACTCATTGTTAAACATAATGATAAGACCGTGATAAGCAGTCATTTAAGCGGCAGCATTTCTAAAGACCCTTATTTTGTGTTTATGTTAAACAATGTGAATTCAGGCGACAAGATCACCATCAGTTGGGTGGATAATCTGAATCAGTTCGATAGTGAGGATCACTTTATTAAGTAATCATTCTTTGCTTGATTGTTGTTTTTCCGCCATTTTGCGGCTTCTCAACCACCAGGCGAAAGTCATCATCGCCCAGCCCCTAAAAGCGATTTCCAAATTCAAGCTGAACGAATAAAACGCTGCGCCGCCAATGGTGTAATCACTAGCGATCAATATTCCCAAAATCATAGATACGCTGCCGGCAAGGGTCGTAAACAGCTTTTGCGGTAACTTAAGCGCATGCACTAACACGACCCTGACCGACCCGCGCACTATTAAAAACGCAGCAATTAATAGTTTTAATTGTTCCGGCATTTCGGATACGCTGGCGATGATTAAGCCTCCGACGACGGTGTCTAAAATGCCGACTTGCAAGTTTTGATGAAACTCGCGCGGTTCTTTAGCCAGGTAGGCTTCCAATAACTCTTCCAAGCCCAGCAAAACAAAGATTATTCCGCTTAAGGGCAGCCAGGAAAACTCCCTGGCCGCCAACACAACGGCGTCAGCGTTCAATAAGCTTGAAGCGGCCACCAGCAAGCCCAATATAAGCAAAAAAGCCCCTTGAATTAATAAGCGTAGCCAGCTTTTCTCGAAATGTTCGCGTTTAAATATAGAGGCTTTAGTCATAGTCAGTAATCTTTTGGGTAAACTCAATACCCATTTATTGTTTTTTTATCCATCGTCTACCCACAGAAATTACATTAGAAACCCATTCTCAAACCGCCGGTCACTGTGTAACTGTTGATATAGCGATGCTCTTCAATTTTTTCAAAATCGACAAAAAGCTGTAATGCATGAGGCAAAACAGCAGAAAATCCTACTCCGAATACTAGATAGTCTCGATCAGGCGATTCAGTAACGCTGTCAACGGCGACGCCTTTATTGTCCTGCGCAAATGATGCATGAATTATGCGACTGGAATCGCTGAATTCATGCACATGATAAATTTTAGCCCTAGGCAATAAAACCCCCCAGGAAAAACTGCTGGCGTAAGATAAATCGATACCGGATGTTGTTTTATACGAATGAATGGCTTGATCTTCATAGATCAGCGCCAAACCATCATTATCGGTTTCCGTATAACCTTGAATCCAAGTGTCGGAATAATCGAAATTAAACCTCGGCGTGATCGTCAAGCTATTAATATTCAAATCATAACTGGCGCCGATACCGGCCATTAGCTGATCGCCTTCCGTATTTCCTCTGGCCGTCCCATTTAAAATCATCACCGTCGCCGGATCAATATTTGAAGAATCGATGGAAATATTCCGGGTTGAGTCATAATCATAGCCGGTCCAGGCTGCATAAGCATTGAGCGATAAATTGTCCATCGGCGAAAAATGATTATAAAGCATCACCGATACCGAATCGGTATCCTGGACGCCGCTGCCGCCATCATATTCAGTATCGATATTGGCGTAACCGATCGCCAATCCGGCAGCGAAATCCCGGCTGAATTGATAATCCATCCCCGCCACAAAGCCGTATGTTTCCGCATCATAACCGGTTTCAATATCGGTATTTTTTCGATCAACCTGGGTGGTTTTACCGGAAATAAAAAAGCCCAAACGTTCGCTATCCAAAATATCGCCAGCGCCTTGATTATTTTCCTGCTTCTCTTTCAACTCTTTCAAGCGTTCTTTAATTTTTTGCTTACGCGCTTCATCACTACTCGACGTACTGCGCGCCAAACCGCCTGAAATGGTTAAATTATTGCCTGTTGAAGAAGCCGTGGAGTGGGCGGCTGAACCCGGCGTATTCAAAATCAACCGACAAGTTTCTTGTAATTCTCCGCCGATAGCTAAACGCAGCGGGTCAGTTTCATTGACCCCGCAAACAGATTGCCAAAATACTTTATCCGTTGGATCAGCAACTTCTTGGGCTACGGCGGAACCCATAAAAGCCGGGGCAAGCCCCCCAACAAAAGCTATAAACTTTGTACCATTTTTTGTTTTCAATGCCATACTCCTCATTCTTACTTTCTCAGAATGCCCGTTCAATTTTATTACAATGACTTATGAATTAGGCCATAGTCAAAAAACAATAATAGTATAGGTATAATTTTTTGTTCAAGCCTAACACATAATCTATTTTCCAAGAATAATTAAATCTTAGGAACAAAAAAGAACTCCCCCGACTCATGCCCTGAATGCCGGATAGGCGCATATTCAGGCACTTGTTCAAACCCATAACCGGCGGCGATAGTCACAATCCCGGATGAAACCTTGCGATAAAGACTTTGCCCTTCCAATAAACCCTTATTATCCGCCAAAGCGCGAATAAAGGCTTGAGCGAAAACCGAATGATCGCCGCCGCCGCCATCCAACACCGGTTTTAATCCACCCGATGTCAACACCGTTCTGGACTTGGTTTTGATCATCGCCTTCAGCCAATCATGTTGTTGCGCCCGGCTCATACCGGCATCAAGACGCGCTAGCGAGGAACGGGTCATCGCTCCGGAGTAGCAAGAGTCGGAAACCACCAGAATATGTTTGGAATTCATAGCGTTAAATATATCCGTTAAGGCAACTGTGGAAATCCAATTTGCGGTATTGTCGGCATCAGCGTCAACCGGCAACCAATGCCCGCGCATATTGACTTTATCCAGCTCGCCATGACCGGCGTAATACACCAATAAATTGTCATTTTCGGTCAATTGACTTCTTAATTTATTCAACGCCGATAAAATCTCATAACGCGTTGCATCCAGCAAAACCTGAGTTTTAAAGCCATATTTAGCCTTTAAAACAGCATCGATCGCTCTGGCATCGGCACGAGGCGTATCTAAAGTCGGCACTTTTTGATATTTATTATTGCCGATAATCAACGCATAATAATTACCGAAATTTAATACGCTCCAAGGATTGTTTTCCGGTAAGCCGGGGCGCTGCGCATCCATTTGTTCGGCGCCGGTCATTGAAAACACAAAATTCAGACTGCTGCGTTGCCCTCGCTCATCAACTGCGACAATTTCAACCGGCGTTTCCTGCTTAGACAAATTCATATTAAGCCGAAATAATCCATATTCATCCACCTTGGTTTTTCGGTCATTGATTAACAAGGTCATCAAGCCCGCCGGAGAATCCACTTTTCCGATCAATTCACGTTCTTTCACCAAAGACCTTAGCTTTACTGTGGCTATTCCGCGGCTATAAATAAATGAAGGATCAATAATTTCAATTTTAGGCTTTTCCGGGGTTATTTGTTGTTGCCGCTGTTTTTCCAGAGTCGCCATTTTTTGTTGAAATGCGACTTTCTCTTCTTCTAATTGTTTAATTAATTGTTGCTGCGCGGCCATTTGCTGCTCAACCTCATCTTTCCAGGATTCCCGTTGTTCACCCTGCCGCAACTGATGATCCGCCGACAACATATCAATTTTTTTCTGGAACTCTGTCTCCTGCAGCAATAATTGTTGCTCCGTACTGGCCAGATTAGCTTCCGCTTCCATTAACTTAATTTGTAATTGACCGGCTTTATCTCGCTGACTTTGCAGTTCTCCGGTAATTTGCTCAGTTTTTGCCTGCAAATTGCTGATATTACTTTTCAAGGCCAACAATTGCTGCTGATAACGTTGCTCCAATTGCTGATTTTTTCGTTGTTCGCCGGTTAATAAATTCTGCTTTTCCGACAATAGTTGGCTCAATTTAGACTGTTGCTGATGATCGGATGTCGCCATTTGCCGACGTATATCAGCAATCACTTTTTTTAAATCCGCTACATTCTGCTGACTGGCCTGCAATTGCTGACGCTTGGTCTCCAAACCTTGCTTTAGCCGCTGCTTTTCATCTGCGCTGCCCGCTAACTTAACTTGCAGTAAAGCAGATTGGTCGCGCTGTTTACTTAACTCTTCAGCAATTTGCTGAGCGCGTTTTTCCATATTGCCAAGACTATCCCTCAATGCCAGCAATTGTCGCTGATACTTCTCATCCAACAAACGGGTCTCATCCTGAGCTTGCTTTAACAAGGTTTGTTTTTCTTGCATTTGATTAGCCAAAACAGTCTGTTGTCGCCCGCTGCTATGGCTCATTTTCTGCTGAATACTGTTAATAACTTGCTCTAATTCAGCAACATTTTGTTTATTTTGTTGTAATTGCCGCCGTTGATCCTGCATTTGTTTCGTTAATAAGGCTTTTTCCGCCTCACTATTTTTTAATTCGGTCTTTAACAAACGAATTTGTTCGGAAGACTGGTCGCCATCTTCCGCAGTCGTGATCGTCGAAGTAAATTCGACATTTTGACGACTGACATTTTTTGCATACCACTCAGCGGCTTTTTGTCTGTCCTTTTCAACCCCCAACCCCTTTTCGTATAAATAGCCCAAATTTACCTGGGCGCGATAATTACCCTGTCGAGCAGCTTTTCGATACCACAAAGCCGCCATTTCAAAATCCGGTTCTCTGCCGTAACCTTTTTCATAAACTTCGCCGACATAAGCCTGCGCTTCAGGGTCACCGGCTTCCGCCTTGGGCATCCAGATTTTAAATGCAGTTTGATAAGACGCCATCGCCGACGGGGTAAACTCGCCGCCGCGCACCGCGCAATCGCTAGCGGTTGTCTTTATCGCCTTACGCGCGGTAATATAAGTCGTCAAGCGCCCCAGTTGACGCAGCTCGCCCGGCAATAAACAATCCACCACCAAAAAGGCGTCGGCGTTGCCGCTTTGTTCCGTCAAATTCAACGGCTGCGAAGCGCAACCGGAAAACAAAACGGTTACTAAACAACTGATAAAGTATATTTTTTTATTTTTCATCGAGCTTCCACACCTTATCTTCTAATAGATTACGACTCAACCAACCGGCTAATGCTTTTCTATCCTGCTCATAAATCGCAGGGCATACCGGCAACTCCTCGCGTTCTTCCTCTACCGCCAGCAAATATTTTTCCCAGACGGCAATATGCTCAGGCATAAACCTTTCGTCATTGCCGTCATCCTCGCCTAAAGCATACAACATTTCAGGCTCAATTCTGCCTTTAACCTTCATCAAGCCCAAACGCCGAACCACAAAACCATTATTCTCTATGGTCGGTAAAAATTCTTTGGTGACGATAATATCGGTATTAAAAAACCGGGTCAGGCTTTCAACTCTGGAAACCAAATTCAACGGGTCGCCCAAAATACCGAATTTCTGCACGCCGTTTTTCGGGCCTAAATTCCCCATCACCACTTCACCGACGGAAAGCCCAATCCCCGCATCTATGATTTTTTTGATCTCTCCCAACACCGAATCATCCAACTTCTGCTCATAACGATGCGGCAGTTCAGCAAAAAACTTATCTTGTAATCTGGACAACTCTAACGCGCCTTTTACTGCATTGGCAAAGGATTTCTCGTCTTTTTCATCAAACGGCCAGTAATAGCAAACCATATCGCCGATATAAGACTCAAACCAGCCATTGTATTTATCTTGTACGACAAAGGCTGTTTCGCTGAGATAGTCATTCATCAAATCCAAAATTAAATCCGGTTCTTTCAGCAGCCCGGTTAAGGTCGTATAACCCGCCAGGTCGCTCATCAATACAATGGAATAACAACGTTTGTTGCGAAAAGAATCGCTGGCTTTGAGAGAAAATAACAGGTTATGAATTTGTTTGGGCATGTACTGCTTGATCAAGCGCCCCTCTTTCAAACCGATCAATAAATTAACCGTCATTGATTGACCGGCCGCAGTTAAAAAAACCATCATCCCGGCGAAAACCGGCCATAATTGAATTAATGGATTAAGCAGGCACAGCGCCAATAAAGCCAAAAAAACCACAATGGCGACCAAGCCTAATAACGCTGGTTTTCTGACCGTTAAATAGACGCTTAACGCGGCCAGAAAAATGAATAATGCTAATTTCACCCATAGATTCGGCGCTCTTGGATGATCTTGGTTTAAAATCGTTTCGATTTCATCCGCGATAAATTGCGACCCAGGGGTTAACTGCCCCGGACTGAATAAAGCCGTTGTCATCGGGGTAATTAATCGATCTGTTTGCTCAGTAGGCGAAGTGGTTTGTAATATGACCACTCGATCTTTCGCCAACGCCGCCGTTTCCAAAGCTGTTTGTTGGTCACAAGCCGCCAATTTACTCACCGGCAACAGCAATTGTTTGCCTTCCGTCTGCACTTGAGAAATCGGCAGACTCAGCCGCACCCGGCGACAAGGAAAACGCTGATTACAAATTTTATCCTGATCGCTGCTATATAAGGCATCCTGATTATCCGGCGCTAATTGCGTCACCATTCGATGCACCGCACTGTCTTTGCTTAAGTCCAGCCAACGCGCGACAGGATTATCTCGCGTTACCACCCGATCGCTGACTTGCAAGCCTGTTTCAGGAATCGACATGGCTGATTCCCAACCATAGAGCAAAAAATCCGGTAAATTGGCCTGGGCGTCGAAATAAGGCGCAATGCTAAAATGCTGTATGGCTTTCGCACTCATCTTCAAAGGCGCATTGCCTGCTTCGCTATTAACAACTAAACATTGCTGCTGATCAGCACTAATACATTGGGGTTCAGACCAAACGACCTGCTTAGCCTCTTGCATGCATTGCGCATAAGGCATTTTTGCCGCCATTTGTTTGCTGATTCTGGCATCTAAAAAAACGCCTTTAGCGCCGGCCTTGACCATACGGTCAGTAGCCAATGCAAAAAGCGGCAAAGCTTGTTTTCGGCCTACGCTATAAGGCACATCATCATCCAATACGACAATCACGGAATGTAACCACTCGGTTCTGACTTGGTACAGCATGGCCGAATCATGGATCCAGTAATCCATTCTATCTTTTACATATACATCTATCACCATGCCGCACAGCACCGCCATAATCGCATAGACGATATTGATATAACGCGTCGTCAATGACATCAAGCGCATAGTCTCGATGACTTAAAATTTATCTTTAAAAGACTTGCCAAGCTCATGGGTATCAAAGTCATAACTACTCAACACAGCCAGCGCACAATCGACAAAATGTTCATCCAGTCCCAATGGGGACACAATATCGACATACTTCTCATTTTCGCTGCCTTTAACTTTCCATGTCATTTGAATGTTGCTGGTGATATTGTTAACTTGTTTACATAAAGCCATATCGCTTGAGACATGTTTTTGAAATTTCGCATAAGGCTCCACTGACCGGGCTTTCCAGTTGCCTCGAACCTTCACTGACTTTTCTTGAGATGTCCCCGCAAAAGCCACTTTGCTTTTGTCTTCCCGAGCCAATGAGCAAAAAAAGCTTTTTCTACCTGGAGATGCTTTATTGCTGCAACTTAGATTATTGTTGACGCCCCAGGGCGTACATTGCTCAGAACCGGATACACGCAGCCAAGGCGGCAAAAAACCATCAATATGCGTTGTCACCGGCCTGGCAGAAATGTTTTGACAAATTATTTGAAAAGCAAAACCACTGGTTGCGGAAGGACTGGATTTCAGCCACAACCTTCCATTCGCCTTAACGGTTAGCGAACTGCCTTTGGCAAGATTCTCTTTACGCATACAGGTGTTTTTATTGATGCTTACGGCTGAACTCTTATTTTCTTCCAGAATCAAAACCCCGCAATCATCCGCCTTTAAAGGCGAGCTCATCCAAAACGACATGCTAAAAAGCAATAACAATTTTCTTTCTAATAACCTTGTGTTCATAATGTTCTCCCGAACGCCCTGATAAAAAACTCTTAAACCATTAAGTAAAAATTTCAGCACAACTTTGATAACATCAACTATCATTAAAAAACATCGTAACTTATGAATATTCAGCATTAGGAATTTTCATCATGTCTAAACAACATTTTTCTGTCATTGCCTCTCTCTGTTCCGCCTTTTTAATATCATCTTCAAACTGCTCGGCCGAAGTGAGAATGTTTTTGGATCGCGTACCCTCCGCCCATGAAATGGCGGAAATTTTGTTGAAACCATCAACCCCCAAATCCCGTTCCATACACATGAATCCCAAACAACATTTTTCATCTGACCGCATAGGCTTACCTATTCAGTTCGCCTTTAATTCCAGTATGATCAAGCCTGGGTCTAAACCTTACCTGAATGAAATGGGCATCCTGTTAAAGCTCGAAAAAATGTCCAAAATCAATATTGTACTGGTGGGCCATACTGACGCCAGCGGTTCGGATTTTTATAATTATCGTTTATCTAAACAACGCGCGACCGCAGTCAAAAATTTTCTCACCTATCACTTTCAAATTCACCCTAATAGGATAAAGACTTTAGGCCAAGGTGAAAATCAACCGCTTCCCGGATCAAAGCCTTATGACGCCATCAATAGA
Organism: Methylococcaceae bacterium; assembly: GCA_006844585.1. Classification (GTDB taxonomy): domain Bacteria; phylum Pseudomonadota; class Gammaproteobacteria; order Methylococcales; family Methylomonadaceae; genus Methylomarinum. The sequence goes on along the minus strand of SPJM01000032.1, from coordinate 761 downwards.
CGGGTTGAATTTTACCGGGTAAATTAACCCAACACCCAACCGGATAGCCTGAGACTGTCTATTTCGCCTTACCTGTTTCTGTAAAGCTTAACTATAGTATAAATCGTTTCTTAGCTTCATAAAGTCAGCTATTCACAGTGGTTTTGTAATTGAGTCACTTTTCCATTTACAAAAATTATTTCAGGGAAATTCTAATATCACAAGATTATTAATCCAAAATCACATTGATATACCCACCGCCCGGATTATAAATGTGAAAGGCATTACCTTCTTTATCGCCATAAATATATTTATGAGAGCCATCCTCAAAAAAGATATAGCCGCTGACATCTTTATCATTTTCCACATCCAGCACCAACCGAACGTACTTTTGATCTAAATAGCCATCAATATGCAATTGAACGATCGGTTTCGGCGACACGACAATTTTTTTCTTCGGCTTAGGCTTAGCTTTTTGCATTGAGTCCGTCGCAGGTTCTTTTTCAACCATATTGACCGCGCTATATGCAAGGCCATGAAACCCAAAAGCGATCAAGCAAAATAAAACAAAAATTTTCATATTGTCACCTTACCGTCATTTCGTAAATTATAATAACGCGGAGCGGACTTAGCATATCCGCTCCGCATTAATCCATTAAGGCGCCCGATAAAACTGCACACGTCTGTTAACCGCAGCATAGGGGTTTTCACCCGGCAACGGTTGGCTTTCGCCCATGCCGTTTTCAAATAGTCGGTCGCCGCCGATTTGATAGTTTTTCATC
>SPJM01000319.1 GCA_006844585.1 Methylococcaceae bacterium | reverse complement strand
GCCGTTCGACCGAAGAATCCACAAACCGCGCTGTGCCGCTGCTGCCCATTTCCTCGCCCAATACATGCCAGGGTTCTATGGCGAACCGCAGTTCCACCTCCATGCCTTCAATTTGGGTGGTTCCGTAAACCGGAAAGCGGAATTCAAAAAACGGCGCCAACCATTCCATCTTAAAATCAAATCCGGCTTGTTGTAAATCATCCACGACTTGTTTCATATCCTGATACACAAAATGCGGCATTAAAAACCGGTCGTGTAATTCGGTTCCCCAGCGGATCAGCGAATGCTGATAGGGCTGCTTCCAAAATCGCGCGATCAAGGTTCTAACTAATAGAGCCTGCACCAAGGCCATTCTGGAATGCGGCGGCATTTCAAAAGCGCGTAATTCCAAAATACCCAAACGCCCGGTAGCGCTATCGGGAGAATATAGTTTATCGATAGAGAACTCCGCTCTATGGGTATTACCGGTAATATCGGTCAGCAAATGCCGTAATAAGCGGTCAACCAGCCAGGGTTGATCGG
>SPJM01000318.1 GCA_006844585.1 Methylococcaceae bacterium | reverse complement strand
CCGTTTATTACAAGTATGCCGATCCGCAATTGGAGCAATTAAACGGCGTTCAAAAACAAATGCTCAGGATGGGACCGGAAAATACGCGCATTATTCAAAGCAAATTAAGGAAAATTTTACAACGCCTGAATGGCTTGAGTTCGGATTGATATTTTTTATTTCCAGCACCCTTAACCGAGACGCGCAGTATATGTAGGACAGACTTTAGTCTGTCTTTGACGACAAGAAGCATAAATCATCACATAAGCGATTTAACGACCCAATAATTTAGCAACCGAGTCTTGCCAGAAATCGAGCTTTCCGGTGATGGGACGCTCACAGCTATCATAACCCCGGTATTCTATACCCCGAAATACATCATCGCGCAGCCATTGATATGCTTGTGGGGAAGTTAAAACCAGTCGCTCCGGGATTAATATATATTGCGCCACTAATTCGGCCAGTTTTTCTTGAATGCGGCCGTCATAGCGACCGTGATTGACTTCCCATAAATGTTCAAAGGCTTCAAACCATTTAGATGGCCATAAGGCCAACTCGGCATCATTAATGATGCGGGTGGTTTGTTCATCATTGGATAATTTGCGATAGCCGTAAAAAAAAT
>SPJM01000317.1 GCA_006844585.1 Methylococcaceae bacterium | reverse complement strand
TATAATTATTGAAAAACCCGTTTTTTTGAGGTGAGGTACTACTGATTTCTAACGCGTAAATCGGGTATACTCAAACAAAATAAAAAGACAATAATCTCATCTATTCCAGCAGAGGGAAACTCATGCCTACCCGAATTTTCAAAAAAAGCAAACCCGCGCCCGACATTACCACATTGCCCAGCTTGGGCATGGATAAACAAAGCTTCGTCAAGGATTTTAAGCATTATTACAGCAATCGGCTGGGACGAGATGCTAATTGCCGTTCGCCGCATTACGCTTATGAAGCTTTATCGCTGGCTATTAGCGACCGTTTAGTCGAGCGTTGGAAAAACACTTATAACACTTATCGCGAAGATGATTGCAAAACCGCCTTTTATCTTTCTATGGAATTTTTAATGGGCCGCTCACTCAGCAACGCCATGTTGAATTTAGGCGTGGATGATGTGGTGACCCGGGCGCTTTATGATATGGGACTGGAAATTGAGGAATTGATTGATTCGGAGCCGGACGCCGGTTTGGGCAACGGCGGCCTGGGGCGCTTGGCGGCGTGCTTCATTGATAGTTGCGCCACCCTGCAATTGCCGGTAATCGGCTACGGCT
>SPJM01000316.1 GCA_006844585.1 Methylococcaceae bacterium | reverse complement strand
TTAGTCAATTTGGATATGCCGTGGAATCCGGCGGTGTTAGATCAACGCATCGCCCGGATTCATCGCCTGGGGCAGAAACAAAATGTGCAGATATTCTTGTTGTTGGCGGAAAACGCTTATGAACAAAAGGTGGCTGAACTGGTCAGCGGCAAACGCAATTTGTTTGATAATGTCGTCAGCCCGGAAGCCACCGAAGATGTGGTCGGGGTATCCAAAAAAATGTTGGATAGCATTATTGACGACTTGAATGGTCAACCCGCAGCGGCCAAAAAGGAACAAGCAGAACTGACCGCGACGGCTGAGGCGGCGGAAAAAGCCGACGACCCGTCGAAGACTAAGGCGAAATCGGGCAGCGAAGATAGCGCTATAAATGCATTGGTCGGTGATATTCAATCAACTTTGGGGGCGCGTATTGAGCGCATAATCGGCTCCGGCGGCGGTTTATTGGTGGTTGTTCATCAATCCGAGATGGAAGACGATGCCTTGGCGCAACAATGGTCGGCGGAGGGCATGCCGGTGGCGGTGTTGGATGGCAAAACCTATCTGAGTTTGCAACGCTTGGGGCATTTTATGGCGGATGGGGAAAATGCGGTGGTT
>SPJM01000315.1 GCA_006844585.1 Methylococcaceae bacterium | reverse complement strand
TGGTCAGCTCAAGTAATGCGGGTTGTCCTTTAACTGAAGGGCAAACGCCTTTATTAACATGCGATGTGTGGGAGCATGCTTATTATATTGATTACCGCAATGCGCGTCCAAAATATTTGGAAGCTTTTTGGGCTTTGGTTAATTGGGAATTTGCCAGCGCAAATTATGCGGCATAAGTAAGTAATAAGTTAAATATTTACTATTAAATGCTGAAAAAGAAAAGGGGCTAAAAAGCCCCTTTTTTTGTGTCTGCGTAACTGCAAATATTATTTGCTTTTGTTGCGTTCCTGAACTTCTTTAATCACTTCATCGGCCACGTTTTTGGGGCATGGCATGTAGTGAGAGAACTCCATAGAGAACTGGCCGCGTCCTGAAGTCATGGTTCTTAAGTCGCCGATATAGCCGAACATTTCGCTCAACGGCGCATCAGCTTTAATGCGTACGCCGGTTGGGCCGGCTTCTTGTGATTTAATCATGCCGCGACGACGGTTAAGGTCGCCGATAACATCGCCGACATTGTCTTCAGGCGTGAACACGTCCACTTTCATGATAGGCTCGATTAACTGCGGGCCAGCTTTAGGAATCGATTGAC
>SPJM01000314.1 GCA_006844585.1 Methylococcaceae bacterium | reverse complement strand
TCGATTTATGACGGGCTGGCAGGCGCATTGCTTACCCGGCAAGCGCATCGCCGATATGCCGCTCAAGCATTTGCTGAGCGATTCCCCAGTCTGGATCAAACCGGTCTTAACTGCGGCTTTACTTATCTGGATGCGCAAACCGATGACGCCCGCCTGGTTTTGGAATTGATAGATGGCGCACAGGCGGCGAGCGCGATTTGTTTGAATTATTGTCGGCTGACAAAGATTGTTCAAGAAAACGGTTTGAACAAGGAAGCAATGCTCCACGATGAAATTAGCGGCGACAATTATTCCGTGATGACCTCGGCGGTTGTGAAGACAAGCGGTCAGTGGATTAATGATTCAATTGCTGAGAAAAAATGGTGTCGTCTGTCTAAAGGCATCCATTTGGTGCTCCCCAAAATTCCGGACAATGAAGCGTTATTGTTAACGGCTAAAAGCGATGGGCGGGTGTTTTTTGTGATTCCCTGGTATGGCCGGACTTTGGTCGGCACTACGGATACTAATTTTAACGGCGATATTAATCAGGTAACGGTTGAGCGGCGGGATGTCGACTATCTGCTCAGCGAAGTCAATCTGGCTTTAACGACGAATTGGACGAAAC
>SPJM01000313.1 GCA_006844585.1 Methylococcaceae bacterium | reverse complement strand
GCAGGTCTTTTTCAAACACCAAGCCGCCGTCCACCGAAACAATCGGTAAAGTTCGACTAATATCATCCGCTTTACCGGCCTCTTGATCCTGCAAATAATACTCGGTATGTTGCACGGAAAATTTCGGTACGATAAATCCCGCCGCCGTCCGCAATGGAAAACTAATCGACGGTTTAAGGTTAATCCGGTGCCCCTTCACCCGTTGACTGCGATAAAAATAACTGTATTCATTTTCCATCGCCAGATTAATCGGCAAGTCGGCAAAATCATGGCGCAGATTCAAACTCACCTGCGGATATTTTTGATACGGTTTATTGTCCGATGCAATCGCTCTATCAATGGTTTGATAATGTTCCAGCTTGGCGGAAAAGTTTAACCACTCTTGCTGATAACGTAAATCGGCCAAACTGCGCAAATGCCGGGTGTTTGAGAAGCCCAGAGCATTATTCAAGTCATTGAAATAATCATCATCCGAAACATAATTCAAATCCAGATGCGATGACAAGCCGGGCAGGAATAGCGTATCCGATTGTATGCTGGCGGAATAACGCGATTCATCGCGCCGGGTATCAACCGGCATATACTCCAGACCCACTTGACCGC
>SPJM01000312.1 GCA_006844585.1 Methylococcaceae bacterium | reverse complement strand
ATGCTCAAGTGACCTGGAATAATTGGTGGTCTTTGTTGATAGGCTTTATTATTGCCGGCTGTACCGGGTTTGCTTTAATGCTGCTTAGCGGTAGAACGTTACGCACTGAAGATCTGGTCAGAAGACGCACTCAAGCATTAGCGCAAAGTGAAAGACATTTTCGTGAATTGGTGCAGGCGCAAACGGCCATTTTTTGGCGCGCCGACCCGGAGACGACGCAATTCACCTTTGTCAGTGATGAGGCGGAAAGAGTTTTAGGTTATCCGGTCTCCGAATGGCTAGAGGAAAACTTCTGGATCAAGCATATGCACAGGGATGATAAAGAATGGGCACCTGAATTTTGCCAAGCCCAGAGCGCAGAACATCGTTCTCATCAATTTGAGTATCGTATGATTTGCAGTAAAGGCAAGGTCATTTGGTTAAGAGATGTCGTTAATGTCGTTATGGAAAATGGTGAGATTAAAGAGCTTATCGGCGCCATGATCGATATTACCGAACAAAAAAGAACCGAAAGTG
>SPJM01000311.1 GCA_006844585.1 Methylococcaceae bacterium | reverse complement strand
TCGGCGGCGGTCAGGTTGACTATCAACAAGTCATCGATATGTTAGGCACTGTGGCTCAGCAACCGGTAGAAGAAATTCTACAAGCATTGGCCGAGGGCAATGCGGAATCGATGATGTTGAAGGTTGCCGAAATGGCCGAATTAACGCCGGATTTCGCCGACTTATTGGAACAGATTTTGAGAATGCTGCATCGCATAGCGATAAGCCAAAAACTGCCGGATTTTGTCGATCATGAATTTGATCGGCAAGCGATAGATGTTTTGGCGAAACAGCTTTCATCGGAAGATGTTCAGCTTTTTTACCAAATCGGACTGATCGGGAAGCGGGATTTGGAATTGGCCCCGGATCCGCGATTAGGCTTTGAAATGGTGTTGTTGCGGATGTTGAGTTTCAAACCGAATCGAGGGTCCGGACAAGCACAGCCTGAAAAACAAATTAAGCCTGGGCGGCAAACTGCGGTCAATAATGATGTTGCGCCTGCTGAAGTCATTCCTGCCTCGCAACAAGAAATTGTTT
>SPJM01000310.1 GCA_006844585.1 Methylococcaceae bacterium | reverse complement strand
AAGGTGTCGGCGATAAAAACCGTCTCCTGAAAAACAGCAATGCCTCTTGGATGATTGAAGTACCAGGGTTGCGGAATCTGCGGCCAGTGCTGTTGGTAACGCATTTCCGTTTCGGCTTGTAGCGGGGGACTACAATACACACTCAATAAAAATAGCAGCAAGTGACGCCATTTAAGGCGCGCTATCAAATCAATTGTATTATTCAATGCCTGTCTTAACTGCTTGTTTTTTGTTTCAATAAAGTGTTTCATCGCATTGGGAATAGTTCATATTGCTTTCAGACTATGGAGCGAGTCAATTATTATATTTCGATCTGTTAGTTATTACCTTAACGGGATAGATGGTTTCAAAAAGTTAACCATACACTTAAGTTAAGTGAGTGAGTAACAAAATTACTTGAATTCAGCGCACAAAATCAAGTTTAAATATATTAAGTAAAATCAAAGAATTTAGAAGTATTTTTCAGGCATAATTGACAAGGTTTTTTTATTATGTTTATATGAATGAGAATGATTATTATTTGTAATTTTGTTTGCTCGATCTTTTACCTTTCTTAATTGATTAAAATTATGTCAGAAAATTTACAGCAGCTTAAAACAGGCGATTCAGGAAAAGTGTTGGGTTATGATCGAGCCGGTAAGGCTTATCGTAAAAGACTGCTAGCCATGGGCTTGACGCCGGGGACAGAATTCAAGGTTGTGCGGTTTGCGCCGCTAGGCGACCCGGTTGAAGTTAAAGTTCGCGGCTTTTCCTTATCGTTACGCAAAAATGAAGCATCGGTATTATTAGTTGAAAAAAATGAACACTAAATTTACGGTCGGTGTCGTTGGTAACCCGAATTGCGGAAAAACGACATTATTTAACGCCTTAACCGGGTCCCGGCAACTCGTCGGAAATTGGCCGGGCGTCACCGTTGAGAAAAAAACCGGTCATTATGCTTTTGAAAATGCGCAAATTGAATTAGTCGATCTACCCGGCACTTATTCCTTAGAAGCGGCCGACGACACGGTTTCTTTGGATGAAAAAATCGCCCGCGATTATGTCGCAAATCACCAGGCTGATCTCATCATCAATATCATTGATGCCTCTAATATAGAGCGCAATCTCTATTTAACTTCACAATTGCTGGAAATGCAGGTTCCCATGATTGTGGCCTTGAATATGATGGATGCGGTGCGCAAGCGCGGCATTAAAATTGATTGTTCGTTTATGGCCGAAAAACTCGGCTGCCCGGTTATCCCGATCAGCGCTTCCACCGGAGAGGGCGTTAAACAGCTTAAATCGGTGATCAATAAAGCCTGCCAGGAAGCGCCGATACCCAATCTTCAAATCAATTATTGTCAGGAGATTGAACAGGCGGTTGATCAACTCAAGCCTGGTTTACAAAAGCAGGCGGAAGCAACCCAGAGTGATTTGCGTTGGTTGGCGTTAAGGTTGTTGGAAGGCGATACCTTAGCGGCAACGATTGCGGGTGATGATTCAGTTAAACAAGCCGCCCCCCTTCAGCAAGCCATTGAACAAAAAACAGATGATGAGATTGATATTTTAGCCGCCGATGCGCGCTATGGCTTTGTTAATGAATTGACTCAAGATTGTGTTTGTAAATTAAATGAAGTTTCCAGACATACCACTGAAAAAATCGACCGTATTGTGTTGAATCGGTTTTTAGGAATTCCGATATTCTTGCTGGTGATGTATTTGATGTTTATGTTCACCATTAACATCGGCAGCGCCTTTATCGATTTTTTTGATCAAGCGGTGGGCGCGATTTTGGTGGATGGCGTCAGCGAAGCGTTAACAGCGATTGATTTTCCGGAATGGTTAACAGTGTTAATCGCCAGCGGCATAGGCGGTGGCATACAGGTTGTCGCCACCTTTATTCCGATAGTCGGCTTTTTATTTTTGTTTCTTTCGGCGTTGGAAGATTCGGGATACATGGCTCGGGCGGCCTTTGTGATGGATCGCTTTATGCGGATGATCGGTTTGCCGGGAAAATCCTTTGTGCCGATGATAGTCGGATTCGGCTGTAATGTGCCCGCCATTATGGCGACCCGGACATTGGATAATGAACGCGACAGAATTTTAACCAATTTAATGAACCCGTTTATGTCTTGCGGCGCCAGGCTGCCGGTTTATGCTTTATTCGCCGCCGCATTTTTTCCGGTGGGCGGACAAAATCTGGTTTTCGGCTTGTATTTATTAGGGATTGTGGTGGCGGTTTTAACCGGATTGATTATGCGCCACACGCTGTTTAAGGGTGAAGCAACGCCTTTTATTATGGAGTTATCCACCTATCATATGCCGACTTTGCAAGGCATGTATTTAAAAACCTGGGACAGGCTGAAGAATTTTATTTTCAATGCCGGTAAAGTGATTGTGCCGATGGTGTTGGTGTTGAACTTTCTTAATGCCTGGGGAACGGATGGTTCATTTGGGCGGGAAAATACTGATCAATCAGTATTAAGTGAAATCGGTCGGGGTTTAACGCCGATGTTTGAACCGATGGGAATTGAGGAATCCAATTGGCCTGCAACGGTGGGCATCTTTACCGGCGTGTTGGCGAAAGAAGCGGTGGTCGGCACCTTGGATGCGCTGTATGGGCAAATGGGTGCTGTGCAATCGGATGCTGCAGGGGAAGAATCATTTAACCTTGCCGAAGCCTTGATGGCTGCTTTACAGACAATTCCTGATAATCTTGCTGCGGTCGCCGATAATGTATTAGATCCTTTGGGCGTCAATATCGGCGATGTCAGCGATTTAGAGACAGCCGCCGATGAACAAGAAGTCAGCAGCTCCACTTTTGCCGCGATGCGAAACAGCTTTGACGGCAAAGTCGGCGCATTCGCCTACTTATTATTTGTTTTGCTTTATGCGCCTTGCGTGGCGGCGACTACCGCAGTTTATCGAGAAACCAGCGCCGCCTGGGCTGTTTTCGTGGTGCTTTGGACCACTGGCATCGCCTATATGACGGCCACTTTGTTTTATCAAAGCATGACCTTTTCGCAGCATCCTCAAACATCGTTATTTTGGATTGTTTCGCTATCGGCCACTTTTGCCGTAGTCATTTTTACGCTTTGGCTTTATGGACGAAATCAAGCGCAGGAGGAGGTTATCAGGCATGATTCTATCTAATGTAAGAAGCTATATACAGCAACAAAAGCGGGTGACCTTAAGCGATTTAGTCACTCATTTTAATGTCGATGCCGATGCTTTGCGCGGTATGTTGGGTAAATGGATGAGCAAGGGGAAAATCAAACGCTTATCCGCCAATTCCGCTTGTGGAACCAGTTGTTGTAAATGCGATCCGGCATTAACCGAAATATATGAGTGGGTGGAATAAATATGAGACTTAGAAAGCATTCACGCATCATTCAAAAATGATGAATGCGTAGCTTGTGGGTGAGTTTGCGAACCCCAACAATCATTATGTTGGGGTTCGTAACTCAGCCTAAGTATTCTCATTTTTCTTTCCACACGCTCAAAATACTGGTGTAGTCGTCTGTCCAACTGCGTTGATCGACAGTTTGCTCAACTGTTTCCCAACGCTTCATTGAATCGTTTATTTTTAAGGGTTCAAGCGCGGCCTGATTATTGGCCATCACCACCCAGTCTGAACGATAAACCAAGGGTTTATTCTGAGTATCTTTAAACTTCTGTATCAGCATTGTTAAACTCAAACCTTCGGCATGATTGGCGAGCACGTTTTGTAAATCTAAATGTCGATTGGAAATATGAAATACTAGCAAACCTTGCGGGTTCAGTTTAGAGATATATAACTCCAGGGCTTCCCGGGTGAGCAGGTGAGTTGGAATGGAATCGGAAGTGAAAGCATCGATTACCAATAGATCATATCGTTGTTGCTGATTTTCCAGGGTGATTCTGGCGTCGCCTAACTCAATGTTATAATTGTCGATGCAATTACTCAGATAGGTAAAATATTTTGGGTCGGTTGCAATATCTACGACTGCCGGGTTAATTTCAAAAAAAGTCCAATCCTGTGAAGTTTTGGCATACCCGGCCATTTCGCCTGCGCCCAGGCCGATTACGCCTATTTTCCAATCTCGGTTGACTTCATTGTATCCGTAGAAGATGGAGCCAAGTGGGCCAACTGGGCTGTAATAACCGTTTGGCGTGCATTGCGCCTCAACATCGTTGACTAATTGCAAGCCGTGTTTTGTGGTGCCGCTATAGATTTCATGATAAGTGTCGTCATTGCCTTTTCCATTTAAGTCGGCAATTTTCTTGACTGATAACACACCGTAAAAATTGCGGCTTTGATGCAAAATTTCTTTGCCTTGATGCTTTTCCGGACTGGAGCAGGATATCGCCAACAAGCCGACCAAGGGTAAATACAAGGAAGTTCTTTTGAAAAAATAATAAGCGGATAACATGACCCCCAAAATGAGAAAGCCGATGATAAAGTTTTCGCTAAATTGAGTGTGGTTGAAAAACACAAAAGCGAAAGTGGCGAGATAGGTAATGAATATGACAATGCTCAAATATTCTTTTAAATACGGCGCCAGTCGGTTGTTTATAGGATTCAATACTAAAGCAGAAATCATCATCAGCGGGTATTCATAAATCGAATTGAAAATAAAGGGCGCGACAAAACTATTGAAAATGCCGCCCAACATGCCGCCTAAAGACATGATGAGATAATATTGGGTAAGATATTGCGGCGCCGGACGGTTTTTAGCCAATTCGCCGTGGCAAACCATAACTGAAATGAAGAAGATCAATAAATGCATCAACAATTCCAATGAGAATGATTCCAGTTTTTGGTTTGAGAAAAAGTAAATGAGGAATGGCGTGACCACCCAAGGCTGAATAAATAAGATTTTTTGATGTATCAGATGGCTGTAACTGGAAAAAACCAGAATGAAGGATAAAAGATAAATCGCCAATGGAATCACCCAAAGTAAGGGAACCGTAGCGATATCGATGCTGATGAAGTTGGTGGTCCCTAATAATAAACTGGATGGGACAAAAGCCAATATCAACCAATGTAGTTGCAGTTTTATGTTAGGGGTTTGAATCAAATTTGAAGCGGGAATGGCGTGTCTTTGTTGTTCGAATTCCTGTTTTTTTAAATTAAACATGCACAATGCAATCAGGGCGCATAAAACAATAAAACCAATGCTCCAAACATATTGCTGATCGGCGATGCCGAGAATAGGCTCTAATAAAAAAGGGTAGCTCATCAATGCCAACAAACTGCCGCTATTACTGGCGATGGATAAGTAATAGGGATCATGGCTGGTATGGTGACCGATTGTTGAGAACCATTTTTGTAAAAGAGGAGATGTGGTCGAGAGAATGAAGAAGGGTAAGCCGATTGAAGCGGACATGGTTAAAAGTAACCATATGCCGGGTTCTTCATGGGTGGGAGGCTGAATTTCTTCCGATAAACCGATGGGGATGAAAGCAAGACTGAGCAACAATACCCCGATATGGATCAATAAATGGGTTCTGAAGCCGAGCTGGTTAGAGATGAAATGAGCGTACAAGTATCCTAAAAACAAGATGCTTTGATAGAACACCATACAAGTGTTCCAGACCGAAGCCGAGCCGCCCAACAAAGGTAATAGCGATTTCCCAAACATTGGTTGTAAAAAGAACATTAAGGATGCGCTGCAAAATAACGTTAACGCGAATAAGAAAATTGGGGATATTTCGCGCTTTATCCCACTATGCTGAATAATATCCACAAGCCGCTACCTATCATTATTCAAACGAATTATTTAAAAGTGATTTTTCCTTTTTGCTAATTTAAAAAAGTTTCATCAATCCTTGATGACTGACTATTTTAGTCAATTATTATGGATAGAAAAGCGGCTTGTAAAGTTCCTTGAGAAAAAAATTCATAATTTCTGTGATGTTTTATTTGCAGTGATTTACGGAAACTTTTTCAACGTCTATGTAAACAAATAAGTAGTTCATTCGATTTTTGTTGACAAAATAGTGAACGGTTTTTGAATTCTACTTTGTGTTTCAGAAGTCGATTGTTCGGCTCAGCGGTTGATAGCCTCTTTAAAATTAATTAACAAATCAAATATTAAGAGGTCGTGAAAAATGAAAGCGAAATTTATAGGTATAGCTCTAACTATTTTTTTTATTTCGGTTTATTATTTTTGGCATCAAAAACAATCATCTTCTGATTTGGATGTGTACCAATATGTTCAACAATGTAAAGCGGAACTCGGTGTTACCGAGCCGTTGCCTCAACTTTCCTGCCTTGATGGAACGCCGGTGCCGATTTATGTCAATAATCAAGAAATTAATGAGGAAAATTGGGAACAGATCGCCGAAGATCGTCAATGCGATAACCCGCATTGGTTAGGCGGAGACATGGGATGTTGGACATATTCACACTTACAAGTATTGCAACTTAATGAAGATAATATCATGGTGCTTAATTGTCGCCAGAAAGGCAATCAATTGAGTAAAAATTGGTTTAGGCGCACCAATACCAATTTAGGGATGGATCAATATCAAAGGCGGGAGAAGTTTGAAAGGGCGAATTTAAACGATAAAGATGAACTGTATTTTCTATATAACACTTTCAATGATATTGGTCTCATTTTTCGAAATATAAAAACAGGAAAAGCTTGTTATTTAACTCAGTATGGCGAAGCGGTCGCCGGTTTTTTACCGCCTTTGGATAAACCCTTGCCCGATAAAGATAAATTTTTAGCGTTGTTCAACCCTGAACAATCCCGGCCTCCCAAAGACTTCCCGGTTGAGCTTTGGCACCGCGACGCGAATGCGGCTTTTAAGTCGCCGAGTTTTACTGCGGCCGCAGGTTGTGTTGATTGCCATAATGCGCATGGCGTCAAATATAGCCCTTATATCAATTCCAAACACGGCCTGCCGACTATCGGTTTAATGGCCCCATTACCTTTTCTACCGGTTGGGGAGCCTTATATCGAACATTTTAGAAAAAACGAGATTTTGCAAATTACAACCGATGATATTGATGGCGAAAAACAACTCTGTACGCGTTGCCACAAAATGACTACATCTGGAACTTGTGGTTATAGCATCGATATCGCTACCGGTCATCCGAATCGCGTGTTAATGCCTTGGTTGACCACTGGCGCAGTTCAAAATCGTTGGATGCCGCCGATTGAGGTTGAATTATCCCAGATTAAAAAACATGTATCGGCTATTAAATGCTGTTGTGAAAATCCGCATGCTAAAGGCTGTAAATCGCGTCAATTCGGCCCTACTCGGGCGGATTTGCCGAAAGATTTTGAGCGAGGCGGCGGTTGGGTTGACGGTAACGAGCCGGGGTTATGCGAAAGCATCGTCGAGTCTTATCAGTGGAATGCTGAAGAATTATAATCGGATCAAATTTGTTTTTTCAATAAACCCGATAGAGTTTCAATCGATTTGAGCGGAATCACAATATCAATGCGGGTGGAGGTTTCTATATTACCGATGCTGTTTTCATAACGACCGGTTTGGCCCAATAAAAAAAGGACGCCGTTGCGTTCGCCGAGATAAGCGAAAAACTTTTTAGCCGGGCGGGTAGCAATAAATTCCGTTGTTCCCCAGCCGGAAAAATAACGGGCGGCCAGCAAACCGGGGAACTCAAGTTCGCCTAAAAGCTTTTCCACCCGGAAGCCCATCGTGCGCCAGGATAATTTTGTGATATTGTGTAAAAAGTTCGCATCTTGTTTGCTTTTTTCGAATGAATGCGTTTGGCTGATATTCTGCAATACCGTTAAAAGGGGAAGAGCTTCGGCGTTGTCAGGGTCGTTCAGGAAAAAACAGACCGTGGTTTTTAAGTTCTGTTTTTTACCGCGCACTGTGGTTATCGTCAGGCAATCGCGACTATCCTTGATCCCCAGCGCTGCGCTGACTTTGATAACGACTTTGCCTAACCGTAAATCTTCAATCTCGCCAAAGTCCTGAGTGATTTGTATGCCGAGACGAGTCAGCGTATCTTGTAAATCTGCATCGCTTTTTTCCATGGTCTTGGGTAAGTCTGAAAACAGCGGTGATACGAATTTGTATACGATAACGCAGATGACAGTGATAAAAAGTAGAAAACCGATGATTGCAATGATAGTCATGGTCGGACTCTCCTAAAACACCTCGCGATAAGATCCGCAACCGCGGCCGCACGAAGCATCGTAGTAATTATTCTAAACTGAAAATTTATCAGTTTTATTTTATTATAGAGAAGATTCATTGGATTAGTGAGATAAATATCATGCAGACTGTCAAACAGCAAGCGCTTAATGCTATTCAGCAATTACCTGACAATGCCGATACAGAGGAGATTATTTATCAGCTTTATGTTCTTGAAAATATTCGTAAAGGTCAAAAAGACGTTATAGATGGTAAAACGCAACTGGTAGAAGACGTGTTGGTGGAAATCCAGTCATGGTAAGGTGGACGAGTCATGCAAAGAGGCAGCTTCGTCATATTTACGACTATATTTCTCAAGACTCTCCACTATATGCCAAACGTGTCATTGTATGAAATCAAGTCGGATAAGCTAATTGAAGTATTGGCTGTGATTCATAAGCGACAACACCTTGAATCAAATAATATTCCTCGTTAATAATAGTGTTTAGCAAATTGGAGATAGGATCCTAATTTAACCACAGCAGTTTTACAATCTTCCAATGTCCTCTTTTCTGCGCCCGGCGCCAGGGCTTGACGCCATTCCGGGTAGCGATAGAAGGATCCGCGCCTTGCGCCAATAAATATCGCACAACTTCGATATGACCATCATAAGCCGCCAATGATAACGGCGTATAATCCCAGGTGGTTTTCGCATTGATATCCGCGCCAGCTTCCAGCAACATTTTAACCAATTCCATTGTTTCGGCGCGAGAAAATTTATTTCATCAGGGAACTATCTTTATAATGTTTGAGACCTATTTTTAAGATTTATTGATTGAACTATGATAAAAAACAAAATGTAAATTGTTTTGGAGACGGTTATGAGGGTCGAGACGATCATTATTTGTTGTGCGATGACATATGGTTGCGGAGGAAGCAGTGAAGCGGTTTCGCCTAAAGAAAATAAGCCTGCCGTCAATCGGGATTTTGTCATACAACAAGAAAAAATAACTCAGCCGGTTGTAGTATTTCAATCCAACCGATTTGATTATCAGTTGGCGGATGTGTTGACCCTGGTTTTGGCGACTAAAACGGGCGCGGCCTTGAAACCGCATATCGATGAACTCATCCAAATGGATAAGCTTAAGCTGTCTGATTTACATCCGGGGCATTACGGCGAATCCGGCGAAGGCTGCGTTGTAAAAGAAGGGCGCTATTTTTATGAAGGTTTGTATGTGCTGCTAAACAAAAAACAAACCTTGGAAGAATTAGCCAGTTCTTTAGTTCATGAAGTAACCCATTATCAAATGATTAAAGAATTGGTCGGTTTTAATTTCGAATTCCCGGTTAAAGTCGCCGCATTTGAAATTTCCGCATTTGCCACACAATATGAGTTTATTGCCGAATTGGAATCGTTAAATTTGGCTGACAGGTCGATGATGTTTAAAGATGATGGGCGGCATGTCGCAGAAATAATGGACAGTGCTTTTCAACTGCGCGAAAACTGGTCGGATGAAGGCTATGAAGCCGTTTTTAAGCAACTGGTTAATTTCGGTTATCCGCAAACGGAATTGAATAGAACCATCAGTCAACGCAGTCAAAAGCAATGCGCCGGGCCGACCAAACAAGCCAGCCATGTCTATCCGGGCGGGTAAATTTGTTTCGCCGCCAGATTCGGATGTTATAAAATTTACGTTCCTCAGGTAGGTCAGGCTTCAGCCTGACAAAGGATGCACGTTCCTTAATTCCGAAGCATTAAAAGCATCCACTTGTATAGCTAAGGATCTGGCTTCATCCGCTTTGATGATAATCTCCGCATGTTCCGTTTTTATGATGCCTTTTTCTAAGGCGATCGCCAGACAGGTGTCGCCGATTTTTCCTTTGGGCAACAAGCCTTGTTTCTGCGCATCGCGTAATATTTTTTCCGCCGGAGCGGCTTGTAGCGCTAATTGAAAAGCATGTTCGATGCGTCCGGTGCAATCATTTTTATCTCGATTAATATAAATACCATGGGTTAAGCGATCTCTGGCCGGGTTATCCGATAATAATAAGGCCGCCGTCTGATGAATTAAATTGTCATCTGGGGGTGAATAAGGCTTGCCGAACGGGAACAATAACCCTCTTAAAATGAAAACAATCGGGCGTAAGGGTAATTTCCAGCAAACTGCTAACAATGACTGTTGCGCTTTGTATAAAGTGTGCTGACACGCCCAATGCAGCAGCGGCAGGTCTTCCTCAGGTTCGCCTTGATCCTGAAAATGCTTGAGTACGCTTGAACAGAGATAAAGATTACTGAGCGCGTCGGCAAATCGACCGGAGATTCTTTCTTTGCGTTTTAAGCCGCCGCCCAGCGTTAACAGCGCGAAATCGGCCAGTAGCGCAAAACCCGCGCTCAAGCGGGCAATGCGGCGATAATAACGCTGGCTAACCGTATTGCCCGGCGTTTTCAGTAGACAGGAGTTGGTCAATCCCAGCCAAAGCCCGGCCGCCAAGTTATGTAAAACGAAACCGATATGATTGAAAATGACCTCATCGAAGATTGCTAAACCTTGTTTTTCGTGATCGTGTTGCAAAGCCTGCATTTCTTTATGGATATAGGGATGGCAACGCACCGCGCCCTGGCCGAAAATCATCATGGTGCGGGTGAGGATATTAGCGCCTTCAACGGTAATGCTGACCGGAATGACTTGATATAGGCGTCCCAGATAATTTTTCGGTCCCAGGCAAATACCTGAACCGGCTTGAACATCCATGCCGTCGTTTATAATTCGCCGCATTCGTTCGGTTAATTCATATTTGATGATGGCGGAAGCGACCGAGGGTTTTTCGCCCTGATCCAAAGCATTCGCGGTAATGGTGCGGGCGGCGTCGATAATATAGGTTTCCCCGGCCATGCGCGCTAAAGCTTCTTCTATGCCTTCAAATTCGCCCAGCGGCAGATTAAATTGCCTGCGTATGCGTGCGTAGGCGCCGGTATTGCGACAACAAAACTTGCCGCCTGCAATGCTGAGGGCGGGTAAAGAGATACCGCGACCGGTGGCCAGACTTTGCATCAACATTTTCCAGCCGTTGCCGACTTGTTGTTGACCGCCGATCACGTAATCCAATGGAATAAATACGTCTTTGCCCCAGTTCGGGCCGTTCATAAAGGCTGAATTTAGCGGAAAATGGCGTTTGCCGATGCTGACACCTGGCGTATTGCGCGGTATCAAGGCGACGGTGATGCCGATTGCTTCTTGTTCGCTTAGGTAATGATCCGGGTCGAATAGTTTAAAGGCCAGACCGATCACTGTGGCGACCGGTCCCAGGGTGATATAGCGTTTTTCCCAATTCAAGCGTATGCCCAATACTTCTTTGCCTTGATGTTGGCCGCGACAAACTATGCCGACATCGGGCATGGCTCCGGCGTCGCTGCCGGCTTCCGGGCCGGTCAGGGCGAAGCAGGGGATTTCTTTGCCGCTGGCCAGTCTCGGCAGGTAATGTTGTTTTTGTTTTTCGGAACCGTAGGCTAATAGTAATTTAGCCGGACCCAGGGAATTGGGCACCATCACCGTCACTGCGGCGCTGGTGCTGCGGCTGGCGATTTTCATGACAATTTCGGAATGGGCGTAATGCGAAAAATCCAGACCGCCGTATTCGCGCGGAATAATCATTCCGCAAAATTTTTCTTGTTTGATGTAATCCCAGACTTCCTCAGGTAGGTCTTGGCGATGATGGGTTATATCCCAATCATCGAGCATGGCGCACAGGGTTTCCACCGGGCCGTCGATAAATGCCTGTTCTTCAGCCGTCAGTTTGGCGGCGGGTAAATCCAATAACACATTCCAATCGGGCGCGCCGGAAAATAATTCGGCATCCCACCAGACATTACCCGCTTCCAGCGCTTCACGCTCGGTTTGCGAGACCGGCGGCAAGGCTTTTTTCATCACTTGATAGATTGGGCGGCTGAAAACGGGGCGCCGTAAGGCGGGCAGATTCAGCAACAGCAATAAGAGGGCGATGAGGATGACCGGAATCAGCGCTATAACTGACATTTGCGTTTGCCAAAGCAGTGCGCCGAAATAGCCAGCCAAGGTCAAGCTGGATAGGGCGAGAGAAATGCGCTGATAAGCCAGCACGAACAGGATGAGTAGTAAACCGGATAGCCAAATAATCATGCTTGCCTCCTTCTTAACCTGCTTTGAACGGACGAGTCAGACTAAATTCTGACCTACGGTTGCTTATTGATGAATGAGCAAGCGCCGCCATGTTATTTCCGAAGTCGGGTAGGTCAGACTTCAGTCTGACAGCGATTGCTTATCAATGGATGAGCAAAGCGCCGTTATATTTTTTCAAGTCGGGTGGGTCAGACTAAAGTCTGACCTACAATTTTAGCTAATACACTTTTAATTTCTCAACGGTTTACCCGTCGCTAACATATGTTCCAATCTCGCCAGGGTTTGCGGTTGTTTGACCAACTCTAAAAATGATTCCAGTTCCAAAGCATATAAATCATCTTCCGTTAAGGGTTCGGTCATATCGGTATCGCCGCCGCTGATGACGTGCGCCAATTTGGCGCCGATGAGCACATCATATTCCGTAGCTTTGCCGACCATTAACAAGCTTTTGGCGGCCAGTTTTAAAGCTATCGCGGCTGTTTTGCCGGGCAAATGCAGCTCAGCCGGTTCCGGCGGAGTATAGTCGCGACTTAGCGTCAATACTTTGGCCTTGGCATCGGCTAGTAAATAATCTTTATTCATGCTGATGTCGTCGTCGGGCGATAAAAGCAGCAATGCCTTGGCGTCAAATGCTGATGAAGAAACCGAAGCCATGCCTATCGTCTGAAAAGCTTTAGCGATAGGCGGCAATGGGCCGCCGAAACGGTGCGGCTGTTTAAAGCAGCGTAGCAAGAATTCTTTACAACCGCCCCAGCCGGGAATCAGACCGACGCCGACTTCAACTAATCCGGCATAGAGTTCAGCATGGGCTTGAATGGCGTCGCAGTGCAATAAAATTTCACAACCGCCGCCTAAAGCCAAACCGCCGGGTGCGGCAACCACCGGGAAGGGGGCGAATTTTAAGGCTTTATAAGCTTGTTGACCGTTGTTAATCATATCCACCACATCTTGCCATTGCTGATGATGGATGGCGTTGACCAATAAACCTAAGTTCGCACCGGCGGAAAAATTATCCGCATCGTTGTGAATCACCAAACCGGCGAATTGTTTTTCCACGGTTTCAATGCTCAAGTTGACCATGGCGATAGAATCCATATCCAGCGTGTTCATTTTGCTATGGAACTCTAAACAAGCGATGCCGTCGCCTATATCCCATAAACTGGCTGAGCGATTTTCCAACAGCGGTTGGGCATTTCGTTTAATGTCCGCCAACAGCATCACGCCGGGCGCTCTTGTCACCGGTAAATAGTCGCCGGACAAACTGCTGAAATGAAGCTTGCCTGCCGTCACTTTGTACAGTGTTTGAAAGTTTTTTAACAGGGGAGGGACTGCGCGTTCCTCTTCGTTGATTTCTTCTACAAACCATTGAACGCCGATTTGATCCAGCAATTCAAAAGGGCCGTAGCGCCAGTTATAACCTAGTTTCATGGCGGTATCGACGGCGACGATGTCATCGGCGATTTCAGGGATGAGTTCGGCTGCATAGATGAGCGTCCTGGATAACACATTCCAGGCGAATTCGCCGGTTTTATCTTCATGGGTCAATAAACCTTTAACGCCATCGGTTTTAGCCGCTAACACGCTGTCCAATTCAGGTCTATGACTCACGCTGTATTCGCCGGTCGCTAAATTTATCGATTCTTTGATGCGTTGACCCTTTTCATGCCTGAGCCGGTAGAATCCGCCTTTGCCTTTACGACCGGTATAGCCGTCGGCAATCATTTTAAGCATTAAATCCGGCGTTTGACTAATTTGATTCAGGCTATCTTCGGGACTCAAAGCCAGCTTCATGCCTTTAAGCGCATAGGGCATCAAGTCCAGACCCACCAAATCCAACAATCCGAAGACGCCGGTTTTGGGAATGCCTAGCGGCGCGCCCATCACGGCGTCAGCCTCTTCAACGCTTAAGCCGCGTTCTATGGCCTCTAACAATGCGCATTGAATCCAAAACATGCCAATGCGATTGGCGATGAAGCCGGGGGTGTCTTTGCAGAAAACGCAACCTTTTCCGAGTTTTTGTTCGGCAAAGGTTTTGACTGAATCGAGCAGTTCCGGGCGCATTTGCGCACCGACAACGATTTCCAACAAGCGCATATAACGCGGCGGATTAAAGAAGTGGGTGATAATAAAGCGCTGCTTGAATTCAACTGGTAAGTCTTTAACCAATAATTTTAGCGGTAAGGTCGAAGTATTGGATGAAATCACCGCGTTTGCTGAACAGACTTGTGCTAATTGGCGATAAAGAGATTGTTTTATATCCAGGTTTTCGATCACCGCTTCAATCACCCAGTCGACATCCGCTAATTTGGGGAGATCGTCTTCGATATTGCCGGTGCTGATGCGTTTGGCGTTTTTCGGATGCATCAGCGGCGGGGGCTGCGTTTTCAGTAACCTTTTCTTTGCGCTTTCGGCAATTTTGTTGCGATTGGTTTCGCCTTTAGCAACAATATCCAAAAGCAGCACGGGAATTCCGGCATTGCTGATTTGAGCGGCAATCCCGGCGCCCATGACCCCGGCCCCGATCACTGCGACTTTATTAATCATCAGACTGCCTCCAAAATAGTAGCGATGCCTTGACCGCCGCCTATGCATTGGGTGGCTAAGGCGTAGCGTTTATTTTCACGTTGCAGTAATGCGGCGGCTTTGCCGGTAATGCGCGCGCCGGTCGCGCCTAAAGGATGGCCGAGCGCAATCGCGCCGCCGTCGATATTGAGTTTTGTTTCGGCTATCGGTAAATCGCGCAATACCGCTAAAGACTGGGCGGCAAAGGCCTCATTCAACTCGACCAAATCAATGTCGTTCAAGGCTAAATCCGCGCGTTGTAAAGCTTTATGCGTGGCTCCGACCGGGCCGATGCCCATTATTTCCGCTGCACAGCCGGAAACCGCAAAGGATTTGATTCTAGCCATTTTGTTCAGACCATTGCGCTCGGCATATTGTTCGCTGCATACCAATACCGCCGCAGCGCCATCAGTTAACGGCGAAGAGGTGCCGGCAGTCACGCTGCCTTGCTTATCAAAAGCCGGTTTCAATTCCGCCAAGGCCTGTAAATCAGTATCCGGGCGAATGCAGCCGTCATTTTCCACAAGGCCGAAATGGGGAGTATCAATAGCGATGATTTCATCATTGAAGCGGCCTTGTTGTTGCGCAGCCGCCGCTTTTTGATGGCTGGCGACTGAAAAAGCCTCTTGCGCGCCACGTTCTATTTTGTATAGTTTGGCCAGGTTTTCAGCGGTTTCGCCCATGCCGAAATAGGCTTGCGGATAGTTTTCGGACAGTGTTGGATTCGGCAGGGTATTGAATCCGCTCATCGGAATCCGGGTCATTGACTCAATACCGGCGCAGATAAACGCCTCTCCGGCGCCCATGCTGATAGCGCCAGCCGCATTGTGTATCGACTGCATGGAAGAGCCGCAAAAGCGGTTAATGGTCATACCGGCGACCGAAACCGGTAAATCCGCCAGATGCACTACCAGGCGGGCGATGTTGAGTCCTTGTTCGGCTTCAGGAAAAGCGCAGCCCATGATCAAGTCTTCAATATCTTCGGGGTTTACGCCGGTTTTCTGTAACAAGCCCTTAACCACCGCAGCGGCTAAATCATCCGGCCGGGTCTTAACCAGTCGGCCTTTATGAGCCGGTGTAAAAGGCGATCTGCAATATCCGGCGATAACGACATTTCTCATGGCCTGTCTCCTGCTAAGGAACGTTCACGAAATAACTTCGACAACTGACTTGCCTTTTTATCCGCCTTCAGCGTTGCACAAACAGTTACATAGCTTGCTATGCGCCCGTTTGTGCGCCTTGAATGCGAATAAAAATTCTGCGCCAGTTGCCGAATTTATTACATTCACGTTCCTAAGAATAATGAATACTCTTCATACAGCGTTTATCTTAAGAGTCCATAGTTCAAGTATTTGTTCCTCAATTATTTACACTAACCGGATGAATCAATACTCTGTGTCGGTTCCGGGAGCAGATGCTTGCTATCAGTCACATTGTTTGGCTTACAAAAACTTTGATGAACGCACAAATTATTGATAAAGCCGTCGATAACCGTCCAAATATCATCGGAATTTTCATTAAGAATACCGTGACGTTGGGAGTGAATCACCCGTAATTGTTTTTGCGGTGTGGTCAATTTATCAAAAATGAATTTAGAGCTGTTTAAAGAAACAATCGGGTCTTCATCCGCATAGACTAATAACACCGGCGATTCAATTAGCGGCAATACTTCATCCATTTCCTGTATTAAGCGCCTGAGTTCGTATAGTCCCCTGATCGGCACGGCGCGGTAGTTAATATGCGGATGCTCGGCCTCATTGAAAATAAACGGTTTAACGCCTTCGTAGGAGGAAATCCATTGAACGACTTTATTAGCCCCATGCACCCAGGGCACCATCATTAACGATGAGTCCACAAATTCATAAGGCACGGCGACGGCAATCACCCCGGTCACATGCTCTTTTAGTTCAGTGGCGTATTTCAAAGCTAATGCGCCGCCGGTTGAAAACCCCACCAGAATGATTTTTTGGCAAAGCAATTCCAGAACTTCGAAACCTCTATTGACCGAATCATACCAGTCCTCCAATGCTTGTTGGCGTAGATCATAGGGTGATGTGCCGTGACCTTTGATGCGCAAACCATAGACGGTAAAACCTTGGCTTACCAGATGTTCGCCGTAATCTCTCAATTCAGCCGGGGAGGATAATAAGCCGTGAATCAGCAATGCGCCGCAGCCGTTAGCCTTTTTCGGATGCAACAAAAACGGCCTAGCATCGCAGCTTGCTGTTTCCTGAGAATTAATGTCATCATATTCCGGCTTGGAATATATTTTTTTGTCGACTTGTAATAACAGCGTTTCATCATCCAAAAAGTGTTCGGACATTTTTACCGGATCATTTTTTTTTGCCTGCTTATGAGCTTTGATAACGGTGTCCGTTACTGCGCTGATCGGACGAATTTCATTATGATAAACGGCAATCACATTTTCCATGCGAATGGTATCAAAATCATGTTCTTCACAGAGTTTGGACAAGAAATGGTATTCATCGTGCTCTTCGGACAGTAAATGGCTTTCCTTAGCGACGCAGATAAAATGAGCGAATAATTTATTTTCGCCGCATAGAATGCCTTCATAATGTTCGGGGCTTTGTAAATGCCTTTGCAAATGTACCGTGGGCTTTTTCTGCAATAATTTGATGGCGACATATAAGGTCCGATAAAACAGCCTTTTTTCAATTTTATGCATTTTTTTGCTGATGCAATACATGATCAGGTAGGAAGCTAAATGACACAAATTAACGGTGACATAGCTGTACATGTCTTTCATGTATTGATTACGGGTCGCCTTGGCGTTCTTTTTGAAATAAGCGCCCAATAATTTTTGTTTCCACGTATTCGGTTTATCATGCAGCGCGAAAACTTCATCCAGGGTGCCGAATTCCGATGAAACCAGTTCCAGCAAATCATGATTCCACCAATGCCAAACATGATAAGGGTCAATTGGTTCCCCCATACGTATATCCATATCGGTGTCTTTCAACATGATATTGCCTTCAACCAATAATTCTTCGGTTTGTCTGAGGCTTAAGCCGTTTGAGAATAAACGAACGCTTTGTATTAATAGATTATCCGATGAACGAATCGGATAAAAAGTAATATTGGAAGGGACCAGCCAAGTGGGTTTGATGGCGGCGATCAGCAATTGATCCAGATTCTCGAAACCCAAATCTTCTTTCCACTTTAATAATTGATCGATTTTTTTATCGGCATAAGCATTGCGGATAGTGGCTTTAAAAGCCTCAATGCCTTGCGCCAACACCGCTGGCCCGGTGTGATGTTTACGCCGCTCGCCGCGGATTCGCGAATAAATACTGTAGCGGCCGCGCTTGTCCATTACTCGTCTGTCTTTCACCATACCGCCTTCCGGAAATATGATGACTTTACGGCCATGAAGAATTTGTTCGGCCAAGATGGGGAATAAGCGCTGATGATCATGAGGAATCACCCCCATATTGCTTAAATACTTGGCGAGAACGGTATCTTCGGTAAAAAATTCACTGGAAGCAATCGACCAACATTGATGGCCGGTTTTTTCATAAATCAAATATTGCGGAATAAAGGTCTCAAACCGGGAGAAATGGTTGAACAGAAAAATATCGCCCTGATAAACCTGCTCATCGGCATGCAATTTCATATGCACATTGAGCATTTTTTTGATTAAGCGAAAAAAACGC
Source organism: Methylococcaceae bacterium (assembly GCA_006844585.1). Classification (GTDB taxonomy): domain Bacteria; phylum Pseudomonadota; class Gammaproteobacteria; order Methylococcales; family Methylomonadaceae; genus Methylomarinum. Next base: position 8,019 of record SPJM01000310.1, on the reverse strand, counting down.
GCCGACCAATCGTAGGACCCTTGGTCGATATCGTACCAATCATCTTTAAACTGTTTGGAAGCCATAGCGCACAACCCCTTATAAGCGTCATTGACAAGGTTGGGTCAAGTAGATTTCGCGACCTTTAATGGTTTGACCGTTTTCGGCTGATCAGGTTCGTGGAAAATAATGCACAGTGGCAGAGTGGTTTAATATAAAGCGTTTGAACAGCAATGAAAGGCCACATCTGGACTATTAAAAACTGATAAGATGTTGAACGAAATTTTAGATCAAGCAATTGATGACAGGCATTATGAATAAGACAAACATCAGACAAGTGGTTTTAGACACGGAAACCACCGGACTAAACCCGAAAGAAGGCCACCGAATTATTGAAATCGGTTGTGTGGAAGTGATGAATCGCCGGGTCACCAACAATCATTTCCATGTTTATATCAACCCGGATCGCATTGTTGACGACAGCGCCATCGCCATTCACGGCATCACCAATGAATTTCTGGAAGACAAGCCGAGTTTCGCCGACATTGTTGAAGACTATATCGCTTTCACCGAAGGCGCTGAATTGATTATCCACAACGCGCCCTTTGATGTCGGCTTTCTGGATCATGAATTATCCTTATTGCCGAATGAAAAGCGGCGCACCGCCCTGTTGAGTACGGTATTTGACACCTTGGCCTATGCTCGGAAAAAACATCCGGGCGCGCGCAATACCTTGGATGCTTTATGTAAGCGTTACGGTATAGACAATAGCCACCGGGAATTGCACGGCGCTTTATTGGACTCGGAAATCCTCGCCGACGTATATTTATTGATGACCGGAGGGCAAGCTTCATTACTAGATGATGATGCCGACCAGGAAGATCAACAACAAGAAATTATTCGTTTATCCAGCGACAGGCCGAAGTTAAAAGTCATTCAATGCCAGGGCGATGAACTGGAAGCGCATAATGAGCATTTACAAAAACTGGATAAAAGCAGCGGCGGCAGTCTGTGGCGAAAACTAGAAGGAATGGACAATGAAAGTTGAGTTAGCCGAGCAGCTTTTCAGCACAGCGCAAGTGAGAGAAATTGACCGGGTCGCAATTGAACAAGCCGACATATCGGGTATTGAACTAATGCGGCAAGCCGGCGAGGCGGTTTTTCAACAAATTAAAAAGCATTGGCCGCGCAATAAATCCATCCGCATTTTTTGCGGCTCGGGCAATAATGGCGGCGATGGTTATATTATCGGCGCTTTGGCTATTGAAGCCGGAATGAATGTGGAAGTGGTCGCCTTGCAAAAACCGAAAAAACTGAAAGGCGATGCGCAACTGGCTTTTCAGCAATATGAAGCATTAAAAGGAGAAACCCAGACCTTTAAGAAAATAAAAAAAACCGCCAAAGCGCTGGTGGTTGACGCTATTTTTGGCACCGGCCTATCGCGCTCGCCGGAAGGCGAATATGCCGAGGCGATTGCGTTGATTAATCAGGGCAGTGCGCCGGTTGTCGCAGTTGATATTCCTTCCGGACTTTGCGCCGATAGCGGTTGTGTTTTAGGCGCGGCGGTCAAGGCGGATTTAAGCGTCACCTTTATCGCCCATAAACAAGGCTTATTTACAGGAGAAGCGGCTGAATATTGCGGATTGATTCAGTTTGCGCCATTGCAAGTTCCGCAATCTATCATCGAAAAATTCCAGCCGACCGCAACCTTGCTATCGCAAATTCAACCTTTGCCGCCAAGACACCGGGCGTCGCATAAAGGCCATTGCGGTCATGTCTTATTGATCGGCGGCGACAGCGGATATCTGGGCGCGATTTGCCTGGCGGCGGAAGCCGCCTTAAAAAGCGGCGCCGGATTGGTCAGCGTAGCCACCCGCGCCGAGCATAGCCATTTCGTGACCCTCCGCCAGCCGGAAATCATGAGTCATGGGGTGGAAAGAGTGCATGACTTAAGCGCTTTAATCGACAAAGCGAATGCCATAGTCATCGGCCCCGGATTAGGACAAAGTCGCTGGTCGCAAATGATGATGAATGCAGTCATGGCAACAGATAAGCCCTGTGTTATCGATGCCGACGGCTTGAACTTGTTGGCTAAAAAACCACAGCAAAAAGCTAATTGGATATTAACCCCGCATCCGGGCGAAGCAGCGCGTTTGTTGGATTCTGCGACAGCGGATATTAACGCAGACCGCTATCGAGCGGCGGCTCAATTACAACAACAATACGGCGGCGTCTGTATCTTAAAAGGCGCAGGAACGCTGATTACAAATCAGGCGGAAACCAAGGTCAATACCACCGGCAACCCCGGCATGGCCAGTGGCGGCATGGGTGATGTGTTAGCCGGATTGAGCGGCGGTTTATTGGCGCAAGGTCTGGATTCGTGGACGGCTGCGCAAACTGCCGTTCATCTACACGGAAAAGCCGCCGATATGGCCGCAGAATCGGGCGAACGCGGCTTGATCGCCAGTGATTTAATTGCGCATTTTAAAACCCTGCTAAACTCATGAATATCGCATTAAACAGCCCGCAACAAACAGAAATGTTCGGCGCTGCATTAGGCCGCGCCTTGCCCGAACAATGCATTATTTTTTTACACGGCGATTTAGGCGCCGGTAAAACCTCGCTGGTGCGCGGCGTAATGCGCGGCGCAGGGTTTAACGGCGCGGTGAAAAGTCCGACTTATACCTTGGTGGAAGAATATCAACTACAACAGCGGCTGATTTTTCACTTTGATCTATATCGTTTAAAAGACCCGGAAGAATTGGAATGGATTGGCATAGACGACTATTTTCAACAAACCGCCCAATGTTTCATCGAATGGCCGGAAATGGGCGAGGGCGAACTACCGCCCGCTGATCTGGAAATCACCCTGACGATGCCGTCAGAAGGACGCAATCTGGCGATAACCGAGGTCTCGGAAAAGCTGAAAGATCAGTTGAATATTCAATGGCAAGGCCGGGTTTTACGCTTATAAAAGCACCAGAGACTGTTCAAACATCTATTGATGGGATTTTGTCGATTTTACATAACCATTGCCGGTGAGCGAACAGTGAGGTCATATTCTTCATGATCAAACTGGAAAAACAAAGACATACTGTTATAATTTAAACAAGATTATTGTTTAGGTGTGACGATTATGAGGGTTTATTTGAAGTTTTTCTTTTTGATGTTGAGCTTGCCGGGTTTGGCGATGGCTGCCCAGAACATTGAAGTTAAATCTTTGCGCTATTGGACAGCTCCGGATCATACTCGCTTGGTGTTTGATGTCAGTAATAAACCCGAGCATAAGGTTTTCCTATTGGAAAATCCACACCGCCTGGTGATTGATTTATCACAGGCTTCACTAAAAACGGTGTTTAAACAGCCGGGGCGCAAGCACCCGGTGTTTACCGGCATTCGTAGCGCCAGTCGGCATAAAAATGATTTGCGTATCGTGGTGGATTTGAAAGCGTCGGTGAATCCGAAAAGCATGACGCTGAAGCCGAATAATAAATACGGTCATCGCTTGGTGGTGGATTTGTATCAACAGGCTAAAAACGCGGCAACAGGTTTGGTGGCGAAAACGTCGGTCAAGAAGACAGTTCAGCAAAAAGCGCGGGATATTGTTGTTGCGATTGACGCCGGACATGGCGGGGAGGATCCGGGGGCGCTTGGCAAGCGTGGCACTCGTGAAAAAGATGTGGTTTTTTCCATCGCTAAAAAACTCGCAAAGATGATTGATAAGCAGCCGGGTATGAAAGCGGTGATGGTGCGTAAGGGGGATTACTACATCAAATTGCGCGAGCGCATCAATATTGCCCGTAAGGCCAAGGCCGATTTATTTGTCTCCATTCATGCCGATGCGTTTAAAAAGCGTAACGTGAAAGGCGCGTCGGTTTTTACCTTGTCCAGAAAAGGCGCATCCAGTGAGGCGGCGCGTTGGTTGGCCGCTAAAGAAAATAATGCCGATTTGGTCGGCGGCGTGAGTTTGGATGAGATGGATGATACCTTGGCGTCGGTGTTGTTGGATTTGTCGCAAACCGCCAGCAAAGAAGCGAGTCGGGAAGTGGCCGGAAAAGTATTGAAGCATTTTAAAAGTATCGGTCATTTGCATAATGATGCCGTGCAAAAAGCGGGGTTTGCGGTGCTGAAATCACCGGATATTCCGTCTATTTTGGTGGAGACGGCTTTTATTTCCAATCCTGATGAAGAGGCTAAATTACGCAACGCCAAGCATCAACAAAAAATGGCCGCCGCCATTTTTAAAGGCGTTTTGGGTTATTTTAAAGAATATGCGCCTGCCGATACCTTATTGGCTTCTATTTATAAAAAACAAACCAAACATATTATTACCCGTGGCGAAACGCTTTCCGGTATTGCTGTGCTTTATGGGGTCAGCATGAAATCGATCAAATCGGCAAATGCCTTGGTCAGTAATACTATTCGCATCGGTCAGGTGTTGAAGATTCCATTGGATGGGTAATAATTGAGAGCTTCAGATATTTTTGGGTGGAGTCACAAAGGGATTGATTTCATTGTCTGGTTCACGAGCTTTTAATTGAGCATCAAAAATAACGCCAGCCAGCCATTTGCGTTTTAACATACTTTGAGGCGCTTCTAAACAATACCGCCGGAAAACATAAATCAATATCAGTTTGACTTTGCATTGTAATAGGAGTAGAGAAGGCAGGTATAAACCAATAATTTCGGGGGCTAAATATGAAATTTCAAAAATGTTTGTTAACGATGCTCCTGATTTTCGGGATAAGTTTGAATGAGGGCTATGCGGTTAATCCTGCCCAAACCACTGTTGTGCCGGGTTTTATCGATATATCCAACGTTGCGGTCGCCATGGTTCAACAAGTTCAACGGACGCGCATTTTAGCTTATTACAGTTTTTTTTATGGGGCGGTTAAGCCTGATCCGGATATTGTTTGTCCGATAGGCGTGAACATAGCGCAGAATCACTGGGGAAACATTCTTTTGGCAATGGGCTGGGGATTGGTTCCCCAGTGTCCGCAATTACCGGATAGCACTGATATAGGCATAGGCGATCTTAACGGTGATAATCTCAAGGATATTATCACGGTCGGTAACGGCAGTAGTTCTGTATGGTTGAATAATGGTCGTCAGGGTTTTACTGATTCCGGGCAATCTTTTAATAATGCCAACAGCACCGGCATGGTCTTAATGGATTTGGATAATGATGGCGATCTGGATTTGGTGGTCGGCAATTTTAATCAACCCAAACAAATTTTCCAAAATGATGGATTCGGCGAGTTTACCCGCCTTTCTGGTGATCGTCAGACTTTTGGCCTGACCAGTGGTTTGGATGATGATCATCCTACTACCGGGATGGTTCGCTTAAATGATGATCAGTTTATTGAAACGCGATACAGTGAGGCGGATATTTTATGGACGCGTACGCCTGGAACCGATCAGTTTACAGCCAGCGAAATTGACGCGGATAACACTCAGTCTACAGGCATCTGTGTTGATGAAGCTGAAAACGGTGATCAAACGATTGTCATTACCCGTTTTGAGCAAAAAAACTCGATTTATTTCATGGATGAAAGAGCCATACCGGTTATTGTTACTGATGATGGCGAGATGGATAAAACCCAGGGTTGTCACTTTGGCGATTTAAATGATGATGGTTTTAAAGATATTATTTTTGCCAATTATGGTGAAAAAAACAGCATTTTAATCAATGACGGCTCCGACAAGTATCAACGCTTCAGTTTAGATTCGAGTTCTAATACAACTGTCTTGTTTCCGGCTGATTTCGATAAAGACGGTCAATTGGATTTAATAGAAGCCCGTGACGTTGAACCCGGAGAATCAGTATTAAAACCTTGGAATAATATCACTTACCAGACGCCGCAAGCGCGTCTAAGCGGCGAAACGCAATATGGTGATGAAAAATTGAATTTGAAGCTGGATTTGAACTGTCAAGATAAAAAGGATCAGTCGGCGGATTATTTTTTGCTTGCCCAGCAAGTTGATCAGAGTGATTTTTATTATTTATCATTACAGGATTTCCAATGGCATCCCGGAATTTCACCGACCTTGGCAAACACTCCTTGTGCGACAATTAATCACTTATCGTTATCTTTGCCTTTTTCTGCGTCGCAATTCAATGCAGAAAATTATAATGTATATTTCGGCTTGGATTTTACCGCTAACAGTCAATTGGATGTTGATAGCTCCCTTTATTTTGATGCTGCAACTTTTTCACGCTCAAGCATTAGCACAGGCGAAGATGGGGTGGCGTTCAGCGGTGCGGCTGTGAATGATGGGCGGCTTCCGGCAAATTTTAATCCGCTTTCGCCCGGTGTGGCTAGTCATCCTGTCAGCGGCGGTTTAGGTTCCGATCTTGTGAATATTCGCTGGGAGTTGAATCGAAATGGGCAGTTGACAATACTGGACGTACTCAGTAAATCCGGTTTGCCGTCTGCGGCGTCCAATATCAATTTTGGGGTGGCGAATTCCAATGGTGATGAAATTATCAAATGCTTTGTCATTGATTTCAGCGCATCAGGCGTTCCCGGCGTTACTATTGCGGAGGATCATGTGCAGTTCAACGGCGCTAATTTGATCTGTGGCGAGCAAAACCCTACTGTGAACAGCGTGACCGGAAATTTAATATACAGTCCCTTATAACCATTGATCCGTTGCAGCCCGAATTTGGGCTGCGCTTGAGGTTCGCAGGATATACATTCAGACTACTATTCGTTAATGCTGCTAATTTTGAGTAATATTCACTGAAAAGTGATTTTTTAAAACAATCTGTATAACATAAGGAAATACAAGCATGCGCCTAAAAGAAGCCTGTACCCCACGTCAAAGTGTTTATGAACAATTTCGTACTGATGTTGTTTTAAATATTGATGATCTTCTTGTGTAATGGAAGATGTTTTGCGACACAGGCGATCTGAATTTGAGTTGTCTCTTTTATCAGGACAATAACATTAAGAAAGTTTGTATTTATAGCCTTATTATAAATACAATATGGCTATAATGATAGCCATAACTCTAAAGGGAGGCTACTATGAAAACAAGCACGATTGCCGAAGCCAAAAATAATTTATCCCAGTTGATCCATCAGCTTGAAGTTGAAGAAACTATTCATCTAACCCGTTATGGCAAACCCGTTGCGGTTATGATGTCAGAGGCTCAATATCAGCAATTAATTTCGCCCGTTAAAAGTCTTAATTCTGCTATTTTAAACTGGCGTAATCAGTTAGATGAAGCATCGGATATTGCTTTAAGTGATAAGGAACTTAAAACAATACGTAAAGAGTCTTCTGAGCGTGAGTTTTCATGGGACGAATAAACTATTTATTAGACACCAATATTCTTTCAGAACCCGCTCGAAAGCAACCAAACAGTAATGTGATGCGACGCTTGGCTCAATATGATGGTCAATATGTAACCGCAGCCATTGTCTGGCATGAATTGCAGTATGGTTGTGAATTGTTAGCAGAATCAAAAAGAAAAACAGAATTACAATCTTATTTACTGACATTGCAAAATGGCGGATTAATTATTATACCGTATGACTCATTAGCAGCAGAATGGTATGCAAAGCAACGAGCCGTACTTAAAGCGCAAGGTCAAACTCCAGCCTATGCTGATGGCGAAATTGCAGCAATAGCTGCGGTTAATAATTTAATATTGGTAACGCGGAATACTGATGACTTTTCCGAGTTTAAAAATTTGGAGTTAGAGAATTGGTTTGCATAAAAAGAACCGCATCAGAAACAAAGTCTGGCGTAAAGCATTAACTTATCGTTAACAGAAAACCCTGTAATGGAAGGTGTTTTGCGACACAGGCGATCTGAATTTGAGTTGTCTCTTTTGTCAGATCAACAAAATCCCCTGAAATTTTTGAACTTATTCGCCACAATAATATTAAAGTATTATTTAAGGAGGTTGTTATGCCCGCTACTTTAAAAGAAACGACCAGTATTAAGTTAGATAAAGAGTCAAAAGAAAAGGCCAAGCTGATTTTTAAAGAATTAGGAATCACGATGGGAGATGCTTTTAACATGTTTTTAA
>SPJM01000031.1 GCA_006844585.1 Methylococcaceae bacterium | reverse complement strand
ATTGGGTAAGTTTAGACAACATCCCCAAATTTCTCCAACAATCCTTTATTCTTGCTGAAGATAAACGTTTTTACCAACATCATGGCCCGGATTGGTTAGCAAGACTACAGGCTATCAAACAAAATATCCTCGCCGGGCGCATTGTTAGAGGCGCCAGCACCATCACCGAACAAGTGGTCAGAATGATCAATCTGCGCCCCCGCACTTTCTGGTCGCGCTGGCTGGAAGGCTTTGAAGCGATTGATTTGGAACAACGCTACAGCAAGGCGCAAATTTTGGCGTTTTACTTAAACCAAACGCCTTATTTAGCACAACGGCGCGGCGTTCAACAAGCCGCCCGATATTATTTCAATCGTGATCTGAATACCCTGAATCAAAAAGAAATGTTAGCCTTAGCCTGCATGCTGCGCTCGCCCCGCTGGCTAAACCCTCAACAATACCCTGTCCGGCTGGATCAAGCCATCACTCAATTGGCGAAGAAATTTCCCACCCATTTACACATTAACAATGAACTCAAGCGACAAACCTTATCCCAGCCCAAAACGGTCAGCAGCGTTGATGCTTCGCATTTTATCCAATACGCCAAGCGACATTTACCCGCCGAATCCTTAAAAGTGTTTAGCAGTCTGGACTTAACTTTGCAGAACAAAGCCCAGTTGATACTGGATAATCAACTCCGACAGTTAGCCGTTAAACAAGTCCATAACGGCGCCATCATTATTGCCGATCATCTCGATAATAAAATCCTTGCCTGGGTGGTCGGTTACGCAGGTCAAAAAGATAGAACCGGCAATAAAATCAATGCGGCAATAAGCTTGCGCCAACCCGGCTCAACATTAAAACCCCTGCTGTATGCTTTGGCATTGGAAAAAGGCTGGACGGCGGCAACCCAAATCAACGATGCGCCGTTAACTGAACAAGTCGGATTCGGCCTCCATAGCTATCGAAATTACAGTCATCGCTACTACGGCCCGGTTTCGCTGAGAACGGCATTAGCCAATTCCTTAAACATACCGGCTATTAAAACCGTACAGTTTGTCGGCATGAATGAATTTTTAGCCTTTTTAAAAAAAACAGGCATTACCGGCCTAAATGCCCATCCCCATGTTTATGGCGACGGCTTGGCTTTAGGAAACGGTGAAATCAGCCTGCTGGAATTAGTGCAAGCCTATACCGTTTTAGCGCGCATGGGCAGTTTTCAAAAGTTATCCTTTCTCGCTAAAAATGAAAACGCCGCCCAGCCTGTCATGTCATCTGAAACCGCTTCAATCATTGCCGATATACTGTCCGACCCGCATGCTCGCTCTAAAGAATTCGGGCATCATTCAATCCTGAACTTTCCCCAGCAAACCGCTGTTAAAACGGGCACGTCAACCGACTATCGCGACGCCTGGGCGATAGGCTTTAACGACCGCTACACCATCGGCGTCTGGATCGGCAATATGGATTATCAAGCCATGAACAAAGTAACCGGCGCATCCGGCGCAGTATTGCCCTTAAGGGCGATATTCAACGAATTAAATAAAAACCGGGACAGTCAAGCGCTGCGCCTCAGTCCGAATTTGATAAAAAAAACCGTATGCGCGAAAGAAGATTGTCTTCCTTATGATGAGTGGTTCAAAATGGATGACCCTGTCGAAACAGCTAAACAAATACCGCAACCTGTGACTATCCGCCAACCCAGTCACCATCTGCAATTAGCGATGGATCCCCGCATCCCGGATGATAAAGAATATTTTGAATTTACCTTGAATCACTGGCAAAACATTCAACGGGTAAACTGGTTTCTCAATGATCAACTCATCGCCAAGACTTCCGTCCCCTTTTATCGTTGGCTGATGGCGAAAGGCGAGTTTAATTTATATGCTCGGGTTGAATTGGCGGAACAAGAAGATCGTCGGACGCCAAGGGTCAATTTTCAGGTAAATTGATCATTGCATAATTTAAAATCAAGCCCCACTAGACGTTAATCAACAAACAATCGTATAGTATGCGGTTGTTTCATTCACTTTCACTTTGTTCATGGACAGCATTAGCATTCAGGGCGCTCGCACCCATAACCTGAAAAATATTGATCTGGAATTGCCTCGCGACGCCTTGATCGTTATCACCGGTTTATCCGGTTCCGGAAAATCGTCTTTGGCGTTCGACACCATTTATGCGGAAGGTCAACGGCGTTATGTGGAATCGCTATCGGCTTATGCGCGCCAGTTTTTGTCAATGATGGAAAAACCGGATGTTGATCATATCGAAGGGCTTTCCCCGGCGATTTCTATCGAACAAAAATCCACTTCGCATAATCCCCGCTCAACGGTCGGCACCATCACCGAGATTTATGATTATTTAAGATTGCTGTACGCCCGCGCTGGAATTCCTCGCTGTCCGGAGCATGATATTTCATTGCAAGCGCAAACCGTCAGCCAAATGGTTGATCAGGTATTAGAACAGCCCGAAGGCGAACGCTGGATGTTATTGGCGCCGGTGGTCAATCAGCGTAAAGGCGAGCATGTGCAGTTACTGGAGGATTTGCGCAGCCAAGGCTTTATCCGCGCCCGCATTGATGGCGAAGTATATGACCTGGACGAACCCCCGACCTTGGATTTGCGTAAAAAGCATACTATTGAGGTGATTGTTGATCGTTTCAAAATACGCGACGATATCAGCCTACGTCTGGCCGAGTCTTTTGAAACCGCTTTGCGCATAGCCGACGGCATCGCCATTGCTGCGTCAATGGAAAACGAGCAGGAGATTATTTTTTCCGAACGTTACGCCTGTACCGAATGCGGTTACAGCATAACTGAACTGGAACCGCGTATTTTTTCCTTTAACAACCCGAAAGGCGCTTGCCCCAGTTGCGACGGCTTAGGCGTCCGGCAACATTTTGATCCGCAATTGGTAATTCATAATCCTGAAATCAGTTTGGCCGGGGGCGCTATTCGCAGTTGGGACAGACGCAACGCTTATTATTATCAAATCATTTGCAGCCTGGCTGAGCATTATGGCTTCGATACGGAAGCCCCTTTTCATGAAATCCCGAAACAAATCCAGGCGATTATTTTATACGGCAGCGGTACCGAAGCCATTCAATTCCGTTACATCAGCGGCGCAGGTAAAACCACCACGCGTCGTCATCCGTTTGAAGGCATAATCGTTAATATGGAGCGGCGCTACCGGGAAACCGATTCGCAAATGGTCAGGGAAGAGTTATCCAAATATCTGGCGCAACAAACCTGCACCGAATGCGAAGGCGCACGTATTAATACTTCAGCGCGGCATGTTTTTGTTGATAACAAACCGATACACCACATCACCGCCCTGCCGATTAAACAGGCTCTGGACTTCTTTAAGCAACTGGATATACCCGGCCAGCGCGGCGAAGTGGCGGCTAAAATCAATAAGGAAATCAGTGAGCGATTGGAATTTTTGGTCAATGTCGGCTTGGATTATTTAACCCTGGACAGAAGCGCAGACACCTTGTCCGGCGGCGAAGCCCAACGCATCAGACTGGCCAGCCAAATCGGCGCAGGCTTGGTGGGAGTGATGTATGTCTTGGATGAACCTTCCATCGGACTGCATCAACGCGATAACCAACGCTTATTGAATACTCTGTTCAGACTGCGCAATTTAGGTAATACCGTCATCGTGGTCGAGCATGATGAAGACGCCATTAGAGCCGCCGATCATATTGTTGATATCGGGCCGGGCGCGGGTGTACACGGCGGTGAAATTATCGCCCACGGCGATTTAGCAACCATTGAAAATCATCCTGATTCCATAACCGGCCAATATCTATCCGGTAAAAAGTCCATTGCAACGCCTTTATCATTAACGCCGCCGAATCCTGACAAACAGATTCAAATACTCAATGCACATGGCAACAATCTGAAAGCTGTTGATATTAGCTTTCCGGTCGGTTTACTGACCTGTGTAACCGGCGTATCCGGTTCGGGTAAATCCACCTTAATTAATGACACTTTGTATCGTTATGCGGCGCGGCACATTAATAAAGCCAGTTGCATTCCTGCGCCCTGTGATGACATTAAAGGCATTGAGCAATTTGATAAAGTCGTTGATATTAATCAAAGCCCGATCGGCAGAACGCCGCGCTCCAACCCGGCGACTTATACCGGCATTTTCACCCCGATCAGAGAGTTATTTTCGGCAACCCCGGAATCGCGTTCGCGCGGTTACACCCCGGGACGCTTTAGTTTTAACGTAAAAGGCGGACGCTGTGAGGCCTGCAACGGCGACGGCGTGATTAAAGTGGAAATGCACTTTCTACCCGATGTATTTGTGCCTTGCGATATATGCCATGGTCAACGCTATAACCGCGAAACCCTGGAAATTCGCTATAAGGGCAAAACCATCCATGAAGTGTTGGGAATGACGGTCGAGGATGCGGCGGTATTTTTCAGCGCTATTCCGGTTTTATCGCGGAAATTGAATACCTTGATTGATGTCGGCCTCAGTTATATTACTTTAGGCCAAAACGCGATCACCTTATCCGGCGGCGAAGCGCAACGCGTCAAACTAGCCAAAGAATTATCCAAACGGGATACCGGCAAGACTTTGTATATTTTGGATGAGCCGACGACCGGTTTGCATTTTCATGATATACAACAATTATTGACGGTATTGCACACCCTGCGCGATCACGGCAATACGGTGATTATTATCGAACATAATCTGGATGTCATCAAAACCGCCGATTGGATTATTGATATGGGCCCTGAAGGCGGCATAGGCGGCGGGACTTTAGTGGCGGAAGGAACGCCGGAAACAGTGAGCCAAAACAATGATTCGCATACCGGGACATACTTGAAGCGTTACTTTGAGTAATTCGGGGGTTGTATTAAATTAATATTCCCTCCATGTGAATAGGCTCTTTTCTAATTGAACCAATTCTCTAGTTTTAAACCAGAAAAAACTTGAAAGTCATTTATATGCCGCTTTCAGTTTCTCTTTCCCCATCAAAAATAGCTGTATCAATGTCTATTGGCTCCTGCTCAACTTCTTTCAAAAAACGTCTAAAAACAGAACGAAAAGAACTGGAAGCTGATTCATCAATTTGGTTTGTAATATTATTTTTTATAAATAAACTAAAATCCAAAACTTCTTGCTGCTTCTGCTTCGGTAATTCGTGTACAGCCGCGAGAATCGCTTGTTCAATCATATTCATTTGCATAATCACCTTCCAAAAAGTTCATCTTATCTTTAACAAGCTTATAAATTCAACACATTAGACGTAAAAAATAGTGGAATGCATTTCTTCCACCCGACACACCACCTTTGTCAGACTGAAGTCTGACCTACTGCTTGTTTATCTCATCTCTGGTAAAAGGTTTCCTTACCCAATGCTTAAACATTACTCCGCTTTTGAAACGCCAACGCCAAAATCTTCCATAATGCTATAAAGGCACGGTATCACAAATAAAACTAACAAGGTTGATGTAGCAATGCCAAAGATGATGCTGATCGCTAAAGGAATCAAAATTTGAGCCTGGGGACTTTGCTCAAACAACAAGGGAGTTAAACCGGCAATGGTGGTGAGCGATGTTAGAAATACCGCCCTAAACCGTTCATAACTGGCTTTTGCAGCGGAGTCGTGAGGCGACATGCCCTCCCGCACATGTTTTTTGACGAACTCGACCAATAATATTGAATCGTTCACCACTATGCCCGCCAAGGAGACAAACCCTAATAATGACGGCATGGTAATGTCATAGCCCATCAGCAGATGCCCCCAGATGACGCCGATTAAGGCCAGCGGTATATTCGCCATCACCAAAAAAGGTTCTGAATACGAGCGAAATTGCAGACTGAGCAGAATGAATATCCCGGCCAAGCCATACATCAAGCTTTTCCGCATTGAGCTGCGGGTTAAATTACCTTCTTTTAACTCTCCTTCAAAATCTACCGTGATGTGCGGGTATTGTTTTTTAAAATCAACTAAAAATTGCTTTTGCAAATGTTGTAGAACCGCTTGAGTATTGCTGATCGCCGGATCTATATCGCCATAGATCGTTACCGTCCTTTGACCGTCAATTCTTTGAATATGCGAATAATCACGACGAGCAACGATTTCAGCCACATTAGAAAGCGGTATAACCTGCCCGGTTTGCGGATGAATTACCGGAAAATAATCAAAATCCGCCAACTCATCTCTGGATTGTTCATCCAAAATCACCACCACTTCAAAAATTTCCGATCCTATTGCGGTTTCCAATATTTCAATGCCTTGATAAGCGGCTCTTAATTGCATAGCAATCGCAGAGGCATCCAGGCCCAACGCATAAGCGCCCGGTTTTAAATGCAAACTGAATTCGGGTTTCCCTGGTCTTAAGTCATCCAGTAAATTACTCACCCCGGGGTAGCCTTTCAGCCAATTTTGCAGTTGATGGGAAGCTTGCGACAATTGTCTTAAATCGTCACCTTGCAATTGAATATAAATTGCGCGCCCGGCGGGACCGATAATCGGTTCTTTGATCGAAATATTCAAAGCATTGGGAATAACGCCCATTTGCCGACGCCAGTTTGCGGCAATTTCATTGATCGATTGCTCACGCAACTCAGAGGTGAGTAGGTCGGCGCTTACCGTGGCGACATGAGCACCCGTTTCAAAAGCATCGGCATTCATGCCATAACTGAGCGTCACTGCCTGCAGCAGATCTTCGCCATGGTTATCTTTATACTGTTGATTGACTTGACTCAAACTGTCATTGAGTTGTTTAACGACTTGCCCGGTAGCCGCCACGGAACTCCCCGTCGGCATTAAAATTCTGGCTTGTAATATATCCCCTTCAATATCCGGAAATGCGGAAAATTTGATTATTCCGGATGCTAACAAACTGATGGTTAAAATCAACAAACCGATAACCGAGCCAATAAACGGGTAGCGGAACTGAATCAGTATGACCACCCATTGATAAATGCGTTGATGCAAGCGGTCAAAATATTGCTTAAATGTTTCTCTCAACTTAGAAATCGACTCCGTTGTCGTCTTTTCCAGCGAATGCTTTAAGTGATGAGGCAAAATTAAAAACGCTTCCACTAATGAAACGCTGATCACGGAAATCAGCACCAGGGGTATATTTTTTAGATTTTGCCCGATGTCGCCGCTCAGAAAAAGCAAGCCTATAAAGATGCATAAGGTTGTAACAAACGAAGATAATACGCCGCGCGCCACGGCTTGCGTTCCCTGAACAGCCGCCTCTCGCGGCGATTTTCCCAGGCTGATTTGGCGACCGATGCTTTCGCTGATAACAATAGCGTCGTCCATTAAAATCCCCAACGCCAATAACAAAGCCACCATCGATAACATATTGATGCTCACACCCCATATCGACAACAAATAGGCGCTGGCCAGAAAGGAAACCGGCAAGCCCATCACCACCCATGTTGCATAGCGAGCGCCGAAAAATAACCACATCACCGCAAAGACCAGAATCAATCCCTGCCAAGCGTTATCTATCAATAATTGAATTCGGCTTTCAATGACGCTGGTAAAATCTTGCGTTAAAGCAAAACCGACTTCTGCTGGAAGCTGTTGACGCTGCTCAGCAATAAAACGCTTTACCGCCTCCAATATGCGTAAGCTATCATCGCTGGAATTTTTTCTGACCTTTAAAAAAGCGGCTGGCTTGCCGTTAAAAACAATATTATTAGAATCATCTTCAAACTGATCTGCAATAACGGCTATATCCGCCAGACGAATTTCAGCGCCATGCTGACCGCTTAATATAACCAGCTCTCCAAGCTCTTCGACAGAACGCGCCTCATCATTAAAGCGAATCTGATAATCTCTATCCGGTGTGTTAATTTCACCGGCCGGTAAATCAATATCTTGTCGTTTAATAATAGCTGCAATGTCTTCCAGACTGAGCCCGTATTGACGCAGATTTGCTTGCCTGATTTGAATCTGGAACTGACGTTTGGCAAACCCTTCTATCGTGACTAATGGAATAGCAGGGTCACGCAACATTTTAATCTTAATGTGTTCGGCCAGGTCTTTTAGCTCTTGCCGCTTTATATCCGCCGTCAACGCCACCGTCACTACATCCTGAGTGCGGCCTATTTCACGAATAAGCGGCTGTTCCGCATCCACTGGGAAACTGTCGATTTCATCAACGGCGCTGTTAATATCGTCCATGAATACGCTGAAAACACCGGCCTCCATCATTTTGACAATGACTAAAGCATATGAATGATGGGCTTGACAGGCTATTTCCTCAACAAAGCTGATTCCCTCTATCGCATCTTCCAGCGGCAAACAAATTTTTTCCTCAATATCTCTCGGCGTCGCCCCCGCATAAACAATCTTGACTTCAACCTCATTTTTTTTAATTTCCGGCAGCGTTTCCCGTTTAAGTGTCGGTAGGGTAACGAAACCAACAAACAACAACAGCAACATGAGTAAATTGGCTGCGGTCGGATGGGCGGCAAAAAAGCGAATCATGGTTTCGCCTCTTGTTTTACCCAGTCAATGATCGCTTGCTGATCCGCCGACTCTTCCGTTAATGACAGTTTCATGCCTGGAATAGCGGGGAATAAATCAGAAACAATTACTTTTTCGCCTGCTTCCAAGCCGTCTTCAAACAAAACCATCTCGCCTTGAATCAAGTCGGGTTTAAGCTTCCTACGCTCCAGTTTATTACCTTGAGTAACAATAAACAGTTCCCCTTCATGCATTGCCCTCCGGGGAACCACATAAAATGGCCTCGCCTTTCCTTTGATTGTCGCTTCGACATACATTCCGTCAAAAAGCGGCGGTTTACGGCCGGGAACAATCTGCGCATTGGGTTGATCTACGCTGACCATTAAACCGATGGTGCGTGTTTTGAGATCAATTGAACTATTAAAACGTTCTACTTTACCCCGCCAACGAGCATCCAGATCTTCACTCAGTTTTACGGTGGCGCTTAAACCTAAATCGGATAGTAAATCATTGGAAAAATCACGTTGGAAAGCTTGTCTGATTAATGATTGCTCTTCTTGAAGACCTTTACCCAATATGCGTAATTTCATGAGCGGAAACTGCGCATTAATTAAAACTTTATCCGTTGTTTGAGCGTTAAATAACAAACTGCCTTGAGTAATATATTGATTGTTTTCAACATTCAGATGAGAAATTCGAGCGTTAAAGGGTAAACGGATAATGGTTCTTTCCAAATTACGCTGCTGACTTAATGTTGCCGCTTGAGCGCTGGTTAAACTCGCCTCCAAACTGCGTTGCTGTTCGGGTAAGGTTTTTAAACGGGTGTTTAAGGTTTGAACTTCCTGCTGCAATTTTATGACTTCGGACTGCTTAATGTCGGCATCAGACTGTGATGCCAGATTTTTTCTTAACAGTTCCTTGATACGATTAAATTCCTTTTCCGCCAATTGCAACTTGGATTTGGCCAAATTCAAATCGACCCGAGTGTTATTAAGCGTGACTTTTATTTCATTCAGCTTGGCAATTGAATAATTGGAATCGGCTTGCGCTTGTTGTAAAGAGGATTGGTAATCATCCTCTTCAATGCGTATCACCACCGTCTCTTTCGGAAAAACAGCGCCCTCTTTCAACTGAGGATGCAGAAAAACAATTTTACCGGATACCTCAGCTTTCGCTTCAAACAAAATATCCGGCCTGACCTCGCCGAACCCTTTAATAGCAGGTTTTACCGAATATTGCTTAACCTTAATGAATTGAGCGGCGCTGATAAATTCTTTGCTGTCTTCATGTTCTATGGAAGGACGGTTTTTGACGATAATGACCGCGATAAAAAAGCAAACTACAATAATAATTGGTAGAATTCTAAGCTGGACAAGCCAAGCTGAATGCATAATAAGTCCTCTATCTCTAGTTTTTGAACAACAAAAAAAACACCGCATCATTTCAAATGAAGCGGTTTATAAATCACTAATAAGTAAATCAGAGAATGAACAATAATCATACCCAACCGTCAAAACATAGCGAGCTTGTGTTAAATGCATTAAAACAGGCTGCAAGTAACGAAATAGAAAAAAAACGCCGCTTAGGCCAATATGTTGTACTTTGGGAAAATGATGCCATCGTATACAAAGGCGAGGATGCTCCAAGACAAGAAAAAAGTTAAGCCAAGTCAGTCTTTCCCCTAACAATTAATAGAACATTCTCTTGAATATACCGATTTATCTAGACTATGCAGCTACAACACCTGTCGCCCCTGAAGTTGCTGACTTTATGATGCAATATCTTACTGGCGACAGGATTTTTGCTAAGCCCTCATCCATACAGCATTGTTTTGGTGAACAAGCAGAAATGGCGTATTCCAATCGGAATATTGCTTTAGCCGGTTCTTTTTCAAGCAATTCCGCCAACACTTCATTCGCTACGGAAAATTCCTTTAATCGATGATTATAATAAATGCTTTTAGATAAAGAACATCCTTATTGTCTGAATTAAAATAAAACTTTATCGAATGAATTGAGCCGCGCTGATCAAACCTTTATTGTCTTCATGTTCTATTTCACAGCTCAAGCGTTACTTTAAACTCTTCGCCAATCTCTTCAAATGTAACCGCTTTACAATAATCTTTAGCGATTTTACAAACCATGGGCAAACCTCTGCCAAGTCTGTCAATATATCTTAAATTTTCCATGAATTTTACGATAACAGGATTGACGGCATAAGAGACGCCATAGCTTAATTTTTCAATGGTAACTGTATTAGGTAATTTACCAGGGCTGATGAATTCAATACGGTTATTGAACATAAATACGCGTATTCTTGAACCAGAAATAGCATAGTTTCTATGCACGCAGGCGTTGACTAATAATTCTCTAGAAACTTTATCGGGATAACAAAAATTGTTAGGCTCAATTTTTGCCCCCTGAATTGTTGAGGGCATTTTTATGTTGTTTTTGATAACCGCTAAAGCTGTATCTATTTGCTGATCCAATGTTCCTGTTATGGTTTGTTTGTCTATCAGTTCTTCGGTAATTTCATTACCTGCAAAGTGAGCAAATGAAATACAAGCGCTTGGAATAAATTTTTGAGGATTTAATGCAAAAACCAACATACCTGCGATGGTTGCTTGATATTGCTCTGTCAATATATCAGTATTTTTTAATAGATTTTCAGGGTTTTCTTCTTGTTCAAAATCTATTTGATAGGCATCAAAATATTCACTGACCTTGTGTAAATTAATTTGTTTTATTGAAGCATTTTCTACAGCTGTAGCGTCATATTGAAATACGCCGCACTGCTCTTTAAATTCGATTGAAGCATTTTCACCTTGCCGCAATAATTCTGCTATGTTTGTTGCTTTAGTTTTCATACTGTTGATTAGGATATCCTGTTTTTTATTATACTTGAATATTTGCTGCATCTTTAGAACCAGAACAAACTAACCTTGCAATTAAGGAATAAAAGTCCATAATTACAAGGATGATAACACGCCATTTACAAACAACACTTGAATACTTGATCGACAATTATCCTGCGGTCGCGTTATTAGGCCCTAGACAGGCAGGAAAAACCACGCTTGCACTAGCCATTGCCGAACATCGGAATGCGATATATTTAGATCTTGAATCGGAACAAGATAGGGCAAAATTGACACAATCAGAGCTGTATTTAACTCAACATGAAAATAAATTAGTTATTCTTGATGAAGTACAGCGAGCGCCCCAGCTATTCCAAAACTTACGCGGTTTAATAGACCGTGGAAGAAGAAAAGGTCTTCGCAACGCACGATTTTTGTTACTCGGCTCAGCATCAATTGAATTACTTAAACAATCCAGCGAATCATTAGCAGGTCGCATTGCATACATAGAACTACCTCCACTGCATGCCTTAGAAGTATCAAGTCAGCTACGCGAACGACTCTGGGTTCGAGGCGGCTTTCCTGATAGCTTATTAGCAAATGATGATCAAATCAGCTTTCAATGGCGTTTAGATTTTATCCGTACTTATCTTGAACGAGATATACCGCAATTAGGGCCACGCATTCCCGCTGAAACCTTACGCAGATTCTGGGTTATGCTAGCTCATAACCAAAGCGAATTGCTCAATGCCGCCAAACTTGCCAGTTCATTAGGGGTTAATGGAAAAACTGTTGCCAAATATTTGGATCTTATGGTCGATTTGCTATTAGTGCGACGATTAAAACCTTGGCATGAAAATACTGCGAAACGCATGGTCAAATCGCCAAAAATATATATCAGAGATAGCGGTATAACCCACGCTCTTTTAGGCATCCAAAACCAGGAAGACTTATTAAGCCACCCCGTGTGCGGCAGTAGCTGGGAAGGCTTTATTATAGAAAATATTCTTAGCCTGGCTCCCCACAATACTGAAGCTTATTTTTATCGCAGCAGTGGCGGCGCGGAATGTGATTTAATTTTAAGATTCCCAGATCAACAAATATGGGCCATTGAAATTAAACGCAGTTTAAACCCAAAAGCCGAAAAAGGGTTTTATTACGCTTGTGATGATATTCAGGCAACTCACCGTTATGTTGTTTACCCTGGCGATGAAACCTATCCAGTCAACCATGATACAGAAGCGATTAATTTGGTTAACTTGTTACTCCGCTTATCCCAAGCTTCATAGTCAATGAATGAAGAGCGCCAATATGCTGTCAATTTATACTTCCACACTGGAACAAGGATAATGTCGACGTATGGCGGCTACCAAAATTCCCGGATCAACTGGCTTGGTTACATAATCAACCATACCGGCCGCTAAGCAGATTTCTCGATCATGCACCAAAGCGTGGGCGGTCAACCCGATAACGGGTAATTTCGGCGCCATTCCCACAATTCGGCGGGTAGCCTCATAGCCATCCATAACCGGCATCTGCACATCCATCAACACCACGTTGAAAGCTGTTGCGCCTTGCTCTTTCAATATATCCAAGGCTTGCTGACCATGTTCTGCAAAAGTGACCTGAGCGCCTTCCGATTCCAGTAAATCTTCTAAAATAATCCGGTTTATTTCGACATCCTCGGCCGCCAAGATGCGCACGCCTGATAACTGATCAACTGTTTTTTCCGGGCTTAATGCCTCTTTTTCAGGAAATGGCTTCGAAACGGGAAGCGATAACGCCAAAGTAAACTCGCTGCCAACGCCGGGTTGGGTGTTTACTTGAATACCCCCGCCCATCAATTTGGCCAGGTTATAACAGATGGTCAAGCCCAAGCCGCTGCCGCCGTATTTACGGGTAGTGGAGCTGTCGGCCTGCTCAAATGGCGTAAATAAGCGGGAAACTTCCGCTTCATTCATGCCTATGCCGCTATCCTTAACCTTAAAACAAGTCATTTCACCCTGTTGAGCCACGGTAAGCGATACTTCTCCCTGGTGAGTAAACTTAATTGCGTTAGAAAGCAAATTCAACAAAATTTGCTGCAATCTTAAGGAATCGCCCAACACCCAAGCGGTGATGCCTTGTTCAAACTCAACCGATAGTTTCAGCTGTTTTAATTTGGCTTGCTCCGACACCATGCCGATCGCGGTCTCAACGGATGGAATAAGTTGAAAAGGATGAGACTCTATATTGAGTTTACCGGCTTCAATTTTTGAGAAATCAAGAATATCATTTATGATGTTGATCAAAGTAACGGCAGATTGATGGGCATTATAAATATAGCTTTTTTGCTTATCGCTCAAATCAGTCTGCAGCGCCAAATGCGTCATACCGATAATACCGTTCATCGGCGTTCTAATTTCATGAGACATATTGGCGAGAAATAGGCTTTTAGCCTGGTTGGCTTGTTCCGCTTCATGCTTGGCGTCTTCGAACTCAGCAGTTCGCCTGGCAACCAATTCTTCAAGCTTCTGGCGATGCTCATTCAATTCATTTTCAGCATGAACCCGCTCCATAATAATACCGGCCAATCTGGCCGCCGATTGCAGATCGTTCAACTCTTCTTCATCAGGCAAAGCCGGATAATCATAATACATGCCGAAAGCGCCTAAAACGCTGCCCGACGAATTTCTAATCGGTTCAGACCAGCAGCACCGCATGCCATGCGGAAGCGCTGCTTGCTTTATTTTGGCCCATTTGGGATCGGTCTCAATATTCTCCACTAACACCCGCTTACCGGTATAAGTGGAGGTGCCGCAAGAGCCTACACAAGGACCGTTTTCCAACCCGTTTACCGCATCGCAATACTCTTTCGGCAAGCTGGGCGCTCCTCCATGCATGAGTTTGTTGCCGTGTAATTCCAACATGGAACAGCGCAAGCCTGGATGGCGTTCTTCATACATTAGAGCAATTGCATCGTATATTTTAGCGGCCGGAACGCCGGTCGCAATCATCTCTAATATTTCAGAATTTCTTTTTACAAACGTTTCCGTTTTTTTCCGCTCAGTAATGTCGACATGCGTTCCAACTAAGCGAACAGGTTTGTGATCGGATTTTCGATGCACCAAAAATCCTCGGGACAACACAACAACCTGATGCCCGTCTTTATGAAACATGCGCATTTCCACTTCAAATGAGTCACTGCGACCGGCAATATAATCATCAACCTTTTCCAACACCCATTGTTTATCATCAGGATGAACCAACGACGCCCAGGCTCCAAGCTTAGCTTCCAGTTCGTCTTGCTGAAAACCCAACATACTTTTCCAACGCGGCGAGTAATAAACTTCATCAGTTTCCAGATTCCAGTCCCATAACCCGTCATTCGCTCCCCGCATAGCCAAGGAGAAGCGTTCTTCACTTTTATAAAGGTCAACAGCGCGCTTCTCATTGACGATCTCCATATCATCAAGCGCATGTTTTAACGATACTTCAGCAAGCTTTTGAGCAGTAATATTGGTGGAAACAATCATAATGCATTGAAGCTGAATATCTTCATTTTTCAGCAGAGCCAAAGTGGATTGATACCACAAATCATCGCCCTCGATGTTTTTTACCGTAGCTTCCTGAGTAATCACTCGACCAGTTTGTTTGACCTTCAACAAATTGTCGCGCATTAAAGAACGAAATGATTCAGGGTAAAACGAAAAGGGGTACGGTTTACCGTAATAGCCGGTAATATCGTTGATTTTGAGATCTCTTACCCCGGAAGAACTCATGTAAAGTAAATTAAAATCAAGATCCACAATCTTGGTGCAAACCGGTGAGTTTTCCAGCCATGCAAAGGCTTGTTTTTCAAAATTCCGTTGCAGAATATTAATGGTATTGCTGGATTTAATGGCGGCCAATTCTTCGCGTAATTGATCAATCTCTTCGAGCAATTGGTCTTTGCTTTTATCAATATCATTCATTCTATTTTCACCATTACTCATGACCTAAGGAGCTGATCATTAATTTCATTACTTAACTATATACAAATTTAAGATTTTTTCCAACAGACTATCCGGATAGTGGGTCCAATCAGTTTTCTGAATGCCAATTTGTAATCTATTTGTATGCAACGGTTCCTCTGAGCGGGACGGTTTAGCGCACATAATCATGCTGACACAAAAAATCGAATGTGACTTTTTTATTTCAATTCCTTCAACAAACATAATAAAAATCTCTAGAGAATTAAGTATTTATCAATACACTGTAGATTAAGCATCCAGCGCATAACCCATTAATAGTTGACTTTTCAGGCAAAATCATTCAATTTATGCAGCTGGAATGGCATTAAGTGCTTAATTTTGGTTAACCACAAATTGAATAATTAAACAACAGCCATCCACAAATGCTTTAAAACTAATATTAGTCTAATAACACAGAATCGTATTCTGTCGCTAAACAGAATACCAGGAGGAAACATATGAAGAAGCCTGTAAAAAGCTGGCTGCTGGCGTCTGCTGTAGCTACTTTACTTGCTGCACCTACTGTATCTACTGCTAACAGTGAAGTTCAAAGATTAACTGAAAATCCTGCTAACTGGGCCACTTGGGGTGGCGATTACGCGGGTACTCGTTATAGCAAGTTGGATCAAATCAATTCTAAAAACGTAAAAAATCTACAACCGGCTTGGTCTTTCTCAACAGGCGTTTTGCGTGGTCATGAGGGTGGCCCATTAGCTGTTAACGGCGTTTTATATGTTCACACCCCTTTCCCCAACACTGTTTATGCAATCGATCAAAAAACTCAATCAGTGATTTGGGAATTTACACCGGTAATGGATGCTGACGTCACCATCCCTGTGATGTGTTGTGATACCGTTAACCGCGGCTTAGCTTACGGTGACGGCAAAATATTTTTGCAACAATCGGACACCGTTTTAACCGCATTAGATGCTAAAACCGGAAAGCGCATTTGGAGTGTTCAGAATGGCGATCCAAAATTAGGCATGACCAACACTAACGCGCCAATCGTTGTTAATGATAAAGTTTTCACCGGTATTTCAGGCGGTGAATTCGGAGTACGCGGTTTCTTGGCGGCGTATAACACCCGCACCGGTCAATTGGAATGGAAAGGTTACAGCATGGGTCCTGATGCGGACACATTGATTAACCCTAACAAAACAACTACCTGGAAAGATGGTAAAGTTCAAAAAGTCGGCAAAAACTCAAGCTTGAAAACTTGGGAAGGCGACCAATGGAAAATCGGCGGCGGCACAACCTGGGGCTGGTACAGCTATGATCCTGATTTGAACCTGGTTTATTACGGTTCAGGCAACCCTTCTACTTGGAACCCTGTACAACGTCCTGGCGACAACAAATGGTCTATGTCATTGTGGGCGCGTGATGCGGACACAGGTGAAGTCAAATGGGTTTACCAAATGACGCCACATGATGAGTGGGATTTTGACGGCATTAATGAAACTGTTTTAGTTGACCAAAAAGTGAACGGCACAATGCGTAAATTGATTGTGCATTTTGACCGTAACGGTTTCGGCTACACCCTTGACCGTGTTACAGGTGAATTGTTAGTCGCTGAAAAATTCGACAAAACAGTGAACTGGGCAACACATGTCGATATGAAATCCGGTCGTCCTCAAGTTGTTAATCAGTACAGTACTGAATATAACGGCGAAGACGAAAATACTGAAAACGTATGTCCAGCGGCTTTGGGCGCTAAAAACCAGCAACCGGTCTCTTTCTCGCCACAAACCGGTTACTTCTACATTTCCGGCAACCACTTGTGCATGAACTACGAGCCGTTCGAAGTTTCATACACAGCGGGTCAACCTTATGTAGGCGCAACATTGACTATGCACCCTGCGGGCGGCGATGTGATGACTGGCAAGTCTGACGGTTCTCACAACTTGGGTCAATTTACTGCATGGGATGCGACTACCGGTAAAATCGTTTGGTCTAACAAAGAGCAATTTTCAGTATGGTCTGGTTCTGTAGCAACTGCCGGCGGCGTTGTCTTTTACGGAACTCTGGAAGGTTACTTAAAAGCAGTTGATGCTAAAACAGGTAAAGAATTGTATAAATTCAAAACCCCTTCAGGCATCATTGGTAACGTCAATACTTGGGAATTCGAAGGTAAACAATATGTAGGCGTATTATCCGGAATCGGCGGTTGGGCCGGTATCGGTATTGCGGCTGGCTTAGACGATGGTTCAGATTCTACCAACTCTGAAGGTCTAGGCGCCGTGGGCGCGTACAGAAGCTTGGGTTCTTTCACCAAGTTAGGCGGCACCTTAACGGTATTTTCATTACCAAAATAAATTAGATCCTTTTTAAGATCTGAATAAAAAGCCCCGAACCTCGGTTCGGGGTTTTTTTTATCTTAAAATAATTTACAAACACTCACATCTATTGCCACTTCATCTGTTGGGAAGCACACAATGAAAATATTGAATAAAACTATTCAAGCCTTGATTTGTTTAACCTTAATCAGCGCACCCGGATTTTCTTCCGCCAAAGAAAAATTTAAGGTCTGCGCAGATCCTTTACACCCACCCTACTCCACCCGTGATCAGCAAGGTTATGAAAATAAAATCGCCCAGCTTTTCGCCGACCAGTTAGGCATGGAACTGGAATATTACTGGTTTCCACAACGCATCGGATTTATCAGAAATACCTTAAAATCAGAAATTGACAACAGCGATCAATTTAAATGCGATGTGGTGATGGGAGTGCCCACCGGTTTTGACTTCGCCAAAACCACCAAACCCTATTTTCACTCAACATACGCTTTGATCATCGCTAAGGATCGAGGCTGGGATGATATTAACAACCCTAAGCAACTGGCTAATCTCTCATTACAACGTCAGGAATCGCTTAAAATCGCCATGTTTGACAGAGGCCCCGGCACCGCTTGGTTGCAAAAATACGGCTTGCTAGATCAAGGCATTCCCTACCAAACAATGACCGGCGATGATGAAAATAATGTCGCCATGCAAATTGAAAAAGATCTGCAACGAAAAAAAATTGATATGGTGATTATTTGGGGACCGATGGCCGGTTATATTATTTCCAAAAATCCGGAGCAATACCGCTCTATTCCGTTAAAATCATCTCCGGGATTAAAGTTCGATTTTTCCATGAGTATGGCTGTGCGTTATGGCGATAACGTCAGAAAGGAGTTACTGGAAGGTTTAATCGATAAAAATAAAACAAAGATCATCGACATTATTCGTAGCTATCACATCCCGATTTTACCGATTCCGGAACAACGTCGTCGTAAAGATGATGATTAACAGGGCAAGGAAATACAAACAACGCATCAGTCTGCAATAAATTATTGCAGACTGATCTTATTTCAACGCGAGAAGGTTTAATTATTGCGCGCGTCCGTACATATGCACCAGATGTTTTAGGGTACCGGAATCTTGTTCGCTTAACTGGTCCCAAGAAAACCGCCACTGCCAATTTCCTTCAGTCGTTCCCGGCGTATTCATGCGGCAATCCCCCCCCAAATGCAAAAGATCTTGCATGGGTATGATAGCCAAATTAGCAACAGAGGAAAAAGCGGTGCCGATTAAGGTAAAAGGCATTTCCGTCTTGGAAAAACCAAGGTATTGATAAACGCGATATTTTTCACCGTCATTCAAGGAATAAAACCAACCCAAAGTGGTATCGTTATCGTGCGTACCGGTATAAATGACGCTATTCGGCGAGCAGTTATGCGGCAAATAAGGATTATCCGCTCCGTCGCCAAAAGCAAAATGCAGAATCTTCATACCGGGCAGCTTAAAATCGTCCCTTAATTTTTCCACTTCATCGGTAATGATACCTAAATCTTCCGCCACCAAAGCTAAGGACGGATAAGTTTCGGTGATTTTTTTCAGCAATTCGAAACCGGGCGCGACAACCCATTGACCGTTTATCGCCGTCTCTTCATCAGCAGGCACTTCCCATGCCGCCTCCAGTCCGCGAAAATGATCAATCCTCAAGATATCAAACATTTCATCTTGGGTTTTAATTCTTTCCAACCACCATTTAAAGCCGGTTTTCTGCAAATAATCCCAATCATAATGAGGATTTCCCCAACGCTGACCGTTTTCAGAAAAATAATCCGGCGGCACCCCGGCAACCACTTCCATATCTCCGTCTTTATCCAGCTTGAAGACTTCTCGATTAGCCCAGACATCAGCGCTGTCATAAGAAACAAAAATAGGTATATCGCCGAAAATCAACACACCGTTCTGCTGGGCAAAGTCCTTCAATGCTTTCCATTGCTTAAAAAAGACATATTGTTCAAACTTAATCACTTCAATGATTTTACTCAACCGTCTTTTAGCCGCGCGCAATACGCTAGGCTTACGATTTTTCAAACCATCCGGCCAGTTATTCCAGCCGCATTGTCCATGTTCATTTCTCAGGGCATAAAAAACCGCAAATTCATCCAGCCAAAACGCCTTATCTTTACAAAATTGTTTAAAGTCCTTTTGATCTTCTTGACTGGCCAAGCCCTGAAAACCTTTATAAGCGCGCGCCAATAATGATGATTTTTCTAAAGAATCAGAATATCGACTGTCATAACGGTCAGTATTCTGCAACCAGCCTTTTTGCTCTAACCATTCCAGGCTGATTAAATCCGGATTCCCGGCATGAGCGGACATGCATTGATAAGGGGAACCGTCGCCGTGCGTCACGCCTAAAGGCAGAGTTTGCCAGACAGTAACTCCGCTATCATGTAGAAAGCGAACAAAATTATAGGCTTCTTCGCCCAAATCGCCAGTCTTGCCATTGCCCGGTAAGGACGTGATATGTAATAAAATTCCCGCTCGACGCTGATTTAAATGGTTATTCATACAACCTGCTTTACCCAATCTGATCTCTAAAAGCCAACTCACAACATAAGCCGACATCATAAAATAGCAAGGGATTGTACTACATTTGGAAGATAAAGATTGAGTATTTATTATGAATCAGCGCTGAAAATTTGTACGGAGGGTTGCTCAAAAATGAATCACCTGCGTATCTACTCCCCCTTTTTAATAGGCGGGTGTAAGATATTGATAATCAGGCTTGCGCAACAGGAATGTTGCACAGAGCTACACGGATGTATTGACGCGCCCTGATTTATCAATACCTTACACCCAACCCGTCAACACAGGACGAGCAATTGGCTACCTGCTTAGCTTATGCAACAAGCCGGTCAGTTGAAAAGTTTGTTAACGGATCATATGACGTTGCTGCCCCAACATATCAGAGGTGACCAACACTACGCCTTCCGCACTTACTTGAAAACGTTTTTCATCATCCTCACGATTTTCACCAATGATTGTTCCTTCCGGAACATTACAGCCTTTTTCAATAATGGCTTTTTTAATCCGGCAATGTCTACCGACATTCACTTCTGGCAATACCACACTATCTTCGACAACCGAGTACGAATTTACTCTGACATTTGAAAAAATCAAGGAATGTCTGACCGTAGCGCCCGATATAATACAACCACCGGAAATCATTGAATCAATCGCCTGACCGCGACGATCATCATCATCAAACACAAACTTAGCCGGAGGCGTTTGCGCCTGATGCGTCCAAATAGGCCAAACCTTATCATATAAATTCAAATCCGGATCGACGCCAATCAATTCCATATTAGCTTTCCAATAGGCGTCAATAGTACCAACATCGCGCCAATAACTTTGTCCGCCGCTTTGCATATCCAGAAACGGATAAGCATTGACCCGATATTTTTCAATCACTGCCGGAATAATATCATTACCGAAATCACGACTTGAATCTGGCGTGTCGCCATCCTTAATCAATTGCTCGAATAAAAAGGGCGCGTTAAAAATATAAATACCCATTGAAGCCAAAGCAGTATCAGTTCGCCCCGGCATCACCGGCGGGTTTTCCGGCTTTTCAACAAAGTCAATGACCCTTCTGTCTTCATCAACATGCATCACGCCGTATGCCTTGGCCTCCTCTAAAGGTACTTCCAAACAACCAATCGTTAGTTCAGCTTTGTTGGCTACATGATCGGCCAACATAGCGCCGTAATCCATTTTATAAATATGATCGCCAGCCAACACCAAAATAAATTCAGGGTTGCGGGCGCGTAAAATATCAATGTTTTGATAAATCGCGTCTGCAGTGCCTAAATACCAATCGCTTTCCGAATGCCTTTGTTGAGCGGGCATCAAATCGACATATTCACCGAACTCGCCGCGCAAAAAACCCCAGCCTTGTTGAACATGTCTGATTAAGGAATCCGCTTTATATTGCGTCAAGATGCCGATTTTCCTAATACCCGAATTGACGCAATTCGATAAAGGAAAATCAATAATTCTAAATTTTCCACCAAAAGGAACCGCAGGCTTTGCCCGCCAATCTGTCATATCTTTGAGCCGCGAACCCCTTCCTCCCGCTAAGATCAATGCAATGGTATTTCGCGTCAAATGACTTACAAAGCGCTCTTGGTGCTGATTATTTTGCTCTGACATTATTATCCCCTAGGAAAAAAGTTGATTTTATTTTTTTTAAAATCAGTTAATTAACTCATTATCTAAACGAACCGTAGCTGAAGAAAAAAATTTCAACATCCGTACTAAAGCCACGATTCAATGTAAAATAGCTAAGATGAAAGTTTCATTACACTGTATTATTTTGTTAACATTCAGCTTAAACACCTACTTACTATACTGAGGCATTGCAAAATGGACAAGCCAAACACCCAAACAAAGCTTGATTCTGACACAATCAAAATCATTGAAGCAAAGCATCATGATCCTTTTTCCATATTGGGACATCACACAATTGAAGGAAAAGAAATCATTAAAGTTTTCCTGCCTTTTGCGGAAACGGTGCGCTTAGGAAAAAACGGCGATGAATTTACCCGGATTCCAAATACGGATATGTTTATTTGCGATGCGAGCGATAAAGACCTAGATGAGCATTATCAAATCCATTGGATTGATGAAGATGGAGATGAACATCTACATTATGACCCTTACCACTTTGGTTCAGTGTTATCGGCATATGATCAACACTTATTCGGCGAAGGCAATCATTGGCATATATATCAAAAACTGGGCGCTCATAAACACACTATAGACGGCGTCGAAGGCATTTATTTCGCCGTTTGGGCGCCGAACGCTGAACGCGCTAGCGTCATTGGCGATTTCAATCGCTGGGACGGTCGCTGTCATTCAATGCGCTCCCTCGGCGGCTCCGGCATTTGGGAAATTTTCATTCCAGGGCTGGACTTCGGTTGTTTATATAAATTTGAGCTGCTCAATCGTCACAGCGGCGAAATCTTGGTAAAAGCCGACCCCTATGGGCAATGTTTTGAGTTTCGCCCGCAAACTGCGGCGATCGTTTGCGAAGAAAACCACTACCCTTGGCAAGATAACGACTGGATGGAACAACGCGCCCAACAAAATTGGCTGCATGAACCGATGTCCATTTATGAAGTCCATTTAGGCTCCTGGAAGCGCGACGCCCAGGGAAATTTCATGAACTACCGGGTGTTAGCCAAAGAATTGGTTGACTATGTTAAACAAACCGGCTTTACCCATATTGAACTATTACCCATCACCGAACACCCTTTAGACGCTTCTTGGGGTTATCAAACCACCGGTTATTTCGCCCCCACCAGCCGTTTCGGCACGCCGGATGATTTCCGCTATTTCGTGGATCTCTGCCACTTGAACAACATCGGCGTTATTCTTGATTGGGTGCCTGCGCATTTTCCAAAAGATGAATTCGCCTTGGCCCGTTTTGACGGCACGCCTCTCTATGAACACGAAGATCCGCGCAAAGGCGAACACCGCGACTGGGGCACCTTGATCTATAACTACAGCCGTAACGAAGTTAAAAACTTCCTGATTTCCAGCGCTTTCTTCTGGTTGGAGGAATATCACCTGGATGGTTTACGCGTAGATGCGGTCGCTTCAATGCTGTATTTGGATTATTCCCGTGAAGATGATGACTGGATCCCCAATATGTACGGCGGCAATGAAAATTTAGAAGCCATCGATTTTCTGCGCCATTTAAATGCAGTGACTCATGAACAACATCCCGGCACCGCGATTATGGCGGAAGAATCCACTTCCTGGCCGCAAGTAACCCGCCCGACCTGGACCGGCGGTTTAGGTTTCTCTATGAAGTGGAACATGGGCTGGATGCACGATATTCTCTCTTACATGCAGGAAAACCCGATACATCGCCGTTATCATCACGACCAGCTCACCTTCGGGATGCTCTACGCCTTCTCGGAAAACTTCATCCTTCCGTTTTCTCATGATGAGGTTGTACACGGCAAAAACGCCATGTTGAACAAAATGCCCGGAGACGAGTGGCAACGCTTTGCAAACCTGCGTTTGTTATACACTATGATGTTTACCTATCCGGGTAAGAAGTTATTGTTTATGGGTTGTGAATTCGGTCAAGGAACGGAGTGGAATTTTAATCACCCGCTGGATTGGTATACCTTGGACTATCCTAACCATCAAGGCCTGCAAACACTGGTCAGCGATTTGAATAAACTCTACACCAGTAATCCTGCGCTTTATCAACATGATTTTGAATCCGGCGGGTTTGAATGGATTGATTGCCACGACGTTAATCAATCCATTATCAGCTACCGACGCAAAGCCGGCGAAGATGAGGAATTAATCGTGATCCTTAATTTTACACCGGTGCCTAGAGAAAACTATCGAATCGGCGTTCCTAAAGAAGGTTCTTATGTCGAAATATTCAACTCCGATTCCAGTTTTTATAGCGGTTCTAACTCCGGCAACGGTCAAGCCCAATCCGAACCCATTCCTTGGATGAATTTAAATCACTCTATTACAGTGACTCTACCGCCGCTGGCCGGCATCATTTTTAAACTGTAATTTAGGAACGTTAGTATATAAAGCTGTAGATCCTGTCAATATTGCTTTTTTAAAAGCGTCCGACAATCATGGGATCTACAGCGTATAACAACAAAAACAGCATATTTCATTCCGCAAGTCTATGAAAAAAATTCTTTTTGCCACCAGTGAAGTTCATCCGCTGATTAAAACAGGCGGTCTAGCCGATGTAGCCGGCAGCTTACCTAAAGCCTTATTAAGCCTGGAGCAAGATATACGCATTATCTTGCCGAACTACCAAAGCATCAAACATATTGAGCAACCCCGTTATATTTGCACACTGCGCATTGATAACCGCGATGTCAATATTTTGGAAACCAAATTACCGGATACTGAAGTCATCGTTTGGTTAGTGGATTATCGCCCTTTTTTTGATCATCCCGGCAACCCTTATGTAGATGAGCAAGGTAACCCTTGGCCCAACATTGCCGAAAGATTCGCACTATTTTGCAGGCTGACGACCGAAGTCGCTATGAATCGCGCTTATATGGATTGGAGTCCGGATATTGTCCATTGTAACGACTGGCAAACCGGTTTAATACCGGCGTTGTTATCCTTAGAAAAACCTAAACCGGCAACTATCTTTACCATCCATAACTTGGCCTACCAAGGGCTATTTCCCGCCAGCATGTATCAGTCGCTAAATTTACCCGGCAAATTATGGAATCCTGACGGTTTGGAATTTCATGAAATGCTATCGTTTATCAAAGGCGGCCTGGCCTATGCTGATCGCATCACAACCGTCAGCCCGACATACGCCCGTGAAATCCAAACCCCGGAATTCGGATACGGACTTGAAGGTTTACTCAGCCATAAACAAGATATTCTATCCGGTATTTTGAATGGCATGGACTTGCAACAATGGAATCCCGAAAGCGATCCTTATATCAGCCAAAATTTCACAATCAGTTCGCTGAAAAACAAAATCGCCAATAAAACCGCTCTACAAAAACGCATGTCTTTACCGGTCAACGAAGATATACCGGTATTCGGTGTGATCAGTCGATTAGTTGAGCAAAAAGGCATTGATTTAATTATTAACTGTCTAAAAGAAATGGTGGAAATGCCGTTGCAATTTGTTTTACTGGGCAGCGGCGACAACAGCATAGAGCTTGAATTACAAAACTACGCCCGTTTATATCCTGAAAAAATCGCCGTCACCATCGGCTATGATGAATCCTTAGCGCATCAAATCGAAGCCAGCGCCGATATATTTTTAATGCCCTCGCGTTTTGAACCTTGCGGACTTAATCAAATGTATAGTCAACGTTACGGCACTTTGCCTATCGTCCGGAAGACCGGGGGCTTAGCCGATACCATCGTCGATGCTTTACCGCATACCATTGAAGATGCAAGCGCCAGCGGCGTCAGCTTTAACGAAGCAACGCCCGGCGCGTTACTGGAAGCGATAAAAAGAACCTTGATTCTGTATAACAGCAAAAGCGCATGGAGGCAGATACAACGTAACGCCATGAAAAAAGACTTTTCCTGGGAAATGAGCGCCAACCAGTATCTTGCGCTTTATAATCAACTTTAATAAAACTTGGGGCGCAAGCTAAAGCTTGCGCCCCGGTTTATCAATTTTTGATGTGGTTAGGTATTAGGAACCTGGATTCAATAAGGTTAACATCTCCGGCATACAAATATTTGGTTTTAAGGCGAGGTTCATGATGCTTCAAGTCACCCAAGTTCCTTTACTGTCAGACAATTACAGCTATATTATCGTTGATAGCGCCACCCAGGAAGCGGCAATCATAGATCCGGCTCTGGACGAGCCGCTGATTGATCTAATTGAACAAAACAATTGGCGTCTGAAATATATACTCAATACCCACCACCACCATGATCATGTGGGCGGCAACCTTGCTATAAAAAAAACCTTTGATTGTCAGATTATCGCCTCTCGCTACGACAGACAACGTATTCCCGGTATTGATCAAAGCGTCAATCACCATGATAAAATCCGCTTAGGGGAAAGCCAACTACACGTTATCGCCACTCCGGGCCATACTTTAGGCCATATTGTTTATTACTGCGCGGAATCAGCCGCTTTATTTTGCGGCGACACTTTATTTTCAATGGGATGCGGACGGCTTTTTGAAGGCAGCGCCGAACAAATGTGGGAGTCTTTACAATTACTCAAACAATTACCGGAACAGACGCGCATTTATTGCGCACATGAATACACCCTAAACAATGGACATTTCGCGAAAACAGTGGAACCAAACAACACCGCGTTATTGACCAGAATTAATGAAGTTGAAGCGCTCACTGCTCAAGGCTTGCCGACCATCCCTTGCACTTTAAAGCAGGAACTGGCGACTAATCCTTTTTTGCGTACTGAGCATAGAACGCTACAACAAACAGTAGGAACAACAGGCCATTCTGAAATAGAAACCTTTGCGACAATCAGAAACTTAAAAGATCAGTTCTAATTTGGATACGAATCCTACAGAATAAGCGATTTATTTCCCCAAAACGTCGGCGCGAGCGCCCTCGGCAATAGCAGCGGCTTCGGCTATGAGGTCTTCGGGGACTTTAAGCTCAACCAAAGTTTGGCCCAGTAACTCCATAACGACATCAAAATGCGAGTCATCCATTCCCAATTTAACTGGTCGCACATGAGCATCGCGCATGGATTTGCCGTCATAATTATTCGGACCGCCGAAAGCAAAGGTAAAAAAGGCTTTTTGTTTAGCGATTTGTTGCGCCATATCGGTATGGTTAAAAAAACGGTTAATCCGATAATCGTCCATCACTTTTTTATAAAACAACTCAACAGCCGCATTTACCGCGGCTTCGCCGCCAATTCTTTCATACAAACTTAAATTTTCAGTTTCACTCATAATCAACCTCATCCGCCTTTACAATAGGCTTTTATATTTATTATAGATCTCTACGAACTTTCTCAAGATAGCAGAAGTCTGGGTTAAACCAACGCCATAGCAATAACACCAACAAGGATCATAACAAAGAAAAAAAACTTAAACAATAACAATTCGCTATAGAAAACTGAGACTTAGCCTATACTCTGGATAGTTGCCGATCACTTGACTTATATCAAAACCGGTTAGGAACGGGGATAAAATAACATCCGCAACTGGCGCAGGATTTCTGTTCATATTCAACGACTGCAGGGATGCAGGAGGTAGAGCAATGCAGGGAGCGATTGCCGAGGCGCGGAAACAGGCGCATAGCAAGCTATGTAACTGTTTCCGCAACGCCGAAGATGGACAGAAAGACCAGTCAGTTTCGGATGTTATAAAATTCACGTTCCTTAATGATTGGAATTAATTATTTGTTGTTTAGCTTGCAGAAACTCCTCTTCGGTCAAATAGCCTTGTGATTTCAAAGCCGCCAGCTTGGCTAATTTGTCCGCTAAATCATCTGAAATATTCAACTCCAGCAAACTATCAAGCGAATGATCCTTCACCCTCTCCACATTTTTTTTCGGCGCTTTTATTTCACTTTCAGCCAGGGAAACTTGTTCAGAAAAGGACTCAACTTCTTGATTTATCGGAGTATCAGAAACAGAGCTTGTTTCTTCTACTGAATCTTGTGGTTCGGCATACTGGACGACCATATTCAATAAATAACACCATAAAACCAGGTCTTCAATAGTGTCCTCAAAGGAACGACCGGATAAGCGTCTATGGCCTTCACGATAATAAAAATTAACATAGGCATAAGCGAATTCAGCGCCGCTATGCGAAGAAATTTTAACTTCGATAACCCGATTATTTTCTTCGGACATCGGATCATTTTTGACATCCGCCAGTAAATCTCTCAAATACCCCTCAGCTTGTTCATCAAAAACATGATCATTAGTCCGGCTGATCTTATACATAGGGTTAGCGTTAATGATTACCTCAAACGCCTCAATTTCTTGAAATAAAGCCTTTTTGTGGATTTTTTCATAATCTATTCGAATTTGTTTTTCTGCGGTATCAATCAATAAACGACAATGACCGAAATCCGAATGATAGTACTGAATATGATCCGAATCCTCCTCCGGAATCTCCTCATCAGGATCATCATCGGGTCTATTTGATCTTAAAAAAAACACTAACAATCCGATAAGTACGACAAACACCACCACGCCGATGATCACCCCGCCCCAAAAGCGTTGCATTTCCTCTGTCATGCCTTCAACGGCAAATGAATCAGTGAGTTCCTGCGCCGATAATGTTTGTTGCCAAACCAACATGAACAAAGCCAATAACATTGAATAATATGGCGCAGTCATACGCCGCAATGTTGTTGTAAAACGATAAAACAGATAAATCGACGATTTCATCATCACACCCATGTTTACTTTATACGGCCAAAGACACAATTTTAACGCTTGTTGTCCTTTTCTTCCTCTACGTTAAGCTGTCTTCTCAATGCCGAAAATTTGTTGAGTTGATTTTGCACTGCGGTGTTGAAGGAATTTTCCGGATATTGATTGTTCTCATCGCGAACGCCCGGCTCGCAGTCGGTTAGATAATGTATTGCTTCATCCACAGTTTCCACCGCATAAATATGAAATTCCCCCGATTTAGCGGCTTGAACGACATCCCATCGCAACATTAAATATTTAATATTGGCCGCTGGTATAATCACGCCCTGTTGTCCGTTCAAGCCTTTTTCTTTACAAATATCAAAAAAACCTTCGATTTTCTCATTAACACCGCCTATCGGCTGGACCTGACCCAATTGATTAACCGAACCGGTCATGGCTAAATCCTGACGAATGGGAATATCGGCCAAAGAGGATAAAATCGCGCATAATTCCGCTAAAGAAGCGCTGTCGCCTTCCACATGACCGTAAGATTGTTCAAACACCAGGCTGGCGGTCATCGACAACGGCATTTCGCGGGCATATCGCGCGGCTATAAAACCGGACAGTATCATCACCCCTTTCGAATGAATCGCGCCGCCCAATTCGGTTTCACGTTCAATGTCGATGACCTTGCCAGCCCCTAAGCGCGTGGTAGCGGTAATTCTGGACGGCTGCCCAAACATAAATTCGCCCAATTGCAACACTGAAAGCCCATTGATTTGGCCGACAACCTTATTTGCCGTATCAATAAAAACCGTCCCTTTGTGAATATTTTCGTACAAACGATCACGAATTCTATCCAAACGGTGAATTTTCTTCTCTATCGCCTGTTGCACATCACTCCCGGCAATCACTTCATGACCATGAAAACCGGCCCAATAAGCCGCCTCACAAATTAGATCTTTGATGCTGCGTAAATGAGTAGATAACTTTTCCGCATCGCCGCTAAGTCTGGCGCTTTGTTCAATAATCCTGGCCACCGCATCCGGGCTTAGCGGCCGCAGCTTTTCCCGTTTCGCGATAGTCGCCAGCATTCGCGCATATTCCAATTCAGTATGCGGTCGATCTATGGTTTCATCAAAATCCGCCGCAACCTTAAATAAATCTTCAAACTCAGGGTCATATTGATTGAGAATATAATAAATCAATCGATCGCCATAGATGATTAATTTGAGGTCTAGGGGTATCGGTTCGGGTTCTAATGATGAAGTGCTGACTAAACTAAGCGAATGTTCCAGAGATTCAATTCGAATTTCACCGGATTGCAAGGCGCGTTTCAAACACTCCCAAGCATAAGGCTGCATCAATAATTTTCGGGCGTCCAAAATCAAATAACCGCCGTTTGCTCGATGAAAAGCGCCCGGCTTGATCATCGTGAAATCAGTCACTAAAGCGCCCATAAACGCCTGATGGTCGCAACGTCCCAATAAATTAGCGTAATTGGGATGATCCTCCATGACCACCGGCGCACTGGCGTCTTCGCTATGACTGATAATTAAATTGACATGGTATCGCTTAAAGGGATTGCTCTCTTGCTGCGCTTCCATAAACGGCAAGGGCTGTTCACGGTGCGGCATAAAATCGCGCACATGTTGCAAAATGTCGGCGTCGACATCATTTAAATAAGCCGATACCTCAGGATGTTTAGCATATTTTTGCTTTAATTCCTCAATGGAGTGATTGAGCGCCAACGCCGCCACATCACGATTTAAGTTTTGCAATTTTCGTTTGGTTTTCTTACGCCAAGCAGGGAATTTTTTTAATAAAATTTGCAGCTTATGTTGCAATTCTAAAATATCATCTTGATATTTCTGCTGTTTCTCTTTATCCAGTTTATTGAATTTTTCCGCGCCGACAATATTATTATCTTCATCAACCGGCGCAAAGCCATAGCCGGTTGGCGTTTCCGTTAAAATAATATTGTTCTTAATAGCCTCTTCTCGTAATTGACTGATTTCGTGAAGTTCCTTCTTTCGGTATTCTTCTTCGATTTCTTCGGTTTTAGAACGGTATTCATCGCCGTCAAAGGCCGTTGGTATTGCAACGCTCAGCTCATCAATCAATTGCTCCATATCTTCTTGAAAAGCTTTTCCTTTGCCCGGCTCAAATTGGAAAACCTGAGGCTTGCCGGGTTCGGAAAAATTATTCACGTAACACCAATCGGAAGGCGCTGAATGATGAATCGCTTCGTGCTTGACCAATTGTTGTATGGTTGTTAATTTTCCGGTTCCTGAAGGCGCCAGCGCAAAAACGTTATAACCTTTTTGGGTCATACGTATACCGAATTGAATAGCCTCAATCGCCCTTTCCTGACCGGGTATCATCTCGATCTCTTGCAATTCAGCAGTACTGTTGAAATGAAAATTTTCAACATTACAAGCGGTATACAGTTGTTGATGGCTCAGCGCTGGTTTTTTCATGTTATTTTCTTAATTGTTGGATTAATTTAGCTTTAATCGGGCGCTTTCAATTAATAAACTTGGCTTAAAATCGTAAACCGAAAAGAATGTTTCACTCACTGGGAAATTATAAAGTATCATAATGTCCCAACTCTGTGAAATCTTGAGGCTCGTATAAAAGGAGTAAAGGTAACTAATTGCCCGTTACTGATTTGGTCGCGGGACATAAAAAAATCCGTAAAGTTAATAAGTTTCTTCAAACTGTCATAGCGTTTACGCCTCAGCGCTAGTACAGACCCAAAATAATAGCGAGGCGAACTAAGGAGAATGATCTATGAATAATCTAACCGCATTATCGCTGAGTATCGGCCTTCTCGCCGGCGCTGCTACTTTTTTAGCTGTTGGCCCGCTGAGCGGGGTTTTTCTGATTTGGGCGGCAACTATCGCTTGGGCCGCCTATTTTGCTCTAGGCGCGACTGATGAAGTGGCGAAAAATGTTGTTGTTTGCGGAGTTTTCGGTGTTATCTTGGCAACCTACGCCGCTTTTTTAATCACCAAAATCGGCCCGGATCCGCTGTTCGGTTTCGCTTTCATGGCCGCAGTCATCGTGACCGTTTCGGTGATCGTGCTTTGTTTGGCGGCCTATATTCCAGCGCTGTCAACGATTCCGGCCAGTGTTTTAGGCTATTCTGCGACATTCGGTTATTTATTACAAACACCGGATAAAATGACGCCTGAAGTTTTATTAGGCGCATCATTGGAAAATCCGGCTATTTTAATTTCAATTTCATTTGCTGTCGGCATCGGTTTTGCCATCGGTTCTGCAAAACTAGCCGCTAAATGGACGACTATAGAAGGTTAATACAGCTTTCGTTAAAATAAGTGGGAAATCACAGCACCTCTGATAGGTTCGTCATAAAAACATCGTAACTTATTGTTTTATGAGTTATTGGACTTATCGC